>OMUV01000168.1 GCA_900314335.1 uncultured Prevotellaceae bacterium | reverse complement strand
ACAAGTGGAAAAAGCGCACGCTTTTCGTATGGCGAATATATAATGGCGGGGCCGGAGGATGACAACTTATATATAGGTAAGAACGCAGGGGCGGAGCCGGCTTCGTCGCCGGTTCCACCCCTTTATATCGTTTACTCCAGAAGGGGAGGAAAATTACTTCTCTACGGAGAACTTGAAGATGCAGTGGCTCTGATATTTCTGACCGGGCTTCAGCTCAGCAGTGGGCCACTCGGGATGGTTGGGCGTGTCGGGGAAGTGCTGGCTCTCGAGGCAGATGGCAGCGTGCTGATTGTACACCTTGCCATACTTGCCGGTCACCTTGCCGTTGAGGAAGTTGCCGGTGTACACCTGCAGACCGGGCTCGTTGGTGAACACCTCGAGCTTGATGCCGGTCGTGGGGCTCACGACAGAGGCAGCGGGGGTCTTGTCATCGCCCTTGCCGTCCTTGTAGGTGTTGAGCACCCAGTTGAAGTCGAAGCCGTTGGCGTTCTTAATCTGCTCGCTCTTAAAGTTGCTCACGTTCTTGCCAACCTCGGTAGGAGTGGTGAAGTCCACCTCGGGCACCTGCTTGACGGGCACGATCTGGCCGAGCGGGATGAAGGTGTTGTTGATGGGCGTGAACTTGTCGGCGTTGATGTAGAGCTTGCAGTTGGTGATGGGCTGCGAGGCGTCGCCGTTAAGATTGAAGTAGGAGTGGTTGGTCATGTTGATCACCGTGGGCTTGTCGGTCGTGGCCTCGTAGGAGATATCGATGGCGTTGTCATCGGTAAGCTTGTAGGTGACGGAGGCGGTCACGTTGCCGGGGAAGTTCATGTCGCCGTCCTTGGAGTGGAGCGTGAGCTTGAGGGTCTGCGCATCAATCTGGTCGGGGGTGTACACACAGTACTGCCATCCGTGAGGACCGCCGTGCAGGCAGTTCTTGCCGTCGTTCTGCGGGAGCTGGATCTTCTTGCCCTCGAGGGTGAAGGCGCCGCCGTTGATACGGTTGGCGTAGCGGCCGATGGCTGCGCCGAAGTCGGAGGGCGTGTGCTCAAAGTCGGCGTAGTTGTAGATGTTGTCGAAGCCGAGCACTACGTCCTGCATCTTGCCGTCCTTGTCGGGCACCATGATGGAGACGATGCGGCCGCCGAAGTTGGTGATGCTTACCTCCATGCCGTTCTTGTTCTTGAGCGTGTAGAGCGCGGTCTTCTGGCCGTCGATGGTCGAGTCAAACTTGGCGGGGTCGAGGCCCGAGGCGAGCGTGTCGCCGGCCTTGGAGCCACCGGCGCATCCGGTGAGCGTCAGGGCTGCCATAAAGGCAATGCCTAAGATAGAATTTCTCTTTTTCATGTCAATGATATTAGTTAATGAATTAATCTCGAATTATATAACGTCAATCAAGGCGGAATATTTCCGCTTCGGGTGTAAAATTACACATTTTTCCATATATCGCGCGCAAGTAAGGCCCGACAAAATCAATATCCCGCGCTCCCGGGCGCCGATAAGGCCGCCGCGGCGGCTTCTCATATCGCCGCGGCGGCCGCAGGAGATGGCGGGAGAAGCCATTGCTTACGCAAAAAAAGTTTACTTCAGAGCAACCGGACGGTTCGCTCTGAAGTAAACTTGTCTCAGTCAATCCCGCGCGCCTGTATCCGGCGGCTGGGATTCATTTGCCGTAAGGCAGATGTGCGCAATGGGAGGCGCGCGTCGGCCGGCTATTCGGCGAGGATCGTCATTTCGGCGCCGGTGGCGAAGTCCTGACCGTCGCACGAGGAGAGGGCCGTGAAGCGGAGATAGCGGGCGCGGACGGGCTTGGAGAAGAGCACGCGCTTCTCCTTGGCATTGTCCTCAAACTCGCCGCTGGCCACCGCTTCGCCCCAGTTCTTGCCGTCCATGCTCACCTGCACCCTGTAGCCCTTGATGCGGCCGTTGCGGCTGTCCTGACGCGGCAGGTAGGTGAAGCCCTTCATCATCTTGGGCTTTCCGGCGTCGAAGTCCACCCAGTGGGGATAGTTGGCCACCGTGACGCTGTACATGGTGTGCCAGTATGTCTCGGGGTCGCCGTCCACGAGGTGGGAGGCCTCGCCCTCGCCGGTCTCGACGCTGCTGGCGAAGATCACCTCGACGGGCACGCTCTCGATCTTGCTGAACGAGGCTGTGGAGCGCAGCTGGGGCGTGGTGGCCCTCCAGGCCGTCACCGTGCCGCCTGCGGAGAGGTCGAAGGGCTTGGAGAAGCACTTTGCCTTGCCGCCGTTCACACTGTACCATACCTGTGAGAGGGTATCCGTGGCGCTGATGCTGACCTCGCCGGTCTTGCTGCGCACGATGTTCACGGGCGTCTCGCCGCTCAGGGAGACGGCGGCCGCGGAGTCGATGTCGCCGCTCACGGGGCGTATCACAAAGCCCAGTTCATGCGCGCCGGCCTTTATCCTGTCGGGATCGAGCGGGCCGCCCTGCCCGCAGCTGTTGCCGCCGAGGCCCGTCACACCGCAGTCGAGGTGGAGATAGGTGTCGCCGGGAGCCGGGAGGTCGATGGGATGGGCTGCCGTGTCGAGCGCCTGCTCGCTGTAGGCGAGCGCCGAGGTGCTCATCTTGGAGCGCGATACGAACACGACGCCCCTGTTGGTACTGTCGGTGAGCGCGCACCAGCGTACATCCTCGTTATTGCTCATGCTCTGCGGCTTGCCATAGGAGACAAACTGCCCGCGCACCGTCTGCTCGTAACGGCCTATGAACTGCCCCGTCTTGCGGTCGGGATAGTTGTTGACCGGGCCGCGGCCGTAGTAGGTATAACGCTCCAGGGCGGCGGGCACACGCATCACATAGCCCAAGCGCGGGAGCACGAGGCTCGGCGACGTGGAGGTGATGGCGGAATTGAGCTCTATGCTGCCGTCGGGGTATACGGTCCAGACTTCGTTGGTGAGGAACATGAAATCGCTCTCGCCGAAGTTGCGCCCGCTGTCTCTCACCACATGGATGTGGCCCGACGTGCCGCCCTGACGGCGATAAGCTCCGGGGGCCTGCGATTTGACACGGTAGGAGAGGACGAGGGTGCCGTCGGCGCGTTTATAGCTCTGGGAGGAAAGGACACTGTGGCGGAGGTCGTTGAGACCGGCGGCGTACCAGCCGTTCCAGACCCAGTTGTCGTTGTCCACGGGAGCGCGGAACGCGTCGAGCTTCGGGCCCTGCCCGCGCACGATCACATCGCGGCCGCCGTAGGAGAGCGAGAGGAGTGTGCCCTGCTTGTTGTCAAACTCGGCCCTGAAGCCGTCTCCGCTGACGCTTGTCACATCCGCTGCGGCAGAGACCGTGAGGGGCGAGTGCTTCGCAGCGGCATCGGCGACGGAGGCGCGCCTGAGAGCCCGCCTTACGGGCAACTGCTCAGAGGCCTGCACATAGCCCTTGTGGGCCCACGGCATGTCGGAGCGCAGCATAAAGTCGACCGTAAGGAAGTATTCCTTGTCCGCCCTCAGAGTCTTGGGGTCGATCCTCAGAGGTACGAGCGCCTTGGCCCGCGGAGCGATATCGCGGAGATGGGGAAACTTGCCGCTGCTCACCTTCTGCCCGTCGGCGTAGAGCGTCCAGGTGATGTCGTAATCGAGAGCCTTGAAATAGTTCTTGTTGAAGATGGCTATGCGTCCCTCGCCGCTGTCCAGCGGACGGTCCACGCTCACCGCAACATTCTGGTACACCTTCTTGACCTCGTAGTATTGCGGCTTTGGCGTGAGGTCGGCCATCATCACACCATCGAGGCAGAACGTGCCGTCGTTGGGGTAATCGCCGAAATCGCCGCCGTAGGCCACATAGCGCCTGCCGTCGGGACGATAATTGTAGAGCCCGTGATCCACCCACTCCCAGATGGCGCCGCCGCAGATAAAGTTGGTCGACTCGATAGCCTTCCAGTAGTCGGCGAGGTTGCCCGTGGCGTTGCCCATCGAGTGGCCGTACTCGGAGATGTGGAAGGGATATTTGAAGTCGTACTTGCCGGAGGCGATGCTGCGCACTCCGTCGACGGAGGGGTACTGATTGGAGCCCATGTCCACGATGTCATTGTTGCGCTCATACTGTATGGGGCGCGAGGTATCGAAGGCCTTGATGGCGCTGTAGCATGCCTTGAAATTGTCCCCCGGGCCGGCTTCGTTGCCCAGCGACCAGATGACGATGGAGGGGTGATTGACATTGGCGTGCACCATCTCCATGTCGCGGGCCACATGGGCGGCCGTCATCTCGGGCACATGTGAGAGCGACTCCTTGCCGTAGTAGTACATATGGCTCTCGATATTGCCCTCGTCCTCGAGGTAGATGCCGTATTTATCGCACAGATAATACCAGTAAGGATCGTCGGGATAATGCGAATCGCGCACGTGATTGATATTGCCCCGCTTCATGAGCATTATGTCGGCCATCATGCGCGCCCTGGTCACAGCGTGGCCCATCTCGGGCGATGTCTCGTGGCGGTTGACGCCCTTGAGCTTGATGGCGCGCCCGTTGACGTAGAAATAGCGGCCCTTGATGCCGAACTCGTCGTTCTGGGCGGCGGTGTTTCTGATCTCCACCTTGCGGAATCCCGTGTAGGAGGATGTCGTCTCGATGACCTTGCCGCGCTTGTCCGTAAGCCGCGCCACGAGGACATATCTCCACGGGGCTTCGGCCGACCACGCCTGCACGCCGGTCACTGTGTGGCGCACGGTGAGCGCCGTGTCCTCGCCGCTGAGCAGCGCTCCGACAGGCGCCGTCCACGAGTCGACGGGCTTGAGCGTCGTGATGTCCTGATAGAGCTTTACGGGATAGAGCTCATAGCTCATGTTGAGATTCTTCAGACTCTTCTTCCCCAGGTTTCTCAGGCGTGTGGTCACCTTGAGCTCGCCGTTCTGCAGATGGTCGTCGATGTCGGGGATGATCACCAGATCGCGTATCTGCGCCTCGGGCTTGGAGGTGAGGTAGACCGAGCGGATGATGCCCGCCATGCGGAACATGTCCTGTGTCTCGAGAAACGAGCCGTCGCTGCTGCGGTACACCTCCACCGCTACCGTGTTGTCGCCCTTGCGGAGCCACGGCGTGATGTCAAACTGGGCCAGGCAGCGGGAGTTCTTGGAGAAGCCCACGTAGACGCCGTTGATCCAGAGATAGAAGAAGGAGTCGACGCCGTCGAAGTTGATGTAGACACGCCTGCCCTTCCACGTCTCGGGAATGGTGAAGCTCCTGCGGTACTGCCCCACCTCATTGCGGTATTTGTACGACGTCCAGTTTTTGGGCGGCACACGCATCACGCCCTTCTTCCAGTCGCCCACCTTCACCTCATGATAGAACGGTGTGCCCTGGTTGATGTACATCGGGATGCCGTACTTGCAGGTGCCGTCGCGGCCTATGCCGGCCACATTCCACGACGAGGGAACCCTTATCCTGTCCTTCATGCCGGCCACGCCGCCGTCCTTCTCGAAGCCCTTGAGCCGCCCGTCGGGCGAGGCGGACCAATGGAACATCCATTCGCCGTCGAGATTCTTGTAATAGCTGCTGTACTCCGGGAGCACGCCAAGCACATTGTCGGCGCCGGCGAATGAGAAAAACCAGGCATGGGGCTGCTCCTTGCCGAGCGCAAGCCGCTGCGGGTCCTGCCACTCGCCCCCGTCGGGAGCTGTGACATGCTCGTAGGAAAAGCCCCCGAGGTCGTGGATGGATGCAAAAGAGAGAGGAGATAGAAGCGTAAACACTGCCGTCGCCAGGGCGACGGGCACGGTACGTGGGTTGAAGAATGTCATCTGGTTCAGAATAATATAATTATCGGGCAAAGTTACACATATTTGCCCGCCCCACATACTGTGGAAAAAGTAAGAATACTAAAATTTCGTTGCGACATGCTAAACTTTCGCCAGAGCCCTCAGAGACGCGATTTCAGAGGGGTCGTAATGGATAAAAATCGGTATATTTGCATCTCCCGAAAGGGAGAGTGCAATAATAACAAAAACTGAGAAGAGTATGCTAACACAAATACTGAACGGAAGGATACTTACCCCGCAAGGCTGGATGAAAGGCGGGTCGGTCATTATCGACGGCAACAAGATAGTAGAGGTCAGCAACAACGAGCTCCACATCGAGAGCGCGCGCACCTTCGACGCCGAGGGCTGCTACATAGTGCCCGGCGGCATCGATATCCATGTGCACGGCGGTGGCGGGCGCGACTTTATGGAGGGCACGGAGGAAGCCTTCCACACGGCCATCCGCGCTCACATGTACTACGGCACGACCTCCATTCTCCCAACGCTTTCCTCCTCGTCGGTGCCTATGATCGAGGCGGCAGCCGATACGACGGAGAAGCTCATGGCCAAGCCCGACAGCCCCGTGCTCGGACTGCATCTCGAGGGCCCTTACTTCAACATGAAGATGGCCGGCGGCCAGCTCCCCGAGTACATCAAGAATCCTGACCCCAACGATTACCACCATCTGCTCGACTACACACGCGTCATCAAGCGATGGGACGAGGCTCCGGAGCTTCCGGGCACCATCGAGTTCGGCCGCACGTGCGTGGAGCACGGTGTACTGCCCTGCGTAGCCCACACGCAGGCCGAATACCACGACGTGAGAGCCGCCTACGAGGTAGGATTCACCCACGCCACCCACTTCTACAACGCTATGCCCGGATTCCACAAGAACAGGGAGTACAAATACGAGGGCACGGTGGAGAGCGTTTATCTCATCGATGACATGACGGTCGAGGTAATAGCCGACGGCAAGCATGTCCCCTCCACGATTCTCAAGCTGGTCTACAAATACAAAGGTCCCGACCGCACGGCGCTCATCACCGACGCTCTGGCCTGCGCCGCGAGCGACAGCAAGAAGGCCTTCGACCCGCGCGTCATTATCGAGGACGGCGTGTGCAAGCTCGCAGACCGCAGCGCGCTGGCCGGCAGCATAGCCACGATGGACCGCCTCGTGCGCACCATGGTGCAGCAGGTAGGTATTCCCCTCGAGGACGCTTGCAGGATGATCTCCGAGACTCCCGCGCACATCATTGGCGTAGACCGCAGAAAGGGCACACTGGAGAAGGGCAAGGACGCCGACATCATCATGTTCGACCAGGCTCTCAATCTCAAGTGCGTCATAGCGATGGGCCACGTGGTGCGCAACGAGTTCACCTCGCCCCTCAACGCCCAGATCTGACCGCTCTCATATGAGCCGCGCTTGCGGCGACCGGGACGAATGAGCGGGTGAAGCACACCGCCGTTCGTAACACTTGAAAAATGCTCCCGCTTGCGGGAATACTCACAAGGCACATGTTCTGAAATATCTCAAAGGTAGTTCAAAACATGTGCCTTCTGTTTTTGCCCTTTCTATGGAAGTAAAAATCAGTTACATACACAGGAGGAAAAATACGGAGAATTGTGGCTTGGAAGGCCACTGCCCGGGAGCATACAAGCATCCGGAAATACGCGCTCCGCATAGTGGCGGAATCAGTCAGGAGAACGAGAAGCACAATGAGGCATTGTGCGGGAAATAGCCGGGAGGGGCGTTGCCCACAACGGCCGCCGGCCGCCGCAAAAGGGCGATTTTTCACCCTTTGTAACTATATGATTTTCAGTATCTCCGGAAGGCCAAAATTACATTTGAGACGAGAAGAACTACCTCAAATGTAGTTTTCCTCATGTGCCTTGTGAGTATCCGCGTATGCGGAAGGTTTTTTGGAATGTGGTGGAATGGCCTTTTTCAACAAGTGGAGAAACGTACGCTTTTCGGACCAAGAAGTTATATCGGCGGTACGGAGGATTGAGGACTTCTATAAGTGGAGATCTTCCTCAGTCATGAGCAAAGTCTGCCGGGAATACGAAAGGCACGACGAGACACTGGGCGAATTATAGCCGGGAGGACCGCTGCCTCAACGGCCGCCGGCCGCCGCAAAAGGACGATTTTTCGCCCTTTGTAACTATATGATTTTCAGCATCCCCAGAAGGCCAAAATTATGTTTGAGATGTTTTGAATTACCTCAAATGTGTTTTTCCTCATCTCAAATGTAATTTTT
>OMUV01000167.1 GCA_900314335.1 uncultured Prevotellaceae bacterium | reverse complement strand
CCATATCCTTAACGACAGACGTGATGCTTAAATCTGTTTTTACGTCATATTTGAAACAATAGTAATAAGGATTATTGCTGATAGTGCGTGTCGCTGCCGTTTTCCCCCCGTAATCAACAGAAATCTTTACCGTACCGAATGCGGGGATTATTCGCATCATGAAAAATGTCCCCGAAGAAGTCGTGTTATTCTTGACCTTTAAAGTACCGTTGTTCGAATCGCCACCGCCCACTTCGAGGCATTGGTCTCCGCGCTTGCAATTATCGTATGTGAGGAAGCTACTCGTTGGAATCGCCTCCGGATTATAGTCTTCCCTGCTCGTCAGGCCATCGTTACCGCCGTAGTTAAGGGCCCAGTCAAAGCACTCCTTCTCTGCGGGGATATAAATGGTAAGACCGGAAGTCAGGTCATCGGCAAGCACAGTCATCGGCATGACAGCTATGAACAGATACAAACATAAGCGTCGCATGGTAGCTATATTTTTTGCGAAATTAAGTATTTTTACGGACATAAGCGTCGAAGGATACATTAATTATGCATTGCTTATACTATCTGCCTCCCTCTATCACCCGCGGGTCGTAGGAAATGCGCGGATTATCGGGCACAGCGGGAGTGACGCCGCCCGTGTCGGTCCAGGCAAAGCCGTAGAGCGGTTTGATGCCGTAGGTGCGGAAATAATCGGTGACTACGCCGGAGAGCACTAGGCCGCGGCCCAGATTGTCGGGGTGGTCGTGGAGATTGAGCTCAGTGCGCTCTTCGCTGCCGGCCTTGAGCTGGACAGGCATGCAGACCGTCACATCTGTCTCGTAGGGACTGTCGGCGATGAGGATGTTGCTGGAGGATGTGAACGGCGGGGCGAAACGCGCGGCGCTGAGGCTTGTGCCGTCCACTGTGCCCACGACATAGCCGAGGATGCCGATGAACGATGGCGGGACAAAGGCTGTGTCCTCGCTCACCCGCTCGGCGTAGGCGATGGCCGTAGCCACGGAGATATAGTCGCTCTCCGTGGCGGTATCTGTCGGCGTGGGAGTAACGGGATTGGTGGTCGTGTCCGTCGGAGTGACCGGCGTGTCGGGCTTATCGGGACCGTCGGGGTCGTAGGGGGAACTTTTCTCGCACGAGAGGATGAGGACCGTCATCATGGCGGTGAGCAAAAGCATCGAGACCGGTATTCTCCTCAGGCCGCTCATCCTTATTCCTCCTGTGTTTTAGAGCGTGCCCTTGGAGGACGGCAGGTAGTAGTGGAGGATGTCGCGGTGTGTGGCCACTGCGAGAACGTGAGCAAAGGCCTTGAAGATGCCCTCTATCTTGTGGTGCTCGTTGTCGCCCGTAGCCCTTACGGCGATGTTCATCTGGGCCGCTGCGGCGAGGCTGTGAAAGAAGTGCGGGAACATCTCTGTGGGCATCTCGCCTATCAGTTCGCGGTGGAACTCGGTGTTCCACTGCAGCCAGGGCCGCCCGCCGAAGTCGATAGTCACGGAGCAACTGCTGTCGTCCATCGGCAGGGAGAATCCGTACCTCAGCAGTCCGCGCTTGTCGGAGAGGCACTGTCTGAGACACTCGCCCAGGGTGAGCGCAGTGTCCTCGATGCTGTGGTGAGCGTCTACCTCGAGGTCGCCCTTGCAATGGAGGTAGAGGTCGGCGTTGCCGTGACGCGGTATCTGGGAGAGCATGTGATCGAAGAAGCCTATGCCGGTGGAGATGTCCGTGCGGCCCGTCCCGTCGAGGTTGAGGCGGCAGAGGATGTCGGTCTCGGACGTCTTGCGGTGGACCTCCGCCCTGCGCTCGCCGGCCACGCATATCTCGGCAATCCTGCTCCACGGCATCTCGGGCGAGAGGCGCAGCCCGCGGCAGCCCATATTGGCAGCCAGCTGCATATCGGTGTCCCTGTCGCCGATGACAAACGAGGAGGCAAGGTCGTAGTCGCCGCTCATATACTTGCCCATCATGCCCGTACCGGGCTTGCGCGTCGGCAGGCCCTCGGCGGGGAAGCTTCGGTCGATAAGCACATCATCAAACTTGACGCCCTCGCCCTCGAGAGTGGATAGGATAAACCTGTGGACGGGCCAGAATGTGTCTTCGGGGAATGCGCTCGTGCCGAGGCCGTCCTGATTGGTGACCATCACAAGCTCGTAGTCGGTAAGCCGCGCTATGGTGGCGAGCGAAGTGATGGCGCCCTCGACAAAGCGGAGCTTCGAGAAGCTGTCCACCTGTTCGTCGTCGGGCTCGCACACTATCGTGCCGTCGCGGTCTATGAATAATGCTCTCTTCATTATTATTATCTGTCGCGCCGAAGGCGCCTTCGTTGTTTACTTTCTTTTGTCTCCCGTGCCGGCGGCGCGAAAGATGTTTTACTTCCTTTTTATATAATGCGTACTCCAAAAGCAGGCGTTATCCGCGGTACTTGCGCATGGCCGCCAGGAGCAGCGAGTTCTCATTGCGCGAGCCGACGGTGATGCGCAGGCAGGAGTCGCAAAGGGTGACGTTGCTGCGGTTGCGCACCACGATGCCCTCCGTCACGAGGTAGGAGTAGAGCTTCGTGGCATCGGTGAAGCGCGCCAGGAAAAAGTTTGCGTCAGTGGGATAAACCTTCTTGCAATAGGGCAACTGCGCAACGGCGTCCATCAGCGAGACTCTCTCGGCGAGGATCATGCTCACCCATTTGCTCACCTCGTAGCGACGGCCTATCATCTCCTCGCCCTTCTCGGCCGTAAGCGTATTGACATTGTAGGGATACTTGACCTTGTTGAACACGTCTATGATCTCCTTCGAAGCGAATGCCATGCCGAGGCGAATGCCTGCGCAGCCCCATGCCTTGGAGAACGTGTTGAGGACAATGATGTTGGGAAACTGGCTGAGACGTGTGCGGAAGAGGGGCTTCTCGGAAAAGTCGGAATAAGCCTCGTCTACCACTACGATGCCGTCGAAGCCGCGGAGCACCTTCTGCACCTCGGCATCGTCGAGGGCGTTGCCCGTAGGATTGTTGGGCGAGCAGAGGAAAATCAGTTTGGTATGCTCATCGACGGCCGCAAGCAGTTTGTCGGCGTCGAGGGCATAGTCTTCTGAGAGATTGACCGGGCGATACCCGACATCATTGGTGTCTGCGGCCACACGATACATGCCGTAGGTCGGTTCGATGGCCACAACATTATCCACGCGGGGCACACAGAAGACACGGTAGCAGAGATCTATCGCCTCGTCGCTTCCACCGCCGCCGAGGAAAATGTTGTCCACGTCCACGCCCTTGACGGGAGCGATGAGCGATTTGAGGTGGCGCTGCAGCGGGTCGGGATAGCGGTTGAGCGGCGAGTTATAGGGATTCTCATTGGCATCGAGAAGCACACGGGCCACTCCCTGAAACTCATTTCTGGCGCAGCTGTACGGGGCCAGCGACCAGATGTTGGGGCGCACCAGTTCTGCAAGGTCTTTCATTTGTTATCCTCCGTTTTGTGTTGCTTGATATAATCCATTCTTACGGTCATCGCATTCTTGTGCGCATCGAGTCCCTCGGCCGCAGCCATCAGTTCCACGGCGCGGCCTATGCTCTCCACGCCCGCTGGAGAGAGATGCTGCAGGGTCATCTTGCGCATGAAGCTGTCCAGACAGAGACCGCTGTAGGCGCGGGCATAGCCTTTGGTGGGCAGGGTATGATTGGTGCCGGAAGCATAATCGCCGGCGCTCTCGCACGACCAGGGACCGAGGAACACGCTGCCCGCATGGGTCACTCCGGAAGCGATATCGTCATACTGCTCTGTGGCTATCACGAGATGCTCGGGCGCGTAGGTGTTGGTGAACGCAGTCATCTCCGGGCGCGACTGGAGAAGCACGGCCTTGCTGTTGGCAAGGGCGGCCTCGGCTATCTCGCGGCGCGGCAGGCGGGGCAACTGCTCATCGATGGCGGCGAGCACACGGTCGACCATAGCGCGGTCGTCGCTCACCAGCACCACCTGCGAGTCGACGCCGTGCTCGGCCTGCGAGAGCAGGTCGGCGGCGACAAACTGCGGGATGGACGTACTGTCGGCTATCACCTCCACCTCGCTCGGGCCTGCCGGCATGTCGATGGCCACATCCTCGAGCGACACGAGCTGCTTGGCGGCCACGACGTACTGATTGCCCGGGCCGAATATCTTGTCCACTCTGGGGACAGAAGCAGTGCCGAGCGCCATAGCTGCGATGGCCTGCGCGCCGCCTATCTTGTAGATACGCGTGACGCCGGCGTAATGGGCAGCATAGACCACGGCGGGATTGCAACTGCCGTCGGGGCGCGGCGGAGTGCAGAGCACTATGTCGCTACACCCGGCTATACGCGCGGGGATGGCCAGCATGAGCACGGTCGAGAATAGCGGCGCCGTGCCACCCGGGATATAGAGGCCCACCTTCTCGATGGGCACAGAGCGCTGCTCGCAGACTATGCCGCGGCATGTCTCCACCCTCACCGGCTGGAAGCGCTGCGCCTCGTGGAAGCGGCTGATATTGGCGGCGGCGAGGTGAATGGCCTCCTTGAGCTCATCGCTCACGGCGGCCTCGGCGGCCTTTATCTCGTCGGCCGAGACAGCGAGGTCGGAGAGGGCGGCCTTGTCAAAGCGCTGCTCATAGTCGCGCACGGCATCATCGCCGCGCTTCCGCACATCCTCTATCACACCTCTCACCACCGCATGCAGTTCGACGGCGCTCTTGGCCGGGCGGCGACAGATGTCGCTCCACTCGCTGCGGGGCGGATTATCGTAGAATTTCATATCTGTTCCTTATATATTATATGGTACGGCTATCGCCGCACACCGCTTCGCACGGAAGGTGAAGCATCACAATATCATTTTCTCTATCGGCAGGACGAGGATGCCCTGGGCGCCGGCGGCCTTGAGCTGGCCGATGATCTCCCAGAAGCGTTTCTCCTCGAGCACAGTGTGCACACTGCACCAGTCCTTGTCGGCCAGAGGCATCACCGTGGGGCTCTTGATGCCGGGGAGGATGCCGATGATGTCGTCGAGCTTGGTGCGGGGCACATTCATCAGCACATACTTCCTGTCCTCGGCGCTGCGCACGGCCTTGAAGCGGAAGAGAAGCTCTTTAAGGATCTCGCGCTTCTCGTCGCTCATGTTCTTGTTGCCTATCAGGATGGCCTCGCTGCGGATCACCGTCTCCACCTCTCTCAGGTTGTTGCTCACCAGTGTAGAGCCGGAGCTGACAATGTCGAAGATGGCGTCAGCCAGTCCTATGGCGGGCGAGATCTCTACGCTGCCGTTAATGACCTGCACCTCGGCGTGGATGTTGTTCTCCTTGAGGAAGCGACGCAGGATGTTGGGATAGGATGTGGCTATCGTGCGGCCGTCAAACCACTGGTGGCCGTTGTACATAGCCTCCTTGGGCACAGCGAGCGAGAGGCGGCATTTGCTGAAGCCCAGGCGCTCCACCACCTCGGCATCGAAGCCGCGCTCCAGATACTCGTTCTCGCCCACGATGCCGATGTCGGCCACACCGCTGGCCACTGTCTCGGGAATGTCATCGTCGCGCATATAGAGAGCCTGAAGGGGGAACGAGGTGGAGTCGGAGATGAGCGTGCGCTTCGACTCGCTCAGTTTGACATCTGCCTCTGCGAGCAGAGCCATCGAGTCGTCGTGAAGCCTGCCCTTGGATTGTATTGCTATTCTTATCATCATGTGTGTATATTATTCTTCGTTGGACACGTGGCGCATGCCGAGCTGTGTGATCTTCATCTGAGCGTTGACCACGGCGGTGACGTAGTAGGAGGAGAGCTTCTCCTCGCCCTCGGCGCCGAGACTGTTCTCGTCGACACTAAAGGCCACGCGATAGGCCACCTCGCCGTCGGGCTGCGGCATCTTGGTGATGCGGTAGTCGTTGTTCACGGTGAAATTCTTCTTCGTCTCGCCGGAGTTGAGCTTATTGGCAAAGTTCATGACATCGGCATGCGTAGCGCCGCGCTTGTTGAGGAAGTTGTCCATCTTGGCGGCCACTGTCTGCGTGAGCGCTGCATCGTCCTTCTCGGAGAGAGCGGTGAAGAACTGGGAGCAGAGGCTCTTGATGGCGGCGGACTCATCGGGCTGCACCTTGGTGTCGTTGATATTCTTCTGGGCTGCGGCAGCCTCGTCGAGGTATTTGCCGTCGGGGTGACTGCTTATGTACATCTGCAGGGCGTCCACCGTACCGGCAGCCAGCGCGTCCTGATAGTCGAGCGAGTCGATCTTGTCCTTGCAGGCCTGCTCGTAGGGGCTGCCCGGGTGATTGGTAAGGAATGTGGCAAAGCTGCTGCGTGTATTGTTGACGCAGGCGTCGTTCCAGTCCTTTATCTCGGCTACAAGCGTTGCGAGCTTGGCCTTGACCTCGTCGGCATGCTTGCCGTCGGGGTAGTCGCGCAGATACTGGCCGTAGAGGGCCGTATCGCTCGAGGCTATCACGCTCTCGTAGGCCTCCTGCTCGCTCTTGGCGCTCTGGGCGTTACCGATGAGCACATAGGCCAGCACACCGATTACAATGACGGCTACGACGATGATCACGGCCATCAGCGGGCCTTTCTTCTTCTTTTTCGGCTCCTCGCTCTGCTGAGCGGCGTAGGGGTCGGTGTTGTTATATTGCTCGCGGCGCTCGGGCTGCGGAGCCTTGTAGCCGCCCTGAGCGGCGGCAGGAGCCGTCAGTTTCGCCCCGCATGAGGGACAAGTGGTAGTGCTGCGCAGCACCACCCTCCCGCAATCGGGGCAGGTCATGATGTTCCCTGCGATGGCTACACCGCAATTCGGACACTTCTCGGCCGCGCTCGATACCTCGTGGCCGCACTCGGGACATTTTATAATTGCCATAATTTTTCTGTTTATGATTTTTACGTTTCTCTCTGCGGAACAATGCATTTTTCTACTTTGCATAGTCCGCCATTTGCAAAATTAATACTTTTACGTGACTGAGCCGCAAATCTGCTTCATTTTTAATGAGTCTGTAACCGCTGCACGGGCATGTGGAAAGCCGGGCCGCCAAAACAGGCAGAACAAATCCACTCCTCCGCTACCCGCCGCTGAGCAAAGGCCCGGGAGATGCCTGACAGCGTTCCGCTAACGCCTGATTTTGGACCGCGCCAACTATCTCTTTTACAGCGCCCATCAGAGGGTCAAAATTATGTTTGAGACGTTTTAAACTACCTCAAATGTATTTTTCCTCAGGTCCTATGTAGTTTTCGGAGTATGCGGAAGGGTTTTTGAAAAGCGCATACACGATGGTTCTCAAAACGGGGAAATCCATCCGTATGCCCTGCCAAGATACATTTGCAGAGCGGCTGCCGACGACTTGGAGGCGGTTTTCGACCCTTTGTAAGTATATGAAAATCAGTGCCCATCAGAGGGCCAAAATTATGTTTGAGACGTTTTAAAATACCTCAAATGTGTTTTTCCTCATCTCAAATGTAGTTTTTGAGTTAAGCGGAAGGTTTTTTGTGGAGTGCATACACGATGTTTCCCGAAACGAGGAAATCCGTTCGTATGCACTGTCAAAATACATGCCCAAGGCGCCTGCCGACGACCTGAAACCGCTTCGGCGGCCTGGGTAAGTACGTAGAAATCAGCCTCTGCGAGGCG
>OMUV01000146.1 GCA_900314335.1 uncultured Prevotellaceae bacterium | reverse complement strand
TACTGGGCTTCGGGGAACTTTTGCATGACATTTTTAGTTTTACCGGACAGCAATAAAAAACAACAAAGCACTTGAGAAAAACTACAAGGCACTTAGGAAAAACTTTCTCAAATGTAATTTTGCTCCTCTCACAAACGCTGATTTTCAGACAGAAGTAAAGAGTCATAATTTGACTTAGAGTCAAAGGCCATTCTAATGGCGTTCAAACAAGGTGGTCCATGATTTATTTTCCCCAGCAGCAATTGCATAAAACGGGAACATCAGAAAACGATATAGGCTAATATGCCAAATGTATTCCCAGTCCTGAAATATCGCCAGCGGGTCAGGATCTTCGTTAGAATAAATCCCGGCCCGCTGAATAGGGTTAATTTGGATGTGTTCTCATACATGACGCCCTGACAAACAGAGGGCGGCATGTGATGGCAAATCAGAAGGACAACTTCATCATAATTCGGAAGCCGGACTTGTGTGTGTCGGCGTAAATATAGTTGACCCTATGCACATATTCCACGTGGATTATCTTGAATATGTTGTGTATTCCGACTATCCACTCGATGTAGGGCTTGTTCTTGTCCATCACGTGGCTCTGCCAGCGGTATGTACCGTCGGAGAGGTATCTGCCGGGGAAATAGAAGAGGCGGCTGTCGTTCGCATTCTGGGCAAGGAACGGATTATTCTTGTCAGAGAGGCTGCCCCACAGCATGTTGACGCCGATGTACTCGCGCCATTTCAGTTTTCTGAGCAACGGGATGCGATTGAACAGTTTGCCGTTCATATCCCATGCGCTCATGAGCGAGACATAGCGGTCGTTGAGGAATTCCATGTTGTCCACAAGCGCGAACGTCTCCCGCTCCTTTATGTATGACAGGTTGGCCGCCGGCATAATGAGCAATGGGAACGGGACGCGGTTCCACTCTATTCCGCCCTTCAGGTACGTATCGATACGCCCCCACGAGGCCAGCATCAGACGCTTGTAGATGCGCGCCTCGGTCATATTGTAATTGTAATCCCCGCCGAGGAATCCCTTGAGTCCGGCCGTATGCGTGATGGAGAAGATAGGCGCATTGTGATTAGTGGTGATGCGGCGCTGCTTCGTGTTGATATAGGTAGCGCCCGGCTGGTATTGCAGCGAGAGCGTAAGGCCGGTGGTGCGCATCTTGCGTACCATGTCGGTCGTGTTGTCCAGAGACGGAGTGCTTGCTCCGCTACCGAGCTTCTGATAGATCAGGTCGGCGGTCGGTTCCTGGGTCTCATGCTCTATCTGGGCCGTGAGGCGGAGTCCGAGCCCCCATTCCTTATCGTAGGACAGGGAGTAACGGCGGGAATAGAGCATGTGGTATACGCTCTTCCACTTCAAAGAGGTGAACACGTTGTCCTTGTCCGTCGGCATGAAGCGGTCCGAAGGCGATGCGTCGTCGTATTGGTAAGTAAAGTTGAGATTGTTGACAGGGAACTCGCGGGGCAGATAATCCTTACGGTTGAAGGAATAAGTCAGCGAGCCAAGGCCTTTGAACTTCTGGTCCTTGCAACCATAGGCTACGTAGCCGCGCGCAAAGAGGTGGGGACTGAGATTGGCCGTAGTCTGTCCGCTCAGACGGAAACGCAGGCCGTCGACAAAATTGTGAGAGACAACCGTATTCACAGGGCCGAAGTCAAACTTTGAAGGCTTATCCGGGTTGGAGGACGTCTCGACGAAATTCTCTATAAAGGCTTTAGCCACGAACAGCAGAGGCTTAAAACCTTTGGTGTCCATCATCGCCTTGAGGAATTTGCCCATGCTCTGCTCCTTCTCACTCAGCGGCACGGGGCGAACCTCGTTCCACCAGTTCTCATTACGCATGCTGGCGTCGGCGAGCGTCTTCTCCGGTCCCGAGAAGCGGAACTCCTTGCGCGGAATAGGATTGAAGGTGAAGTTGTCGTAATGCGTGGTGCGCTTGACGTTGAACTTGGTCACAGAGCCCACGACATTTATTTCCACAATCATGTTGTCGTTTATCTGCACGTGCCCGCCCTCTGGCAGAGTGGCGAAGTCCTGCGTCACGATCATGTCCTGAACAAAGTTTACGTCGTTGTTGTGCGGGATGTGCAGCTCCGCGCGCTTCACCTGATAGGAGCTGTCGGCCAGAATAAGTAGGCTACCGCTGAATCCAAAGTCCTGCGAGTTGGCCGGAGTGAATGTCACCTCGTAACACTTGTCATCGCCCACCATCACCGTGTCTGCTATGAAATAGCGGTAGAAGCTGATGGCGGACACCGAAGACAAGGGGCTCACGAACTGATTCTGCAGGACATAGACGGCGTTCTTGTAGATATCGATGTCCGAGAATACATCCTCAAGCATGGTGGTCAGGATGTCGCCCGTCGTGAAGAAGTCGTTGAGGCCCGTGCTCTTGCGCCCCTCGGTGATGGTCTTGTCGAGGCCGTAGGGCTTGCTGTAGATGCGCCGGGTCACCACTTCGTCCACAGAGACGGGCAGGATAAGCTTTCCCGTCTCGGGACATGTCTCGACCCTGTCTTTCAGTATTGACAGCTTGCCGTTGAAATGTGCGTCAGAGAGGGTTTTGTCGCTCACTTCGTTGAATGAGAGCGTGCGCTTCACGTATTTGCGATAGCTGAAGTAATCGTGACTGGTCTTAAGGTCGCTGAGAGACTTGTGGGCGATGACCTTGCGCATCAGGTCGACGGCGGGATTGTTCTTGCGGTTGTATTTCTTGCGCTTGGCCTTGACGCTCACACCCTTCACCTGGAGCGCATCCATTTCCATTCTTACGGTAAGGCCGCTTACCGGGGAGGAGATTGTCACGCTTTGCTTCTTGAACCCGATCAATGAGAACGACAGCCTTGTCCATCCCTTGTGGTACGGGACAGAAAAGCGGCCCAGACTGTCCGTCATAGTGCCGACGCCTGTGCCTTCGTACCACACGTTGACGTATGCCAGCGGCTCACGGCTGCTCGCATCGGTCACTACTCCACTTACGGAGGCAACCGGCTGAATGCGGCTGTTAACCGGCGCGGCCAGCGCTGCAAAAGTATTCAGGGTTAAAATGAAAAGTGCAAGCAGAGGAATATAGGTCTCCTTCTTCTTGCATAATGCGTGTACCATTCTTATAAACATATTGCACGGGCTGTTTTGGACATCAGGCTTATCAGTTATTCTCAGGCCACTTAATGCTCCAAGAAAGTATTTATAAAAAGTCCCCACCGATATCTGGCCGATGCGGAGGGGACTTATGAAATGCTGTTTAGTCTATCAGCTCATCAACATCGTAGCCGCCCATTTCGCGGAGCGTGTCCTTGAGCATTGTATACTGCTTGAACAGGTCGTTGACAGGAACTTCGTTCTTGGTAAAGTCGTGCATCGGGCTCTTGAGGAAGAAGCTCAGGAATCTCTGTATTCCGCTGCGTCCGGCTCTGTGCGCCAAATCGGAGAGAAGTACGAGGTCGAGCAACAACGGAGCTGCCAGAATAGAGTCGCGGCAGAGGAAGTTCACCTTTATCTGCATGGGATAGCCCATCCATCCGAAGATGTCAATGTTATCCCAGCCCTCTTTGTTGTCACCGCGGGGCGGATAATAATTGATACGCACCTTGTGATAATAATTGCCGTACAGATCAGGATAATCGTTCCCGTCGAGAATGGATTCCAGCGTGGAGAGCTTGCTCACCTCCTTGGTGCGGAAATTTGCAGGCTCGTCGAGCACCAAGCCGTCCCTGTTGCCAAGAATATTGGTTGAGAACCAGCCCGAAAGGCCCAGACAGCGTGTACGCAGAATAGGAGCGATGCCGGACTTCATCAGGGTTTGACCGGTCTTGAAGTCCTTGCCGGCGATAGGCAGCTTCTCCTGATCGGCCAGTTCCCACATAGCAGGAATATCGACCGTCGTGTTGGGAGCGCCCATAATGAAAGGAGCGCCTTCCTTGAGCGCAGCGTAAGCATAGCACATAGATGGGGCGATATGCTCCTTGTCATCGGCTTTGATGGCGGCCTCAAGGGTCTCCAGCTTGCCGTGTACCGGCTCGTAGTAAGGCACATAAATCTCAGTACTTGCGGCCCAGATGACTACCAGGCGGCTGCAATGCTCTCTTTCCTTAAACTCGCGGATATCCTTTCTTAGGTTTTCTACCATCTGGGCGCGTGTTGTGCCGTCAGGCATGATATTCTTGCCGTCGATACGTGAAGCATAGCGATGATCAAAAGCAGCACGCATCGGCACAATCTTCTCCAGTTCGTCACGCACGGGCATGATGTCCCTGTCGCGGAGTACACTCGCCGTAAGCGCAGCCTGAAAAGCATTGTCGGGATATGCATCCCATGAGCCGAACACCAGATCGTCCAATTTAGCGAGCGGCACTATTTCACCGTAATGCAGGTATTTGGCGTCTTTGCCGTGCCCTACCCTTATCTTGTCATACTGCGTCATGGAGCCGATGGGCTTACCCAAGCCGCGACGTATCATTAAAACACCTGTGATAAACGTAGTAGCTACGGCACCGAGCCCTACTACCAATACGCCCAATTTACCCTCTGCGGGCTGGGGCTTGTTTTGCATTTCCATTTCTATATTAGTTTTTAGATTAACGTCAAATCTCTTGTTACTCGATATTGCGGGAACACAAGCTGAGAATGCTAACTCATCAAATAGTGTTCTACGTCCATTGCCGCCATACAGCCGGTGGCAGCTGCCGTTACGGCCTGACGATAGCGGGGATCAGCCACATCTCCGGCAGCGAAAACGTTAGGTATGTTTGTTGCCGTGGAGCCAGGCCCTGTTATGATATATCCGCTCTCGTTCGTCTTGATGGCCGGCGAGAACAATCCGGACACAGGGTCGTGACCTATTGCGGGGAACAATCCGTCTACTTTCAGCTCCTTCTCCCCTTCCGGAGTGTTGATGCGCAGATAGTCTACCTTATTCTCTCCGCAGACCTCTGCTACCGTAGTGGAAAACAGAACTTCAAGGTTTTGCTTCTCCTCCACCCTCTTGCGCATTATCTCGGATGCCCGCAAATATGGCTTGCGGACTATCATATACACCTTTGCCGCAAGTGAGGAGAGATACAATGCCTCTTCTGCCGCAGTGTCTCCGCCGCCGACAACAGCCACAGTGCGATTGCGGAAGAAGAATCCGTCGCACGTAGCACAATAGCTTACACCGCGGCCGGCAAACTTGCCTTCGCCGGGAATGCCGAGGTGGCGGGGACGCGCGCCTGTAGCTATGATCAATGTCTTGCATGAAACGCTTTCCTTCGAGTCAAGGTGAAGCACCGGCTCAGCGGAGGAAAAGTCCACTGACTCTACTGTAGCGTCCTTGATCTCCAGTCCGAAAGCGACGGCCTGCTCACGCATTCTGTCCATGAGCTCCGTGCCGTTGATGCCCTGAGGAAATCCGGGGAAATTCTCTATTGTAGACGTCTCCGTAAGCTGTCCTCCGCTCAGGTATCCCGACAGCAGGAGTGTGTCAATGCCCGCGCGGCGGCAGTATATGCCCGCCGTATATCCGGCAGGCCCGGAGCCTATTATTATGCATTGTCTTTGATTCATGTTTTCTTATTCTGGTAAATGTAAATATTGGCTATGTGATTGTTTCCTACGACTCTCTATCTAAGATCTACAACGTCTACATTAGGGTATTTGTTGCTCGGATACTGAAATAAAGAGGTGGGAAACTTGCGTCCGCCCATGAGAGAATAGAGCGAGATGCGCGTCCAGCGATGACCGTCCGGACTGAAGCGTACACAGAGCGGCAGGCGCGAAGAAGCATCAAGAGTGATATAGATGTACTTCCAGGCGGTACGCACACCGGCGCGGGCCGTAAGGTCGATGCTGATGGTGCTCTCGCCGCGCAACGTGGTGCGTTTCAATGGCTGTGCGTTGTAGTTGGAGAGCGGTATGGATAAAAAAGAAAGCGGATTGATCTTGGCCGCTTCGGCAGCTGTGGGAGTGGAGACATACACCTCCGAGGCGCCTGTCCGCAGGTTCCATTCCGTATGTCCGTCATACCATATGGACTGCTGGGACGTAGACAGATATACGCGCGGAGAACTCACATATATGTTTCCGCTGAAAGAAGCCGTCTGCGCGGAACCCTGAAACTCCGACGCCTCCCAGCGCGCCTCAAACGCGCCAAGTCTTTTCACGGCCTTAATAGCTTTGTTCAGTTCGGTCTTGGCATCATTCCCGTCAGACGCGAGCTCAGCTGCCATCGCCTGCGAACTTGTCAGACACGCAGCAAAGAGCAACGCAAACAGGAGAAAGTGCCGTCTAGTATGTTTCATAAATTCGGTATGTCAATATGTTGTAATGCAAATATACGAATTTATTTGGCTTTTATACCAAGTAAATAAGGCTTCATCCTATATTAAATGAATCTATACGAAGCGGGACTTTGTCAGATGGGAATTTCTGACCATTATTGCCGTTAAAATGCACATTTTAGTCGTGTTGGAAAGACTCCTTCTGCTGATCATTGCACGCCGGTCTCATCCGGGTCTCTTCCCTTACATTCTAATAAAAATAATGTACGGGCCGGAAACGATAAAGACCGTCCGGCCGTATTAATCGCCCCTTAAATACTTACCTTAAATCATAGTTCGGCCCGGCATCGTCGCAATGCAATGTCCGCAGCTGCCTGTCAGGCACTGTCTCAAAAGCCTAAGAAATAAATAGAATGCAAGTCTATCCTGCCCCAGCCGGAGTATTATGCCTCCTCGCCCAACTTCTTTTCGAGAGCCACAGTCCAGTCTTTCCCGGGCTCTACGAGGAAACCGTGGATGCCCAATGACTCTGCGCTCCTGATATTGTTAATGCTGTCGTCGACAAACAAGCATTCATCTGCATTCATGTTGTCCGCTCTCAGCACATAGTTGAAATAGTCGGCGCTTGGTTTGCAGTGCTTTATCTCGTAGCTACAGAACAATGAGTCGAAGTAATCCGTTATGGGATGCCTATCGCCGCTGAAGCGGTCGCTGCGCATGAATTTCATGATAAACGGGTTGGTATTTGTTGTCAGGCATAGGTGATATTTCCGGCGCAGGCGTGTGAAGCAGTTCAGATTTCTCTCCGGTATGTTTTTGACAAAGCTCAACCAGCAATATTGCGCCTCATCGTATGACACGGCGTCGCGTCCTCCCACCTTTGCGAGCAACCGGCAGAATTCGTCGGCGTCTATTTTGCCCGTTTCAAGATCAAGAAAGAACCCCTTTTGCGTGTACAGATCAACATAATCGTCGGGATTGATGCCGAGCGCACCGAAGCGTTTATAAGGTTCTACTTTATCTATCTCAAAGACGACGCCGCCCATGTCAAACAGAATGTTCTTAATCATTATCTCTGTAAAGTTTAGAATGTAACAAACCGGTACTCGCCGGTATCAGCAACATATTTCAGAGCAATAACACAGTCTCTTACCCCTCGCAAAGTTAGCGCTAATGCGGAAAATGGCAAAATGGCTCTATCTCAGGCGGAGCTATCTATGCCCTGGATTCGTCATAATGGAATATAAGTTGCCGTGCAAGGGTGTTACGCCCCATTGTGACAATTGATTTAGAGGTGTACTGCTAAGAATCTTATGCAAAGCAGGCTGGAAATCATCATCTGAGAGTGCGGAAATTCGCTTGGCAACAGCCTGAAAGCCAGTGCCCCGCAGAGGGGCAAAATTACATTTGAGAAGAGAAGAATCATCTCAAATGTAGTTTTCCTCAGGTGCTTTGTAGTTTTTTAGTTGTGTGGGAGGGTTTATGTAATGTGCAGAAATGAGAATTCGGGGAAAGGGAATGTTCATCGTTTACGTGCACAAAGGTAGTTTCCATGGGCCGCCAATGACGACCAGAATGCATTTCGGGAGCCCGTGCAACTACGTAAAAATCAGCGCCTCGTAGAAGCGAAAATTCTACTGCGAGATAAAATTTTTTATCTACGAGATAACCAGTCGTCTACTACGAGATAAATTTTTTTATCTGCGAGTAGAATTTTTTCTTCTCCCACGGGGATTAATTCTCGTCTCACGAGAGCTTCGTCTGCTCCCGCCAAAGCTTCGTCTCACCCCACGAGAACTTCGTTTTCTCCCACGGGAATTTATTCTCCTCCCACGAGAATTTGCTCTCGTCCCACGAGAATTATTTCTCATCCGCATGAGAATTTATTCTTGTCGCAACGGACAGCAAGTCCGTTCGCGTCAGAATTTTCCCGGCGCATCTGCTGATGAAAATAGGTGCAAGATGCCGTCAGCTATTGGAAATTTGTATATTTGCAGCAGCGAACTTCTAAAATTTAAAACCATGACAGAAAACAATTCTTCAAATCAGGTCACGCGCCCGATAATCTCAATATTAATCCCGGTGTACAATTATGACTGCTCTGCCCTGGTAAAGGCGCTGCTGACGCAGTGCGACAGTCTCAGGGTTCATCATAATGCCTCTTGTGAGATAATTGTAGGCGACGACGCCTCGGATAAAGGACATGGAATAGAACATGTGAAGGATGTATGCGAAGCAGGACATTGCAGGTTCTTCGCGGAGGAAAAGCATGCCGGCAGGGCTCGCCATCGCAACAATATGGCCCGTGAGGCCACAGGAGAATATCTTCTGTTTATAGACTGCGACGCGATTGTCTCGCATGATGACTTTCTTGAGAAGTATTATCAGTGGGCCAAGCACGGAGAGGATGTGGTCGTAGGCGGCATCGCGGCCGTCACTTCCCTGCCCTCGCCCGATTATTCGCTCAGGTTCAGATACGAACAGGAGGCGACATCCATCCGCTCTGTGAGATACCGCAAGGCGCATGAGTATCTGCATCTGTCGACATTCAATTTCATGATAAAACGTGACATATTCACCCGCATCCGCTTTGACGAACGGTGTCGGAATTACGGTTTCGAGGATACTCTCTTCGGACTACAGCTGAAGCAGGAGGGGATTCACATCACGCACATCGACAACACTCTCATCCATAACGGCCTCGACACGAACGACGTATTTCTCAACAAGACGGAAGAGTCACTGCGCACCCTCCATTCTCTGGGGGCGGACATACAACGCTTCACACATGTCGGCGCCTCTGCTGACAAACTGAAGAAATGGAATATGGATGCTTCCTGCCGTGCTTTCTACAAGTTATTCCGCAGGGCTATGCGCAGTAATCTGTGCGGGGACAATCCGTCGATGACCCTGTTCAAGCTCTATAAACTCGGATATTATTGCTCTCTCAACGCCTGACCTTGCCGTTCCGGCTCATGTGAGACGCAGCATTTCCGTCATACAAATAATAAGCCCCATAAGCTCAATCTGCTTACGGGGCTTAAATTGTATTGGTAACGCACTTAGTCGTCTGGCATCTGCGGCTTACTTTCTTTTCTTGCTCTTGGCGGCCTTTTTGTTCTCGGCTTTCCAGTATTTCTTCAGGAACTTCTCACCGCCCTGCTTAAGGTTGGCTGTGAATTCCTCTGCCTCCTTCTCGGAAGCAGCATCGTCGGCATCGGAAACAAAAGCATGGCTGTAGCCTTTGATGTCATTCCAATGTCCGCGAGTGAAGTCAGGAACTGTCACAGGTACGCAGCCGTTGTCCATAGACAGAGCGCCGAGCTCAGCCAGACAGCACCACTCTGCGAGGTCGTACACGTCGATATCGAGAGGCAGGCCATTACGCAGGCAGTACACCAAACGGCAGTCCTCTATAAAGTCCATTCCGCCGTGGCCGCCCACCTTCTTGGCCATTTCACCGTATTTCTTGAGGATCGGGTCGTAGAATTTATTGACGAGAGCGTCCTTATCTGCTGTCGGCAGGTAGTCATGTCCCTGGAAATTGTCGCTGGAAGGCGTGAGGCCGAACTTCTTCATCTGAGCGCTCGAGAGAGCGTAGCCCTCTGAAGGATATTTGTTGGCGAAGCCATTAGTACCGACCAGCTGGTACATTCTGTTGTACGGCTCGGGGTTCATTACGTCGTGATGGATATCTATCAGTTTGCCGTTTTCTGTGCGAATCATTGTCTGCGTATAATCGCCGTTTCTGAAATCAACGTCCTGACCTGTGCGCTCCTTTACAAGTCGTTTGCCGGTCACCGACTTGGTGTCCATAGCTACAAGCGTCTTCATACGGTCGCCGCGGTGGATGTTGAGAAGCTGGGCAATAGGACCAAGGCCGTGAGTAGCGTAAACATCACCGCGGTGCAGCATATTATATTCAAGCCTCCATCCGAGTTTGTCGTTCTTGTCTTTCTTCCAATACTCGTCCCAGAACGGATCGAGGCAATGGCGGTATGCACCGGATACGTGCAGGATTTCACCGAACAGCCCCTTCTGTGCCATGTTGAGCGTATTCATCTCAAACCAGTCGTACACACAGTTCTCCAAGAGCATGCAGTGCTTGCGCGTGCGCTCGCTTGTGTTTATCAAGTCCCAGATGTCTTTCATGTTCATAGCAGAGGGCACCTCAATAGCTGCGTGTTTGCCATGGTTCATAGCGCAGAGAGCTACGGGAACATGATGAAGCCAGTCGGTAGCAATATAGACGAGATCTATGTCCGGGCGCTTGCAGAGCTCCACATAGCCGGAGTCGCCATAATAGATAGCAGCCTCAGGAAGATGAGCTTTCTTCAAAAACTGCTGGCAGTTCTCGGCACGCTCTTTCTCATGATCGCAGAATGCAACGATTTGCACGCCGGGAATATTCACCCAACGCTCTACTGCGCCGGTTCCGCGTCCACCTGTGCCTACAAAGCCTACTCTTACAACCTTGAGCTTAGGAGTAGTCAGATTGAGAACATTCGTCTGTCCGGCAGGGCGCTGCGGGGTTTCTACGACAATAGTACCTTTCTCCCAATGCCAGTGGCTTCCGTCGCTCAGTGTCCCCTGCGCATTTGCATTGTTCCAGCAAATCACAGAAAAGAGAACGAGGGCAACGTTCAAGACTTTACTTGTATTCTTCATCATTCTATGGTTTTAATTTCTCCGGCTAAAATCTGGAATACATTTGCAGTCTGACAGGCCGCGTTTACTTTCTTTTCTTGCTCTTGGCGGCCTTTTTGTTCTCGGCTTTCCAGTATTTCTTCAGGAACTTCTCACCGCCCTGCTTAAGGTTGGCTGTGAATTCCTCTGCCTCCTTCTCGGAAGCAGCATCGTCGGCATCGGAAACAAAAGCATGGCTGTAGCCTTTGATGTCATTCCAATGTCCGCGAGTGAAGTCAGGAACTGTCACAGGTACGCAGCCGTTGTCCATAGACAGAGCGCCGAGCTCAGCCAGACAGCACCACTCTGCGAGGTCGTACACGTCGATATCGAGAGGCAGGCCATTACGCAGGCAGTACACCAAACGGCAGTCCTCTATAAAGTCCATTCCGCCGTGGCCGCCCACCTTCTTGGCCATTTCACCGTATTTCTTGAGGATCGGGTCGTAGAATTTATTGACGAGAGCGTCCTTATCTGCTGTCGGCAGGTAGTCATGTCCCTGGAAATTGTCGCTGGAAGGCGTGAGGCCGAACTTCTTCATCTGAGCGCTCGAGAGAGCGTAGCCCTCTGAAGGATATTTGTTGGCGAAGCCATTAGTACCGACCAGCTGGTACATTCTGTTGTACGGCTCGGGGTTCATTACGTCGTGATGGATATCTATCAGTTTGCCGTTTTCTGTGCGAATCATTGTCTGCGTATAATCGCCGTTTCTGAAATCAACGTCCTGACCTGTGCGCTCCTTTACAAGTCGTTTGCCGGTCACCGACTTGGTGTCCATAGCTACAAGCGTCTTCATACGGTCGCCGCGGTGGATGTTGAGAAGCTGGGCAATAGGACCAAGGCCGTGAGTAGCGTAAACATCACCGCGGTGCAGCATATTATATTCAAGCCTCCATCCGAGTTTGTCGTTCTTGTCTTTCTTCCAATACTCGTCCCAGAACGGATCGAGGCAATGGCGGTATGCACCGGATACGTGCAGGATTTCACCGAACAGCCCCTTCTGTGCCATGTTGAGCGTATTCATCTCAAACCAGTCGTACACACAGTTCTCCAAGAGCATGCAGTGCTTGCGCGTGCGCTCGCTTGTGTTTATCAAGTCCCAGATGTCTTTCATGTTCATAGCAGAGGGCACCTCAATAGCTGCGTGTTTGCCATGGTTCATAGCGCAGAGAGCTACGGGAACATGATGAAGCCAGTCGGTAGCAATATAGACGAGATCTATGTCCGGGCGCTTGCAGAGCTCCACATAGCCGGAGTCGCCATAATAGATAGCAGCTTCGGGGAGCTTTGCCTTCTTCAGAAACTGCTGGCAATACTCAGCGCGATCTTTCTCATGGTCGCAGATAGCTACGATCTGCACACCGGGAATATTCACCCAGCGAGCTACAGCACCTGAACCGCGCATACCAGTACCTACAAAGCCTACTCTTACAACCTTGAGCTTGGGAGTAGTCAGATTGAGAACATTGGTCTGGCCGGCAGGGCGTTGCGGGGTTTCTACGACAATAGTACCCTTATCCCAATGCCAGTGACTTCCGTCGCTCAGTGCCCCCTGTGCATTTGCATTATTCCAGCAAATCACAGCAAAGAGAACGAGGGCAACATTCAAAATACTTTTTACACTTTTCATCGTTCAATTAATTATTATATTGTTGTTTGTTTTAATTACCACATTAGACTCGGATGCGAGACTATACTTCTATTTCTTAATATTCGGCTCCTCCAGTCCGTAATGGAACTTACGATCGTCCAAAAGAAGGAGAGTCGAAACTATGACTGCGCAAATGCCGAACACAGCAAATATGGTCATTGGCAGAGTATAATCGTAGCCAATTATCTTACCCGATGCGTCCACTATTGTAGAGCACTTGTCTATAACCCAACCGATGAGTACCGGCACAAGGGCGAGGCCGATATTCTGAATATAGAAGATAATGGCATAAGCGCTTCCTAACTGCTTCATGGGAATTATTTTCGGAACACTGGGCCACATGGCGCTCGGTACCAGAGAGAAGGCAATGCCAAGTAAGATCATAAGGGCTATAGCCAGATAGTAACTGCTCAACATCGGAATGGCAAAACCGATGTGAACTATCGTCAATATCACACTACCTATTATCATAAGCGCGGCACCATGGCCAATGCGGTCGTAGAGCGAGCCAAAAACAGGAGTAAGCAGTATTGTGCCAAAAGGCAGCAAGGCGGGTATCAATCCGGCCAGATCTTCTGGTACGCTGTACTTATAAATCATCAGCTTGGTAGCAAATTTCAAAAACGGGAATACTCCAGAATAGAACAGGACGCAAAGAATTGTGATGAGCCAGAAACCGCGACTCTTGAAAATAAGAACCAGATCATGGAGTTTGAAACCTTCTTCCTTTTCTACCGTTGCAGAAGCTGTGGCATCATCCTCCTTCTTATCCATCACGCAATAGATCAGATAGAAGAGAAGACCTATAATCAGCAGCACGACACCCAGCAGGACGGAAGCCGAAGCGTGATTGCCAAAATGCTTGGCGAACGGCAGACTAAAGCACAAGGCAGCAGCCGTACCGATTCGGGCAAGCGCTACCTGAATGCCCATGGCAAGCGCAAGTTCGTGTCCCGTAAACCATTTTACAATTATCTTGCTGACAGTAATACCGCTGATCTCACAGCCTACGCCGAATATGGCAAAGCCGAGAGACGTATATATTACCTGCATATGCATTCCAAAAAGCATCTGATCGCCGAAGTTATGAGCGAGCGCGGCATATTTAATAAGAGCTCCTATCGTCATTAATGACGCAGACATGATGCCTGTAAAGCGAATGCCACACTTATCCAGAATGATGCCTCCGAAAAACAGCATCAACAGGAATACATTTATGTAGCCATAGCTCCCTGCAAAAAAGCCGTACTCACTGCTTGTCCATCCGCTCTTAACGAGCATATCCTCGAGTGGAGACATCACGTCGGTCACAAAGTATCCGCACATCATCGTAAATGATACGAGGATAAGTGCAGTCCACCTCGCACCCTTGCTTTCACTCAAGCGTTTTCTTATTGCTTCAGTCATCTGTCCTAATTATTATTCTATTATTTTTTTTAGCCATCTATCGAGCCAGCGGAAGAATGTCCGCTGCCACATTATTCCATTCTGAGGTTTCAGTACCCAATGATTTTCGTCAGGGAATAGCAACAATTCTGCAGGAATGCCTCGTAATTTCGCAGCGCTGAAAGCAGCCTCAGCCTGAGAGTATTCAATACGAAAATCACGTTGCCCATGAATACAAAGTATAGGAGCATCCCATTTATCTACCGATAGATGGGGTGAATCACTGAACACTTTTGCCTGAACTCCGTTCTTCTTCACCCATGGAGCAGAGCCCATATCCCAATTGGCAAACCACATTTCTTCTGTCTCCAGATACTGGCTCTCTGTGTTAAAGATACCATCATGCGCTATAAAGCATTTAAACCGTTTGTCGTGATGTCCGGCAAGCCAATAAACGCTATAGCCTCCGAAGCTTGCACCGACACATCCCAGTCTGTCTTTGTCTATATAACTCTCTTTAGCAAGGTCATCTATGGCGGACAGATAGTCCTTCATACATAGGCCTGTGTAGTCCCCTGAAATTTCTTCCAGCCATTCGCTACCAAATCCAGGCAAGCCGCGGCGATTAGGCGCTATAATTACATAGCCATTGGCGGCCATAATCTGGAAATTCCATCGATAGCTCCAGAACTGGCTCACAGGAGACTGCGGTCCCCCTTCGCAATACAGAAGAGCCGGATATTTTTGATTAGGATTAAAATGAGGAGGATATATCACCCAGCATAATTCCTTTTTCCCGTCTACCGTATTCACCCAACGCTCTTTGACAGCGCCAAAAGTTACCTTATCATATGTCTCTTTATTGACGAAAGTAAGCTGCTCTACTTTGCTATAGCCTTTCTTCTCGGGGCGCACTACATAAAGCTCATCTGCCTGACTTATGCTATGTCTCTTTACTAAAAGGCTGCGCGATGCAGAAACGTAGTCTACAATGCTATAATCGCAAGTGTCATCGGTTATCGGGGCTATTTGGCCTTTAAGGTCCACGCTATATATATTAATGCGTGCTTGCCAGCAACCTGCAAAATACAATTTCTTGGAATTGCTGTCCCAGCAATAGCCGTCTACACCACTATCAAAGTCTTCGGACACATAATTTTTCTTTCCGGAAGAAAGTTCATATACACACAGCCGGGCACGATCGCTTTCATAGCCATCGCGCTTCATACTGGTCCATGCAATATATTTGCCATCAGGCGAGAATTTAGGATTATCATCATACCCTCGATTCTCGTCTCCGTTACTATAATCTATCTGGTCTTTAAGCGAACGGGTATAGTCAATGTCTTTATTGTCACTAAAGCCGACGCTCTTGCACAAATTCTTAGTGACACCTGTCGTCAAATCGTATAGGAAGATATCGCTATCCGTGCTGACGGCGTAGTCACGGCCAGTTTTCTGCCGCAATACATAAGCAAGCTTTTTAGAATCAGGACTCCAAGCAAACTCTTCCATTCCGCCGAACGGAGTCATCGGACATTCGTATGGCTTCCCTTCCAAAAGGTCGTGACTATTTACAACTTTCCCATCGACAATATCGGCGAGGAAAGGATGAGGTATAGAAGTAACGTAATGATCCCAATGTTTGTACATCAGTTCATGAATGAGCATGCCGCTGGCCTTTGGCAGGTCTGCGTCATTCTTTTTGATGGATACATCTGTAGGGATTTCGCGAATGAGTAATACCTTCTTCTCGTCCGGCGAAAAAGAGAAACCCTCTATATCATCAGCCTCAGCAGATATACATCGCCTGTCGCTTCCATTCGTATTTACAGTCCATATCTGGGCTATACCGTCCTTCTGAGCCAAATATGCGATTTTTGTTCCACCACTAACGAACACCGGGCTACTCTCAGAAGAACTGTTGTCTTCTGTTATTTTGCGCGTAGAGTTTTTGTCCAAATCCTTAACGAAGATAGACGTGTGCCCCTTATTCTCCTTAATATTATAGTTTGTAACAGTATATACGATTTGCTTCCCGGAAGGTGATACCGCCGCTTCGCCTATACGACCCATAGACCAAAGCAACTCCGGAGTCAGAAGATCACCTTCCTGCGTTTCAGCATTACAGTCTATCGGAAAGAATGGCATCATTAATAGCGCAATAAGTATTACCAGAATCTCTAATCTGTTTTTCATCTTTGCTTGCCTTGACGTTGTTCTTGCATCTTCATCATTTCCTCCTGCTTCTTCTGAAGGGCCTCCAGACGTGCGGCCATACCACTTAGCTTTTTAGGATTCTCCTTGTTGGCCTTGTAGTTCTGCTCCAGCTTGGCAAGTAGTTTCTTGTCATCAATAGTGCGGCGCAAGAACCACATCGTAAGAGCACTGAACAGCAGTGAAATGAAATAATAATAATTCAGACCTGCAGAGTAATCGTTGAAGACGAAGAAAAAGAACACGGGCATGAGATACATCATATACTGCATGATCTTCATCTGAGAAGCCTGCTGACCGCTCATCATATCCTTCTGTAGGCGCATTGTCATGACGCTGTACACCACGTTGGTGAGGCAGAATAACAGACAGAATGCACTGATATGATCGCCTATTCCCCATATAGGACGTGAGAATGTGATCAACGGGTCATAGGTTGACAAATCATCTACCCATAGGAAGCTCTGGCCTCGCAATTCGATAGCATTAGGAATGAAATTGAACATCGCAATCCATATAGGCATCTGGATAAGCATAGGCAGGCATCCACCCATAGGGCTTACACCGTATTGACTATAAAGTTGCATTATCTCCTGCTGCTTTTTCATATTGTCTGCAGGGTCGGGATACTTGGCGTTTATCTCATCTACTTTCGGCTTGAGCACACGCATCTTCGCACTGCTCAGCACGCTCTTTCGTGTTGGCACGTAAACAATAATGCGGAGAAGTAATGTGATAAGCAGCAACACTATACCCATCGACAAGCCGAGGTCTGTGAGCCAATCGAAAATATAAATGGTAAAGTAGCGATTGATAAGGCGGAATAACGGCCAGCCTAAATATACCAAATGCTCCAGCTTCAGGTCTTTGTCCGGCGAGACAATGTCATCCACCTTCTGTAAGGTTCTGAAGTGATTGGGACCAAGGTAAAATTTGAAGCTGGTGGCCTTGGTGCCGGCCGGATCGAATAGTACCTGCGCCGTGGCATAGTAGTCCTTCAAAAAACCTTTAGCTGTATCTTGTTCCAGCGGCACACTCTTCAGATCTACTTTGCGGAACTGATCCGCAGCAATCATCGTCATGCCGAAGAACTGATCCTTGAAGGAAATCCAATCTAAGTTCTCGTCCAGACTCTCCTCCTTCTCCTTCGTGGGGTCCAGTCTGTCTGTGCCACCATCCGCTTTCTTGTAGGTTAAAGCAGCATATTGATTCTCGAATTTGTATCCTCTCTCCTGCTGCTTCAATGACTCATGCCATTCCATCGTCATTACTTTAGATGTAGGCAACAAGTATGGCTGCATGGAGTCAGCTTTAATCTCCATGTCCAGCAGATAATGATCATGGAGCTTATATGAGATGCACAATTTTCCGCCATTCACAGCTCTTGCCACCATATTAACGGTAGAATCGGTGACATTCTCAGGAGTGAAATGAAGCGAAGCAGTCTCAATGTCTTCCTGCTTGCCGGCGATAACGAACGACATGCCGGACTTTTGCGAGCTGTAAAGAAGAAGAGGTTTCTTCTCCTGGTCCTTGTAGTTGTTGAGTATTACTTTGCCTATTTCGCCTCCAGTGGCATTAATAGTGACCGTAATGTCCTTGTTGCTCAGGTTTACCGTCTTTTTGCCGGCTGGTGTGTTGGCGAACAGAGTATCCGAACGAACTTCTTGCTTGTCGCTTACTGCTTTTTTCGCAGATTGGGTTGTGCCATTTGCTTCCTTTAATGCGCTTATCGAATCCTCTATCTCCTGTTGCCTTATTTCCTCCTGTGTGGGGCGGTTGAAATAGCTGAAACCTATTATTACCGCAGCTACGAGAAGGAAACCAATGACTGAGTTTTTATCCATTTGTTATTACTTCTGCTCAGGTGTATTTTCTACTATGGTTTTTATGAAATTGAGGAATAGTGGATGGGGATGGAGCACCGTGCTGCTGTACTCAGGATGGAATTGCGTGCCAATATACCACTTCATCGTAGGTATTTCCACAATTTCCACGAGATTGGTCTCGGGATTGGTACCAACACAGTACATACCGGCCTTTTCAAATTCCTCTCTGTAATCATTGTTGAATTCATAGCGATGACGATGCCTCTCTTCTATTCTGTCAGTACCGTAGATTTTTCTCACACGGCTACCTTCCTTGAGCACACAATCATAAGCACCGAGGCGCATTGTACCACCGAGATTGGTAATATTCTTCTGCTCCTCCATCAGGTCGATGACATTGTGCTTGGTCTTCTCGTTCATCTCTACGCTATCAGCATCCTTATAACCGAGGACATTGCGTGCAAACTCGATGACCATCATCTGCATACCGAGGCAGATGCCAAATGTCGGCAGATCATGCTCTCTACAGTATTTAGCTGCAGTAATCTTGCCCTCTATTCCCCTCTGTCCAAAGCCCGGACATATAACAATTCCCTGCATGCCTTTGAGCTTTTCTTCGACGTCGCTCTCATCGATATACTCGCTGTTGATGAAATGGGTTACGACTTTCCTATTATTATAGGTACCAGCCTGCGACAGGGATTCCAGAATACTCTTGTATGCGTCCTGTAGATCATATTTGCCTACAAGTCCTACATGAACCTCTATCTTTGCCTTGTGACGACGGTCAAGGAATGCTCTCCAAGGTCCGAGGCCCGGTGTTTCGCCCGGCTCTATTCCCATCTTTCTCAGTATTGTGGCGTCGAGCCTTTGCTCCTGCATTCTGATGGGCACCTCGTAAATAGTGGGCTGATCAATACTCTGCACTACTGCGTTGAAATCTACATTGCAGAAATTGGCCACTTTCTTGCGGATATTGTCGTTCAGCTCATGCTCAGCTCTTAGTACAATAATGTCGGGCTGTATGCCTAGACTCTGCAATTCCTTAACTGAATGCTGGGTAGGCTTTGTCTTAAGTTCTTTGGCTGCTGCCAGATAGGGTACATAAGTAAGATGGATGCATAATGCATTGCGGCCAAGCTCCCACTTCAACTGTCTGATTGACTCCAGAAACGGCAGGCCCTCAATGTCGCCTACCGTACCGCCAATCTCTGTTATCACAAAATCGAAGTGGAACTTGTTGCCCAGATACAATATGTCGCGCTTTATCTCATCCGTTATATGAGGAACTACCTGTATGGTCTTGCCAAGATAGTCTCCGCGACGTTCCTTTTCAATTACGTTCTGGTAAATGCGCCCGGTTGTGAAGTTGTTGTGTTTGGTGGTCTTTATGCCCGTAAAACGTTCATAATGACCCAAATCCAGGTCTGTCTCCTGGCCATCAGCCGTGACGTAGCATTCGCCATGCTCGTACGGGTTCAGAGTACCCGGGTCCACATTAATATAAGGGTCAAACTTCTGGATTGTGATGTTATAACCACGAGCCTGTAGCAGCTTTCCTATAGAGGATGAAATAATGCCTTTTCCTAATGAAGAAGCAACGCCGCCGGTAACAAAGATATATTTGGTCTCAGCCACAATAGTTTATATTAAATATTTGAACTTCAAAAAACATAACGCAGTCGGTGTGATATTTAGATTAATTCTTTGGGGGAGGTGGTTCTAAAGGACTACAATCAACCGCGCAAATCTTTTTATCGATATTCTATTTCCGTGCAAAGTTACGAATTTTATATCCTTTCAGCCTTTTTCGCTTAAGAAAAAGTAGATGTGATGTTTTTTTGTAACTACTCAGATCCCCTCTGTAATGTAGAGAATTTGCGGGATGGCGTTATTTAAAAAGACGATTTTAATAGGCTCCGAGACTCTCTCATTTGTGCTTAGAAAAACTCGGATAAATTATTGTATTTCAATAAAATAAATGCCGTTTTTGTTTGGCT
>OMUV01000023.1 GCA_900314335.1 uncultured Prevotellaceae bacterium | reverse complement strand
AACACTCTGTTACTCACTCCAATCTGCAAAGAAAAAATTTTTCAAGATTTTTTCGACCTCTCTTGCCGACATCCGCCAAAAGAACCTGAACATACTAAAATGCGGGGAAGATTTATCATCGCCCGAAACGCCTATTTATCGCTTATGGGGAGGAACGGAATCTAATTTGCGCAGTATATTCTAGCTAACATCTCCTATAAAATTGATGCACGATAGCTGCGATGCAAATGAATGATAGCTGTCGTGCATATGCATCACAGCTGTCGCGCAAATACATCGCAGCTGTCATGCATGAATTATGTGCATTCAATTTATCATATTGTCCTAATGGTATGGGACCTCAACGCACGGAGAGCTTCACCGTGCCGGAGTTTGTTTTCGCCACGTAAACGCCCGGGGCAACGGTAACACGTCTTCCCGAACCTACAAGCCAGCCCTGTGTATCAAAAACCATTAGCCTCTCTTCCCCTTGCGCGCAGATATTCCTGCCGGAGACGTACACTTTACTTTCCGCAGAAGAAATACCGCCTATTCCGGAAGTTTCAGCAGGGCGAATCTGCATTTCCTTCACCACAACATCGGCAGATCTGGACTTGGACAAGAACGTCATCTCAATGCTATGCCCTTTCCTTCCCCAGTAATTCTCTTTCATAATCTTAGAGAGGTCTATGCTTACCAACTTCCATGTGGACGAGGAAGCCAATAAGGCAGGCGAGGATTCCAGAAGATGGACGTTCTCTACCCTTTCGCCATTGTCAAACCCAACTATAAGGTCCGCGAGATCCGAATCGTTGTGAAAGAGGAATGTAAAAACATAGCCCAGAGCTTTTTCGTCGAGGTCATAGAGCAGAGGATATATATCTATCGTCACCGGCACCGTCGAAGGAACAGACGGAGACATAGATAGCGTATATTCCGTTACGTCGTCCACTACTTTGGCCTCGGCGGTGGCATTGTTTACGCTCAGCTGATCGAAAAACAGGCGGGCCTCAGTAGCGGAAAAAAAGTCATGGGAAGGATGGGGAGCGGAGTGAAGGATATAAAGGCCCTCGAGACATGTGACATGATGCTCCCTGATGCCTTTGGCAGCCATCCAGCGCCGTGTCTCCATCGTCGTGAGAGAACCGGTATCGACGCCGTTGCCATTGTCATTATTCCATACGAAGGTGGGCGTCGGCCATAGACAAGCATAGAAATCGAAAGAATTGTAGAATTCCCGCGAGCAGGCGCTCTGTCCGTGATGGGCCATCTGCACGTAATCGCAGTTGAGGAGCGAGGCATATTTTCCTCGTATCAGACTGTCGCCGCACTCGGCGCCGGCATCGCCGAGGAAGAGAACCGACGTGTATTTATCCCAAAGGCGCATCACCATAGAACAATTATTGTATGTGTTCGTGAGAATAGCCGGATTATGCGAAGACAGGATACGGATATGCGCGTCATCGAAATCATACTGCCCGCCGGCTGTCTGAATATCAGTAGTAATGTCGGCAAACTGCCCGTCGACGAGGGCATAGAAGGCCTTGCAGCAATTGTGCTGCATCAGGTCGCGGTCAGATGTTATCTGCGCATCGGTAATGCGAGAGTGATAGATGTGCGCTATCTCCAGATGGTAGTCGGAGTAGTCGGCGAGAATCGTGCGCAGAGCTCCGACATGGTCGCGATGTGGGTGCGAGATGAACCAGGCATCTACCTTGCCGCCGAGGTTCTGGAGGAAGGAAGCCATGAACGCAGCTTCCGTCTCAAAGCCGCCGTCCATAACAATGATTTTGCCCGAAGCCGTCCTGATGACATAAGCATTGCCTATGGCGTCGCGGTGAGAGGGTATCTGCCAGAGAGTGAAACCCTGATCGGCTGAAGAAAGAGAACCGCTACAAAAGGCTTTCAGGTCCTCCATCCGCCTGGCAGCCACACCCGCAGGAACGGCAGCGACGGCGGCGGCCGACAAAGTCAGGAAGCGGCGGCGGCTCATAGTCCCCGCATTCCTGCTGCTCCTGTGTTCCTGCGCTCTCATTATATTAATGCTGTTCACAAAAATACGACAAATATGATTCATCACAAAGAAAACAAAGGGAATTCGAGGTAAATAGGGAACTGAAATTGCGGGAGACGCAGAATTTTTAGTAAGTTTGCAGAAAGATATCTTTCACAAAACTACATTTCCATGCAACCACTAAAAATAATACCTATTCTCGCTTTGTCGCTATTGATGCAGGGCAAGGCAATAAATGCTAATGCCACGACGACCGGCGTAAGCGCTGACACGACATTCGTTCCCTCTCAGGCAGAGCTGCAGGCGCGCCAGAGATTTAACTCCGAACGCCTTGGCATATTCATCCACTGGGGCATTTACTCATTGTTTGGCCAGGGAGAGTGGTTCATGAACGACAAGAATGTCAATTATAAGGAATACGCCAAAGCCGCTGAGGCCTTTTATCCCCACAACTTCAATGCCGAGGACTGGGTAAAGGCGATAAAAGGTTCCGGAGCCAAATATATCTGCATCACGACGCGCCATCACGACGGCTTCTCCATGTTCGGCACCAAAGCATCGCCTTATAACATCGTGGACGCGACTCCCTTCAAGCGCGACATCATCAAGGAGCTCTCTGACGCGTGCCACAGCCAGGGGATTAACCTGCATTTCTATTATTCGCTGCTCGACTGGGCAAGGCAGGATTACCCCGTAGGCAACACAGGCCATGGCACGGGTCGCATCGCGGGGCTGAGCGACATGGGAAAGTATACCGAATTCATGAAACAGCAGCTGACCGAACTGCTCAGCAACTACGGCAGCATCGGGGCTATCTGGTTTGACGGGCAATGGGATCACAAAGCCGACGAGAAGGGATTCCACTGGCCTCTCAACGAGCTCTACAGTCTGATACACCGGCTTCAGCCGTCGTGCCTTGTGGCCAACAATCACCACCTCTCACCTATCAGAGGAGAAGACATACAGAACTTTGAGCGCGATGTGCCCGGCGAGAACAAGGCGGGACTCTCGGGGCAGGCGGTAGGCAAACTGCCGCTGGAGACTTGCGAGACAATGAACGGTTCGTGGGGATACAACTGCACCGACCTCAAATACAAGAGCACCACAGAGATAGTCCGTCTGCTGGCACGCACCGCAGGCAAGGGAGCAAACCTGCTGCTGAACATAGGGCCGCAGCCCGACGGAAGTCTGCCGGAGGAAGCCCTCAAGCGGCTGCGAGAACTGGGCGTATGGATGAAGCAATATGGCGAGACCATCTACGACACCGAAGCCAGCGAGATAGGAGAACAAAGCTGGGGCCCCACGACACAGAGAGGCAAGACGATCTACCTGCATATCCTCAAGGAGACAAACGGAAGCATCGATGTGCCCCTGAAATCGAAGGTAAAGAAAGTGTACACCTTTGACGGGAAAGTTCCCCTCAAATATACGCGCACAAAGACCGGCATCACGATCAATTCAATAGTTACGCCGGGCACCTCTGACGCCATCGTCGTGGTCGAACTGAAATAAAGAAATGGGGCAAACACACAAAGCGATGGAAAAGGGGACGGGATACTTCCTGCCCGCGGAATGGGCAGAACAGAGCGGCGTGGAACTGATATGGCCCTCGATGGAGACCGACTGGCGGGACACGCTGGAGGACGTACAGGCCACATATCTGCAAATGGCCCGCGCCATCGCTAAGCGGGAGACGCTGCTGATAGTCGCCTCCCACCCGTCGCAGACCGAAGCCGCGCTGAAAACCGGTCTCACGGAGGAGATGATGCGGAACGTCATCATTGCGGAGTGCTCCATCAACGACACCTGGGCGAGGGACAGCGGATTTATCACCATGCTGCCCGGGGGCGGCGGCGAGGCGAAGCTCACAGATTTCCGCTTCAACGGCTGGGGAGGCAAATTCGCCGCCAACCGGGACAACGCCATCAATTCACATTTATATAATAAGGGCCTGCTGAGGGGTATCTACGACGACGCATCCGACTTCATCCTCGAGGGCGGCTCTATCGAGAGCGACGGAGAGGGAACAATAATGACCACCACATCCTGCCTGCTGTCGCCCGGCCGCAACGGCTTCGCCGGCGAAGCCGACATGGAGCGCCGGATAATGAAGAGGCTGAACGCCGGGCGGCTGATATGCCTGCATCACGGCGCGCTCGAAGGCGATGACACCGACGGGCATATCGACACGCTGGCGAGGTTTTGTCCGGACAGGAAGATACTGTATATAAAATGCGTCGACCCGCGCGATGACCACTACCCCGCACTCTCAGCGATGGAGGAAGAGCTGCAGCAGGTGGCAGAGCGCTACGGATACACACTCGTGCCCGTGCCACTGCCGCGGGCTGTGTACGACGCAAAGAGCCGAGCGCGTCTGCCGGCGACATACGCCAATTTCCTGATCATCAACGGCGCCGTCCTCTGCCCCACCTACGACCAGGAAGACATGGACTCGGAGGCGTGCCGCATCCTCGCCGGACTTTTTCCAGGGAGAGAGATAATAGGCATCGCGGCCAGCCCGCTGATCAGGCAGGGCGGCTCTGTCCATTGCTCCACCATGCAATTTCCCGCCGGCGTCTTTAGACAAAGCTAATACATATATATAATGAGCAAGATAAGACTGGGCATAATACAGCCCGAGATAAATGAGAATACATTAGAAAATCTCACCCGCTATTCCCGCAGCATTCAGTCGCTCGCGGCAAAGGGCGCAGACCTGATCGTGCTGCCAGAACTGCAGAACGGGCCGTACTTCTGCCAGAGCGAAGATGTTGCGAACTTTGACATCGCCGAACCGATACCGGGCCCGTCCTCTGATTATTACGCCCGGCTGGCGAAGGAGAACAACGTGCTTCTTCTGGTCACGCTCTTCGAGAAGCGCGGACGCGGGCTCTGCCACAACACGGCCGTCGTGTTCGGGCGGGACGGCGGCATCCGCGGCAAGTATCGCAAGATGCACATTCCCGACGACCCCGGCTACTATGAGAAATTCTACTTCACGCCCGGGGATATCGGCTTCAAGCCGATAGACACCGAGATAGGGCGTCTGGGCGTCATGATATGCTGGGATCAGTGGTACCCGGAGGGAGCGCGTCTCATGGCGCTCGCTGGGGCGGACCTCCTGATATATCCCACGGCCATCGGCTATACGACCGACGACGACCCCGACGAGATAAAGCGCCAACGGGAGGCCTGGATCACCGTCCAGAGGGGGCATGCCGTAGCCAACAACCTGCACGTGGTGGCCGTAAACCGCACAGGCTACGAGCCGGACCACACAAAGGCGACCAAGGGCATACATTTCTGGGGCTCGAGCTTTGTGTGCGGGCCGCAGGGCGAGATATTAGCGATGGGACGCGAGGACGCGGAGGAAGAAATGCTGGTGGAAATCGACACGGAACGCACCGACAAAGTGCGCCACTGGTGGCCGTTTCTGCGCGACCGGCGCATCGACAAATACGGCGACCTCACGCTCCGCTACCGCGACTAATCGCGGGCTTCGCGATGCCTCCTGGCAGCGGAGACGGAGTGTGAGAGCATCCCTGTGCGCGGAATTCGGACTGAGCAGAAAGCATAATCAACATCGCTATGACGGCGAAAACGCCCGCCTTAAATATCTGATTTTCTGAGCCTGAAACAGGGGTAAAACTACAAGGCACCTGAGAAAGATCATGTGCCTTGTGTTTTTCCTCAGGTCCTATGTAGATTTCAGAGTGTGCGGGAGTGTTTACGAGAAATGCATACACGATGCTTCACAGCAAGGCAATATCCACCCGTATGCCCTGCCAGAATACAATCTTATGGCGGTTACCAACGACTTAGAGGCAATTTTTAGTCCTTTGTAACTAAATGAGAATCAGTGCCCATTAGAGGGGTAAAACTACATTTGAGATGTTTTGAAATATCTCAAACATGTTTTTCCTCAGGTCCTATGTAGTTTTCAGAGTGTGCGGGAGGGTTTTTGAGAAGTGCATACACGATGCTTCCCAGCAAGGCAATATCCATCCGTATACCCTGCCAGAATACAATCTTATAGCGGTTACCGACGACTTGAAACCGTTTCGGCGGCCTATGCAAGGGTAAGAAAATCAGCCTTTGCGAGAGGGTTAAATTCTACTGCGAGATAAATTATTTTATCTACGAGATAACGAGTCGTCTACTACGAGATAAAAATTTTTATCTCGTAGTAGAATTTTCCCTTCTCCCACGGGAATTTTTCCTGTTCGCATAAGAAGTCCTTTTCGTCCCGCGAGAATTTGTTTTCGTCCCATGAGAATTCATTCTCGTCCCACGGGAATTTATTCCAGTCCCACGGGAATTTATTCCAGTC
>OMUV01000071.1 GCA_900314335.1 uncultured Prevotellaceae bacterium | reverse complement strand
AAATTACATTTGAGACGAGTAGAACTACCTCAAATGTAGTTTTCCTCAGGTGCCTTGTGAGTATTCCAGCATGCGGGAAGGTATTTCGTGTGTGTGGAAACAGTGTCCCTCGCATAGTGATTTACTCATATCTTATGCATTAAAGCGAGCGCCCGAAATGCAGCCCGACAGAGAATAGTAGTGCGCGATGCTCTTATAATGGGTAACGCTTTTCGATGGTATATGAATACGCGCGGCATTATCTGCCCGGCGCATGCCGCCCTGCTTTCGGTTGGATTCTTTGCTGTATTGCACCTCGCAGATGACTTTTTCATGCATTCCGCTGAAAAATAATCGGAAATTCTTCTTTTGTCGAAAATATAAAGTAAATTTGCGACAAAATTAGGGCGAATAATATGCAGGAAACCATTGGTCGAAAGATAATTAGCAATATCAAAAAGTGCGGAAGAGGAACAATTTTTTTCCCGGGCAACTTTGCGACGTATGGAGACATCAAGTCTGTCTCCAAGACCTTGGAGCGTCTCAACAACGATGAAATAATCATAAGGCTGTCCAACGGCATCTACCTGTATCCCAAGATCGACAAGGCGCTCGGGCTCGGCGTTTTGTACCCGTCGGTCGAGGACGTGGCGCGTCAGGTAGCCCGGAGGGACAGGGCGCGCATTGCTCCGACAGGCGCGTACGCCTTGAACCTCCTCGGGCTGTCTACTCAGGTGCCAATGAATGTGGTATTCCTGACCGACGGGTCGCAAAGGAAGATTAAGCTTGGCAACAACAGGACCATTACCTTCAGGCACACCGTCCCCAGGAACCTTGCCTTTACCAACAAGACTGCCCAGCTTGCCACCTTCGCGCTCAGGGAACTGGGCCAGCAGAATGTGAGGGCAGAGCATCTGCTCGCTCTCAGGCGGGTATTCTCGACTATAAAGGAAGAGTCCATTCTGGCAGATTACAAACTGATGCCGGCGTGGATAAGGAAGATAATAAAGAGCTTCTATGAGTAGTTATTTCGCGCTGGATGATGACCGCAAGAGGATGGCAATCACTCAGACGGCCAGCAGGATAGGATTGCCGGTGCAGGCCATCGAAAAGGACTTGTGGGTGTCCACCATAATAATAAGGCAGGAAACGCAATACAGCACGGAAGGCTGGATGCGCGTTCAATGGTGTCTGCATTTTTGTTGCGGGCCGGGGATATCTTGTATGATATGGCATTGCGGGAAACTTCTGTAATTTCATAAGAATCCATATCACGCTTCATAAGAAACTTCTGATAGCGCATAGGGGAAATTATGCGGTGCACTTGAAATAGCACGTGGCATCTAAGTGACGCTTTGGGGCGCACAATAAAAAATACAAGGCGTGTAACGCGGGTTACATGCCTTGTATTTCTGCTCCTGAGGGCAATGAAGCACATCAGGAGGTTATAGCGGACTCAATGAGAGTCTTCCCGGCCGCATATCTCCTGTCTCCGAGCGGGCCTGCCGCGGAGCGTAGCCAAGCTAAAGCGGTTGTCTACGATTCTGTCGCGGACATCGCCCGGCCTGCCGCGGATGTTGCCATACCTGCCGCGGAGCGTCGTAAAGACGAGCGGCGGGAGTGCCGGAGCGCGGCAGACGGTGGTGCGGACGATGCGGACGGCGGAGCGGATGACGGGGAAGGGCGGTGGAATGCGGGCTTACTTGCTCAGGTATTCCATCACGTTCTTCTCGATGCGCTTCTCGGGGTCGTCGTGAGTCTCCTTGTTGAACTTTTCGCCGGTGATATGCTCGTAGAGCTCGATGTAGCGATTGGATATGCTCTCGACGATCTCCGGCGTCATCTCCGGCACTTTCTGTCCGGCCTTGCCCTGGAATCCGTTGTCCATGAGCCATTCCCTTACAAACTCCTTGGAGAGCTGCTTCTGCGGCTCGCCGGCGCGGAATTTCTCCTCGTAGCCCTCGCTGTAGAAGTAGCGCGAAGAGTCGGGCGTGTGTATCTCGTCCATCAGCGTTATCTCGCCGTCGGAGAGGCCGAACTCATATTTTGTGTCCACCAGTATCAGTCCGCGCTTTGCGGCGATCTCCGTGCCGCGGCGGAAGAGGGCGAGAGTGTACTTCTCCATCACCTCATACTGCTCCGGCGTGGCCAGTCCCTTGGCCAGGATTTCAGCCTTGGAGATGTTCTCGTCGTGGTCGCCTATCTCGGCCTTGGTGGTCGGCGTGATGATAGGCTCGGGGAACTTCTGGTTCTCCTTCATGCCCTCGGGCAACTTGACGCCGCAGAGCTCGCGCGCTCCGTCGCGGTATGCCCTCCACGCGCTGCCGCAGAGGTAGCCCCTCACGATCATCTCAACGGGGAATCCCTTGCACATCTTGCCCACAGTCACCATCGGGTCGGGCGTGGCGAGCTTCCAGTTGGGGCAGATGTCGGCCGTCGCGTCGAGAAACTTGGAGGCAATCTGATTGAGCACCTGGCCCTTGTACGGAATGCCCTCAGGCAGGATCACGTCGAATGCGGATATTCTGTCCGTTGCTACCATGACGAGCGTCTTGCCTTCGATGTTGTACACGTCGCGTACTTTGCCGTTGTACACACCTACCTGACCGGGGAAATGATAATTGGTCTTGATTAATGCTTTGTTCATAGCTGTGTTATTTTGTTGCATTCTCTTCGTTAGTATCAGCGCTCTGCTGACCACTCTCGGCGCTCTGCTGATTTTGTTCTGCGTCCTCGCCATCGGCCTTCGCGGAGCTCTCCTTGCGCGCCTCGGCGTCCTTCTCGTAGGCATCCACGATGCGCGTCACGAGCGGGTTTCTCACGATGTCGCGCTTGTCCATGTTGATAAAGGCGATGCCCTTGACGTGGGCCAGGATGCGGATGGCCTCGTCCAGACCCGAGCGCTCGGCCGAGGGAAGGTCTATCTGCGTGCGGTCGCCCGTGACGATCATCTTGGTGTTGAATCCCATGCGTGTGAGGAACATCTTGATCTGCGCCTTGGTGGTGTTCTGCGCCTCGTCGAGGATGACCACGGCGTCGCTTAGCGTACGGCCGCGCATGAAGGCCAGAGGCGCTATCTGGATGGTGCCTTCCTCGAGCATTTCCCTAAGGCGTGAGGGCTGTATCATCTCTTCGAGGGCGTCGTAGAGCGGACGCAGGTACGGGTCTATCTTATCCTTCATGTCGCCGGGCAGGAAGCCGAGTTTCTCTCCTGCCTCCACTGCGGGACGCGAGAGGATGAGGCGGCGTGCTTCCTTGTTCTTGAGCGCGCGGACGGCGAGGGCGATGGCCGTGTATGTCTTGCCCGTGCCCGCAGGACCGGTGACGAAGAGCATGTCCTGCTGACCGTAGGCCGTGACGAGCTCTTTCTGATGCTCTGTCTTGGCTCTGATGGGGCGGCCCTTGATGTCGTAGACTATCACTCCCTCATCGCTCTCGTCGTAGGGCTTACGACCCTTGACGATGTCTATGATGTCCGCCTCGCGCAGGGTGTTGTATTTCGCGCAGCGGCTCACGAGCAGATTGATGGTGCTCTCAAAGTCGGCTATGGCCTTCTCCTCGCCCATCACCTTGATCACATTGTCGCGCGCCACGATCCTGAGCTTCGGATAGAGCGCCTTGAGCATGCGCAGGTAGGTGTTGCCCACGCCGTAGAGCACACGCGGGTCGATCTCGTCTATTACTATATGTTTTTCAGTTACCGGCATTTCGATATCATTTCAGCGCGAAATTACGCTATTCTCCTCACACTGCCAAATCGCCGGGCCCTATTGCTTCTCCTGAGCCTCGTCGAGGGCGCATTCGCGGGCTACGGCGTTGGTGAGGCCGACAAACTCGTCCACCGATAGTGTCTCGGGACGCCGTGTCAGGCCCGGGGCGGAGAGAAAAGCGTCGTGCGGAGCGCTGCATCCCGTGGCGGCGTCAAGTTGGGCCATTATGCCGCGCAGTGTGACGCGCAGCATCTTGCGGCGGTGCAGGAATGTGCCCTTCACAATGCGTCTGAACAGCCGCTCGTCGCAGCCCAGGCTTACGCGATGGTTGCGCTTCATGCGGATGACGGCGGAGCGAACCTTGGGAGGCGGATTGAAGACGCCCGGCTCCACGGTGAACAGATATTCGACGTCATACCACGCCTGAAGCATCACGCTCAGGATGCCGTAGTCGCGACTGCCGGGAGGGGAAGCGAGCCTGAGGGCTACCTCGCGCTGTATCATGCCCGTGCAGAGGGGGATGAGCTCACGGTAGGCGAGCATGTGAAAGAAGATCTGGCTGCTGATGTTGTAGGGATAGTTGCCCGTCAGTACAAAGGGCCTCCCGTCGAACACCTTGTCTAAGGGCAGGGTGAGAAAGTCCCCCTCGATGAGGTTCGCGCCCAGTTCCGGCATCTCGGTCTTGAGGTAGGCGACGCTTTCGCCGTCCATCTCGATGGCTTTGACCTCGCGCCCTTTCCTCAGGAGCGGCCGCGTGAGTACGCCCATGCCGGGCCCTACCTCCAGAACGGGCAGCTCCGGAGCGGCGTCTACTGTGTCCGCGATGCGCTCCACGGTAGGAATATCTGTGAGGAAATGTTGTCCCAGCGATTTTTTAGGTCTTACTTTCAGCATCTGTGATGGGATTTGGTTATCTTTGCGTCTACAAAGTTACAACTTTTGCCCGACAGTTCATTTTGAGGAAGAATATAACATCTGCGGTGTTGCGTGTCCTGTTGCCTTTTACTCTGGGCGCGGCCATACTTTATTGGATGTACAGAGGCAGTTCGTGGGACGATATCCGCGACATGGTGCTTCATCGCATGCAGTGGAGCTGGATGATAGTCTCGCTCCTCTTCGGCATATTGCCGCAGGTGCTGCGCGGGCTGCGCTGGCGTCTGGCGCTCGAGCCTGTGGGCGAGAAGCCGCGGCGCGCCACGTGCGTGTTCGCCGTCTTCGTGTCCTACGCCGCGAGCCTTGTTGTGCCGCGCATCGGCGAGATCACCCGCTGCGGCACCCTCCTGCATCACGACGGCACGTCCTTCCCCAAGAGCCTCGGCACAGTGGTCACGGAGCGTATCGTCGACGCGCTCTTTATGCTCGGCGTGACGGTCGTAGCCCTCTTTGCCCAGCGCAAAGTGTTCGGCACATTCTTCACCCGCACGGGGATGAACATTGACCAGCTCTTCCAGCGCTTCACCACCACCGGATTTATCGTAGCGGTCATCTGCGTCGCGGCGCTCGTCGTGATGGTTTTCATCATCTGCCGCCACTTCGATGTGGCAGGGCGTTTCCGCCGCATCCTGCGCGACCTCTGGGAGGGCATCATGTCCCTGCGCCGTTCCAGCAGCCTCCCGCTCTACCTCTTCTACAGCTTCGCCATCTGGTTCTGCTACTATCTCCACTTCTCGCTCACCCTGCTTTGCTTCGACTTCACGGGCGGCATCACGCAGCTCGATGCGCTGGTCATCTTCTGCGCCGGCTCGTATGCCGTGCTCATCCCCACGCCCAACGGCGCCGGTCCCTGGCATTTCGCCGTCAAGACGATGCTTGTGCTCTACGGTGTGAACGCCTCCGACGCCATCCTCTTCGCCCTCGTGGTCCACGCCATGCAGACGGGCCTTATCATCGTGCTTGGCGTAGTGGGCCTGATAGCCCTCCAGTTTATGAAGACGATACACAGACCGCAGGCGGCTGTGGCGGACAATTGAATAATTCACCAAAACATTAGATATCATGGCAACAATCCAAGACTTAGAACCCAAAAACCTCTGGACTAATTTTTACAGTCTCACACAGGTGCCCCGTCCCTCGGGCCATCTGGCTAAGATACAGGCATTCCTGCTCCGCTTCGCCGCTGACAACGGCATCGAAGCCTTTCAGGACCCCGCCGGCAACATCGTGATGCGTGTGCCCGCCACTCCCGGCATGGAGAACCGCAAGGGCGTGATCCTGCAGGGCCACATGGACATGGTGCCCCAGAAGACACCCGAGAGCACGCACAATTTTGAGACCGACCCCATAGAGACATACATCGACGGCGACTGGGTGAAGGCCCGCGGCACAACGCTCGGCAGCGACGACGGCCTCGGCGTGGCCACCGCCATGGCCCTTATGACCGACAAGGACCTCCGCCACGGCCCCATCGAGGCCCTCATCACCCGCGACGAGGAGACCGGCATGTACGGCGCCAACGAACTGCCCGCCGGTGAGCTCCACGGAGACATCCTCCTCAATCTCGACTCCGAGACCTGGGGCAAATTTGTCATCGGCAGCGCCGGCGGCATCGACATCACCGCCACTCTCGGCTACGTGGAGGATGACGCAGAGGACGGCGCCGCAGTGCGTGTCACACTCAAGGGTCTGCGCGGCGGACACAGCGGTCTGGAGATCCACGAAGGCCGCGCCAATGCCAACAAACTCATGGTGCGCTTCGTACGCCAGGCCATCGCTTCCTGCGGAGCCCGCCTCGCGACATGGGAGGGCGGCAGCATGCGCAACGCCATCCCCTTCAAGGCCGAAGTGCTCCTCACTGTTCCCGCCGACAATGTGGCTGCGCTCAAGGCTCTTGTGGACAAGTGGAAGGCTACCTTTGTCGACGAATACGAAGGCATCGAGAGCGGCATCGAGTTCTTTGCAGAGGACGCCGACATGCCCGCTCACGTGCTGCCCCGCGAGATACAGGACAATCTCGTAGACGCCATCTACGCCTGCCACAACGGTGTGGTGAGGATGATTCCCCACTTCCCCTCGGTGGTCGAGACGTCCTCCAACCTCGCCATCATCAATATCGGCGGCGGCAAGGCTTCCATCCAGATCCTCGCCCGCAGTAGCAAGGAGAGCATGAAGGATTTCGTGGCCATGAGCCTCTCCAGCTGCTTCGCCATGGCCGGCATGAAGGTGGAGCTCAGCGGCAGCTACGGCGGCTGGGATCCCAACGCCGACAGCGAGATCCTGTCGCTCCTCAAGTCGGAGTACAAGGAGATGTTCGGCCGCGACGCACTGGTGCAGGTGGACCACGCCGGCCTGGAGTGCTCCGTCATCCTGGGCAAGTACCCCAACCTCGACGTTGTGTCGCTCGGCCCCACGCTCTGCTCGCCCCACACCACCTCGGAGCGCTGCAACATCCCGTCGGTGGCCGAGTTCTACAAGTTTATCCGCAAGGTCATCGAGGACATCCCCGCTAAGTAATCCGCCGGGATACATATATATAATAATGCGCCGCGGCAGTCGTCATCTGTCGCGGCGCATTTGTGTTTCTGCAGGCCTGTGTGAAGTAAGGACAATGCTCCGGCGGAGAGTGAAGCGCTTTCGCGCAATTCGCCGCGCCGTGTCTGGTGTGCCGGCCGGGCCGCTGGGAATGCGGCGCGCCCGGCTGGCCTTCGCGCACTACAGAGAAAAACGCCTATTTTATAAGTCCTCAATCGCCGGCTCCGCCGATATAAATTCGCAATCCGAAACAATTGCCCTTTTTCCACATTTTTGAAAAGGCATTCCCTACACTTCAAAAAACCTCCCGCATTTCTTAAAAACTACATAGGACATGAGGAAAAACACATTTGAGACATTCTAAAACATCTCAAACATAATTTTGGCCCTCTGCGGGGCGCTGATTTTCATATAGTTGCAAAAGGCCAAAAACCGCCTCTAAGTCGTCAGAAGGTGGTCCGAGATTGTATATAGGAGGCGGAAGCATGTTCCGCTTTCGCTTTTGAGAGACACCGTCTGCGCACATCTCAAAAACACTCCCGCATTTCTCAAAAACTACATAGGACATGAGGAAAACTACATTTGAGGTAGTTCTACTCGTCTCAAACATAATTTTGGCCCTCTGCGGGGCACTGATTTTCACATAGTTGCAAAGGGCCGAAAACCGCCTCTAAGTCGTCAGCAATCGCCCTGTGAGACGCCGCGAATTGGGGCGGGGAGATTGTTGAGCGCGAATGTTTTACTTCGCGCTAATCTTTCGCGACGTGAGGCAGAAATCACTGCCGGCTAATAGTGATTGTGCGAAAGGTGTGCCCGCCGCGCGGCATTCCTAGCCGCGCGGTGAGAGTTATGGCTTTACCTTGACGTGGATTAATACCTTAGGATTCTTGGGATCGTTGGTTATCATCAGCACATTGAGCCTGTTGAGCGAGCGCTGGCGGAGGAAGCGCTTGAGCGCGGTGATCTTGAGTTTGGCTGTGCCGCCTGCGGCTATCTTGCGCTTCATGTCGACGTTGAGCGCGGTGCTGAACACCTGAATGGAGCGTATCTGCAGGTCTGTCTTGCCCTGATTGGCGATCTCGATGACGCCCTTGAGCTTGTCCTTGGTGCCGAACGCGCCGAGATCGATGGTGTCGGCCGACATGACGAGCCGCGGCATATAGGCCATCTGCGCCTCTGTCACCTTGGCGAAGGCGGGCAGGAGGATGGCTGACACATCTATCTCGTTGTCTTCGCCCACCTTGTCGCCCGGGAAACGGCTCAGGTAGACGGACGTCTGTGTGAGGCCCATGCTTCTCAGGTCGCGGCTCTGCAGCGTCACGATGATCTGGCCGCCGTGTCCGGGCGCGAGTTTCTCGGGAACGGCCTTAGCCTGCAGGTACTTGGGCAGATGCATCAGTTCCGGCGTGTAGACGGTGCTGCCGCCGTTGTACACCTCGAGTATCTGCTCGGGGCTGTCGCCATTGTTCACGTTGTCGAACATGAGGTCGAGCGTGTTGAGCTTGATGTCGCCTATGCTGTAGGGATATTGCCCGCTGTAGGACGGCTGGCGGGCCACGACGGTGCCGTAGAGCGAGAGGTAGACGGGCGTGGGGGAGTCGTCGGTAAAAATGCCTACCTGCTTGGTGAAGTGGCCGAGCATCGCAGCGTCGTAGGACACGGTGATGGTCGTGCTGCCGCCTGCGGGCACCGGTTTGTCGTCCCATTTCACCGCCGTGCAGCCGCAAGAGACGGTGACGTCCTTGATGCGGACGGGCTTGTTGCCGGTGTTCTTCATGATGAAGTCGGCGGAGCGGGCGTTATTGTAGATGATGGTGCCCATGTCGCGCTTCTGGGAGTCGAAGGTCACGGCGCTCTGGGCCGCGCCGAAGAGCGGCGAGAGGGCCAGCAACAATGTTATGATGTTTCTGTTCATGATTTCTGCTATTACCTACAAAGTTAGCCTTTTCTGCTCACCCGACCGCGATGACCCGCAGTTTTGTTGTCCGGGGAAGGGCTATTTTGTAGAATTTTCTTATTTTAGCATCCCGATAAAAGCAGATAAACGAGATGAAATTCATTTCCTGGAACGTCAACGGGCTTCGAGCCTGTGCAACAAAGGGCTTTGCCGATACTTTCCGCGAGCTCGACGCCGACTATTTCTGCCTGCAGGAGACCAAGGTGCAGGCCGGTCAGATCAATATGGAGTTTGATGGTTATCAGTCCTTCTGGAACTATGCCGAGAAGAAGGGCTATTCCGGCACAGCCGTCTACACGCGCCGTCAGCCGCTCTCCGTGAGCTACGGACTGGGCATCGAGGAGCACGACCACGAGGGCCGCGTCATTACCGTGGAGGAAAAGGATTTCTATCTGGTCACCTGCTATGTGCCCAACTCGCAGGATGCGCTCCGGCGCCTGGACTACCGCATGACATGGGACGACGCGCTGCGCTCCTACCTCGGCAAACTGCGGGAGAAGAAGGGCGTGATAGTCTGCGGGGATATGAATGTGGCCCACGAGGAGATAGACATCAAGAATCCCTCGTCCAATCACCGCTCGGCGGGCTTTACCGACGAGGAGAGGGGCAAATTCACCACGCTCCTCGAGAGCGGATTCACAGACACGTTCCGCCATCTCAATCCCGACCTTGCGGGCGTCTATTCGTGGTGGAGCTACCGATTCCGTGCCCGTGAGCGCAACGCGGGATGGCGTATCGACTATTTTCTCATCAGCAATGACCTCCTGCCGCGCCTGAAGGGCGCATCCATTCATACAGAGATCTACGGCTCCGACCATTGCCCGGTGGAGCTGGATCTGGATGTGTGATTACCGGGGCCGTCGCCTGAATATTGGGGCTGGTCACCGGATTAGTATGGGCTTATCGTCTGATTATTGCGGCTTATCGTCTGATTATTGCGGCCGGTCGCCGGATTATTGCGGCTGGTCGGTGCCGGGCACAACGCCCGTCAGATTGTTATTGATAGCGGTCACCGTCCATCCGGAGTCTTCGTAGCGCACGAGCGTGGCGGTGTAGACGGTCTTCTCGCCCTCGGTGTGTGAGGTGAGAAGGCGACCGAACGGGGTGATGCGCTCGAAGGTGCTCACGAAGGCGCAGCCCGCGCTGCCGTTCTTGACATCGTAGTCCGAGCACATGATGTGGAACACTTTCTTCACCTTCAGGAATCCGGTCAGCATATCCAGTTTCTTGTATTTCACCTTCTTCAGCGCCGCCGCATAGGCTTTGCTGCCGCTGTCTGCGGGCAGGGCGACCTCGCGCGGCTCCGTCACGACGGGGATAGCCTGATAGCCGTAGGTCTGTGCCTCCGCGCTCTCGTCCGCAGCCTCCGTGGTGTCGGTGATTATGGTCTCCGTCTCCGGTATGTCGTCCTCGCCCTTGCGCGTGACGGGGCGGTGAGCCACGACGTACTTGCTGCCCTCATCGGTGAGCGACACCTCGGCGAAATAGTGGGTCACCTTGTTGAAGGTGACGGTCGTGCCCTCCCACCAGGTGTACTTCTCGACGCGTTTGTTCTCTGCCACCTCCGTGATGCGGCATTTGATAAGGCCCGCCTTTACGAGCGAGTCGAGGATGGGGCGCGCCTGAGGCTGCACCTCGTAGTAGCCGGTGAGCAGGCCCACTGTCTGGCTGCTGTCGCGGAATGCGCACTCCTTTTCGATGGCCTTCTGCGCGAGGCGGGCGGTGAGGCGGCGGTTGATGCACGAGCTGAGCGTGATGATGCCGCCGGCGAGCGTCAACAGCACTATCCCGCGGAGCAGAATGTTGTGTCTCAGAATACTCATATATATTATATTACGCCATGTGATGGCTATCGGTAAAAGCAAAAGCTATCAGGCACACGGGCCTAATAGCTTTTGTCATGGTTGTTATCTGATTATTTCTTAGCCTGCGGCTCAGGGGCATCGGCATCAGCTGGTTTGCTGTCCGCCTCAGCGGGTTTCGCGTCCGGCTCTGCGGG
>OMUV01000051.1 GCA_900314335.1 uncultured Prevotellaceae bacterium | reverse complement strand
TTTCCGACAACAGGGAAAAGAGCAATCGTTTCGGGTTGCGAAGTTATCCCGGCGGGGCCGGAGATTGAGGACGTATATTATAGGATATCTTTCCCGCGCATAACGATAGCCCCGCCCACTCTTGCGGCGCCTCCAATGGGCCGTTTTGTACCCCTTGTAAGTACGTGTAAATCAGCGCTCTCGGAAGGCCAAAATTATGTTTGAGACGATTTGAAATACCTCAAATGTGATTTTACTCGTCTCAAATGTAATTTTCGGGTTCTGCGGAAGTTTTTTTGAGAAGTGGTGGATGCCTTCTCAAATAACGGCGGAAAAGGCTATTGTTTCGGACAGCAAATTTATCCCGGCGTAGCAGGGAATTGAGGACATCTGTACTTGGAAATCTTGTATCGTTTTGCGCGAAGACTGGCTGGGAGGGCCGCTGCCTCAGCGGCCGCCAGCCGCCGCGAAAGAGTGCGCTGAGGATTGTGCGAAACGAGTTTCAAGCCCTTTTCAAATACCTTAAAATCAGCCTCTGCGAGGCGGAAAAATTCTACTGCGAGATAAATTATTTTATCTACGAGTTAACGAGTCGTCTACTACGAGATAAATTTTTTTATCTGCGAGTAGAATTTTTTCTTCTTCGACGAGGTTTTTGTCTTCTCTCACGAGAGTTCATTTTTGTCCCGTGAGAATCACCTTTCACCCGCATGACAATTCTTTCCATTCCCCAGAAAGTTTACCGAACAGACATAATTTTGATATAGTTAGTAACGGCGGTTGACCAGCTTTTATCGGTGGTAGATTTCCCGTCAGGATAATCTGTGAAATATGCATGAGAGAAGCTTATTCACTTTTTGGGGGAAGCGACAGCCGGAGCAAGCCGGAGTTGTGAAGGTGCACAATAAAACCAAATACAAGGCATCGGGTTTGACGCGATGCCTTGTATATATAAGAGGTGTACCTTGTCTTAGTTATGTCAAGGTGTGTCGCTGCCGGCGTTGTGTAAACGCGCCGGAGCAGGAGCTTGTCAAAGATTGCGGATCCAGATGTTGCGGAAGCTGATGGGCTTGCTGCCGTCGCCGTGGGCCTGAAGGAGGATGGGACCTGCGCCGTGCTTCACGGTACGCGGGAGTCCGATGAATTCCGTCGTGCCGAGGATCTCAGTGTTGTTCTGCACTACGACGCCGTTGTGGATCACCGTGACGCGGGGACGGTTGCGGTATGTGCCGTCGGCCTTGAAGTCGGGAGCCTTGTAGATGATGTCGTATACATTCCACTCGCCGGGCTTGCGCATGGCGTTTGCCAGCGGTGCTGACTGCTTGTAGATGCTGCCGGCCTGGCCGTTGACATAGGTCTTGTTATTGTAGCTGTCCAGTACCTGTACCTCGTACATGCCCTGAAGGTAGACGCCGCTGTTGCCGCGGGCCTGATCGCTGCCCTCAATGTCCTTGGGGATGCGCCACTCGATGTGCAGCTGGAAGTCGTTGAATGTGTCCTTCGTCCTGATATCGCCTTTGCTCTTGTCCACGGTTACCACGCCGTCCTTTACCGTCCACTCTGCCGGTCCGCCCTTGGTGTTCTCCCATTTTGACAGGTCCTTGCCGTCGAACAGGACTATGGCGTCCGAGGGTGCTGTGAAGCCGCCGCCCTTCAGGTCTGTGCCGGGCGTTACGACGGGCACTTCCGGCGTGTAGAACTCGGTCATGTCATGCGTCATCTTGTTGTTCTGCGCCCCGGCACTGATGCACATGAGAATCATTGCTGAGGTTGCTAATTTCTTATTCATGTCTTTATATTTAGTGTTGGTCGTTTATCTATACTAAAAGCGTTTTGCAGGATTGCCCCGCAAAACGCTTTCGATATACTTTCGTCTGATGTTACTTGAGTATCTTAACCTTTACGTTGCGATACCATACATCGTCTCCGTGATCCTGGAATCCGATGTAACCCTCATGCTTGTCGCCGCCCATGTTGAGCAACAGTTTGTAAGCGATGGGGAAGTCGCCGTCAGCCTTGAACTTGCTGTTGTCAAGCATCTCCTTCCATTTCGGTGTCCAGAGGTGATATTCTACAACGTTCTTGCCGTTCTGGCCGTGGATAACAGTGCCCTCGAATACCATGATCTTGGCTGTGTTCCACTGTCCGAAAGGCTTTGCATTCTGCGGCTTTGCCGGAATCATGTCGTAGAGAGAACCAGACTGGCGGTTGCCGTCCACACCGAGCTGTGCGTCGGGGTGATTTGCATTGTCCAGTACCTGATACTCGGATGCAGACTGCCAGATGGGGATGAACTCCTCCTTGCCGTTCTGCGGAGTGGTCACTTCCTGAGCGAGGTAGAACACGCCGGAGTTACCGCCCTTGGAGATCTTGTACTCGAAGTCGAGCTCGAAGTTCTTAAACTTGTGGGCAAAGATCAGGTCGCCGCCATTAACGCCGCCGCCTTCGCCGTTACCGGAGCCCTTCAGATGGATAGCGCCATCGTCTACGTTCCAGTCGCTGCCGGGTTTGTCCTTACCGTAGCAACGCCAGCCGGTGAGAGTCTTTCCGTCAAATATGGTGATGAAGCCGTCCTTGTCTTTGGGCAGTTTGCTTATATCAAACTGGGGCTTCTCAACAACTGTGTAGGCAGCAGTGTCCTTCGACGCGCTGGAGTCTGTGCTGCATGTGCAGTTCTGGCATCCGCAGTTGCAGTTGCATTTTCCTCCGCATGAAGCCAATAGTAAAGCTGCGAAGGCAGATACGAATAAATACGAATGTTTCATTTGTGATAAATTAGATGTGGGTTATTTTAGGATTTTGATTTTGATGTTCTTATACCATACATCGTCGCCGTGATCCTGCAGACCGATAAGCCCTTCGTGATCGGGGCCGCCTGCTTCAGAGAGCGCATTGAAAGCCTCAGGCCATGCCTTTTCGCCGAACTTGCTTGTCTGGAGCAGCTTTATCCACTCAGGTGTCCACAGCTTGTACTCGAGCACCTTTACCCCATTCTGATAGTGGGTCACTGTGCCGTTGTAGACCCTGATCACCGTGTTGTTCCACTCCCCGAACGGTTTTGCGTTCTGGGGCTTGGCCGGGATAAGGTCATAGAGAGATGTGGACTGGCGGTTGCCGTCCTTGCCGAGCTTGGCGTCGGGATGATTGGCGTTGTCGAGCACCTGGCTCTCAAGGGCCGACACTACGATCGACTCCAGGTCGCCGTTGCTGTTGCTCAGCTCCTGAGCGAGGTAGAATATGCCGGAGTTGCCGCCCTTGCAGATCTTCCAGTCGATGGAGAGCTCAAAGTTTTTGAACTTGTGGGCAAAGATGATGTCTCCGCCCTCTTTTCCTTTGCGTTTCTCCTCCGGAGTCTGATTGCCCATGAAGTGGATGCATCCGTCCTCAACGACCCATCTGGAGGGAATGTAGTTTTTGCCATAGCCTCTCCAGCCGGCCATTGTCTTGCCGTCGAAGATTGAGATATAACCTTTTCTGTCAACTGGGAAATAGTGGATGTCCCACTTCTCCGGGCCCTGAAATCCCTGAGAGCAGACTATCTTTACGGTGCCTTTGTCAGCAGACTTTTTGGACGCGGCATTGGCATTCGGCATCAGAGCCGCTGCAAAAACGGCAGAAGCGAATATTACATGTGCCAGTTTCATTGCTTTCTCCTAGTTTATTTTAGGCTGGCATGTCAGGCAACTTCCATCCCTGACGATAAACGGGCTTGATAAGCTTGGCTGCATATTCGTTGGCATCTACGGGGTCGCTGTAAACGCGGTCGAACGTAGGATTGCCGTCGGTGATCTTGAACTTGTCCTCTACAACGCTTCTGATCTTGGCGCTTGCGGGAATGTTGGTGAACTTCATGTTCTCTCCGTCCCAGTCGAGCCACTGGCCGAGGTCCTGCAGACGTGTAGCTACAACGCCCATCACAACCATCTCGTTGAGCGGTCCGGCCTCTGCGAAGCAGGATGCAGTCTCTATGCGGTTCTCGGGGCTTTCCTTGCAGGCGCGTATCCAGTCCTGCTGATGATTGTCGTTCTTTACGATGCGGCACAGCTCGGGAACGTGGGGCTTGCGGCCGGAAACGAGGAACGGGTTCTGTCCCCAGCTACCTACTATCATAGTGTCTTTGGTACCGTAGAAGATGCAGGCTCCGTCTTCAGGCAGATGCTGTCCTTCGGGCAGGTGCAGGTTGACAGGAATGTCGGGCTTCAGACCACCGTCGTACCAAGTCAGTTCGCAGGCAGGCAGAGCGAGCTTCGGCATATTGGGTCTTGCAGCGAAGCGGTAGGTCACCTTCTGAGCCGTCGGGCATGCGTCGGACATCAGCATCGTGGAGCTGCCCAGCACCTGTGTCGGATAGCCGAGGTTAAGGCCCTTGAAGGCTACCTGCAGAATGTGATTGGCCATGTCGCCGAGAGCGCCGGAACCGAAGTCCCACCAGCCGCGGAAGTTCCAGGGCGTGTAAGCGGGGTTGTAGTCGCGGAATTTAGCCGGGCCGATAAATGCGTCCCAGTTGAGCGTAGAGGGCACAGCCACTTTCTCTTTAGGAGCAGCCATTCCCTGCGGCCAGATAGGACGGTTGGTGTAAGCTTCCACCTTGGTCACTTCACCGATCTCGCCGTTCCAGAGCCAGTTGAGGGCCTGACGTGTACCTGTGCCGCTGGCGCCCTGATTACCCATCTGCGTAGCGACTTTATACTTCTTGGCGAGCTTAGCCAGAAGGCGGCTCTCGTATACATAGAGGGTCATAGGCTTCTCAACGTACACGTTCTTGCCGGCTGTCATAGCGTCGGCAGCGATGATGGCATGTGTGTGGTCAGCGGTAGCGACCATGACACCATCGGCGCTCTTAAGCATCTCGTCGTACATCTTGCGATAGTCGTTGAAACGCTTTGCCTTGGGATATTTGTCAAATATGTGCTTGGCATATTTCCAGTCTACATCGCACAGACCGATAATGTTTTCTGTTTCCATGGCGCTCAGGTCTGCTGCGCCTCTGCCGCCGATACCTACACCAAGGATATTCATTTTGTCGCTGGGCGACTTATGTCCGTAAGTCTTGCCCAGTACACTGCTCGGCACGATACTCGGAGCGATGATCATGCCGGCCATAGCGGCACTTCCTTTTTTCAGGAAGTCTCTTCTCGAAATTTTGCTCATAATTTTGATTTTTGGTTAGATGTCTGTATCTATATTAGTAATTATTATTGTCTTATGATTATCAATACTCTTTCCTGTGAAGAAGTCCGTAGCCGTCTTTCAGGTTGCGACGATGCTCGTGTATTTCTTCCAGCGTCTCCAGATCGCCAATTGCGGGGAGGTCGTGCGTCTTGCTGTCCTCGAAAAACTTCCAAGCGTATTCCGAAGCGATGGCGGAGTCGCGCATCGTGGGGAGATTGGGGTCGAGAACGCCCTTGTCTATGCTCTCCGAGAAGCGGTTGAGCATAGTGTCGATATTCTTGCCGCCAAAGGGCTGACGGGTCAGAATGGTGTTGTTGATGCCGTGGAGGTCGACGATGGCTGTCTTGAAATCATGCGTCATGCGGACGATGCCTTTCGTGCCTATCAGGTCTGTATAGGAGAGGTGTGTCTGGTCCTTGGAGAGCTGACCGTAGACAAATCCCTGCGTTATGTCGAAGACTATGCCGTTGGCAAATGTCCCGTGGCACTGCACCCACCAAGGATCTTTATAGTTCCACATACGGATGCCCTGTGCGTGCCATGTCTTGTAATCGGACTGGGCATACCAGCGTGCAATGTCGACATAGTGCATGCCGCAGTCGTGGAATGCCGGCCCTTCGTATTCGTGACCTTCGCCGGGAGCGAGTCCGGGGGTCATATGGCAGATGCGTATTATAGCCAGTTCGCCCAGCTCACCCTCGTCGATATACTTTTTCATGAGGTGGTGATACCAAGAGTTACGCAGGTAGAGATTGACCGTAGCCAGACAGTCGGAATTCTCTACCACATTGACCGAGTCCCATTCCCTCTGAAGGGTGTCGCCAATAGGTTTTTCTGATATGATATGCTTGTGGTATTTTGTAGCTTTGAGTATCTGTTCGTGACGTACATTGGCCAGTGTGCACAGAGCCACGGCAGCAACGCTTTCGTCCTGAAAGATTATATCCTCGTCGGATACTATATTAGAGTCGGGCGACTGAGTCTTGGCATAAGCGCGTGCGTCGGGATTAACGTCGCATATATACGCTACCTCCCAGTCTGGGCAGAAAGACTGGAGATAATGCACGTATTTAGCGCCCATTCTGCCATATCCTATTACGCCGATTTTCTTTTTAGAGCCCATAGATTATAATTAATATGATATTATCGTAGCTAAATTAATAATTTGTTTCTGAATACTTGGAATAGATTGAGAACTTTTTGATTTGCCTTTTGTTATTGATGATAAAGGAATTGCATGGCTGTCATAGCTGAATATCCGTTTGTCACACAGTGTTTGCAAATTGTCATGAGTCTTCCTCCTTCGGTGCGGGCTTAACCAAAAATGCGCTTAGTTCCCACAAGATGTAAATGGGCAGGAATACCGCCGTGAGAGTGAACGGATCCGAAGACGGAGTGATGATGGCAGCTACCAGCAGCAGGACCACGATGGCGTGCTTGCGATATTTCTTGAAGAAACTGCGGTTCAGCAATCCGAGCTTGGAGAGCAGGGCAGAGAGAAGCGGCAGCTCAAAGATTATGCCCATCATGAACACAAGCATCAGGAAGTTGCTCATGTAGGAGTCGAGGGACAGCTGATTGGTAATGTCGGGACTGATCTGGTAGGTGTATAGGAAACGCAGTGTGAGCGGGAACACGAGTGAATAGCCCACGAAGCAACCGAGGAAGAACATCACCGTTCCGAAAATAAACGCCCTCTCCGTGCCTCTCCGCTCGTTGGTGTAGAGCGCGGGGCAGACAAAACGCCAGATCTCGAAGACAATGTAGGGAAATGCAACGAGGAGCGCGAGCCAGAAGGACAGCGATACCTGCAGAAAGAACTGCGACGGCAGCCGGATATTGATGATATTGACATTAAACGGCTTGTCGAAGTCATCCGGAGCCAGAGGTATCCAGCTGCTTATTTTGGCGAGAAAGCGGTATAGGAAAAAGTCGGTACGGCAGGGGGCCATGATGACGTGCTTAAACAGCCAAGGGATAAAGGCAAAGCTGCCGATGACAAGTATGCCTATAGCTATAAAACACCTTATCAGCATCCATCGGAGAGCCTCTAGGTGGTCCCAGAAAGTCATCTCGGGAAGGTTCTCTTCCTCCTCTTCATGTTGTGTTTGCTGGTTCACAAGAGTTCGCAGTTATTCCTTACGCTCTGTCCCGGTCTGGCAAAAAAGCTCCGGCAGGTCAGTGCGCGTCTTCTGTTTTGTCCTTTTCGTTTTGTTCACTATCTTGCTTGGGCGTATCTACCGGGTCGGTGTTGATGTCCTTTTTGATCTCTTCCTCGACACCGTCCAGTCCCTTTTTGAAGTCGTGTACGCCTTTGCCCACGCCCCTCATAAATTCGGGGAGCTTCTTACCGCCGAAGAGTATCAGCACTACGATGGCGATAATGATTATTTCAGGCATTCCTAAGTTCATAGCCGCAATAAATGATATAAATTGGTCTGAAAGTGTAGACACACAAAATTATGCGCAGAGTCAAAGCTGACTGAGCGCATAATCTTATAAAGGGTTTGTCTATTTATTGTAGAGCAGCCATGCATCGGAATACTGGCTGCGTAGCTTGTTCCTGGAGGATACTGCTGCGCTCAGATCGTCGAATGTGGTGGCTATAACGCGATAGAACTTGCGCTGCGGGTTGAGGGCTATCTGTGCGTCGTATCCTGCGTTCTTCAGCTTGGACTGCAGGCCCTGTGCATTGGCCTTGAGTGAGAAGCTGCCGCATACTACGCTGTACTTCTTGAGTCCGGCGCCGTCTATGAGCTGCAGGCTCTCCGACCTTACATTGGCATCCTCCTGAGTAGTGGTGGTCTTTGTCGTAGTAGTGGTGGTAGTAGTCGGCTGTACGGCCACGGTGGTAGGCTGCGTGGGCTGCTGCTCTATAGCCTGCTGCTGCTTGGCTTTTTCATAAGCCTTCTTGTAGGCTGACTCGTGTGACTTACAGGACGTGAAAGCTATGGCTGTACACAGGCACAAAGCTATCGCTACGTATTTTTTCATGATGAATAGTTATTGATTGATTAATGTTTCCGTTTTGTCTGATAATGTAATGCGATTTATCATCTCGTGCGCTACAAAGTTACTATTTTCCTTTCAGATATATCCCTTTTTGTACAGAAAGATTTTCGTTTTCCCTAATTAAATTTCTATTCCCGATTTATTTTGCCGGGGAAATGCTTTGGAATAGAAAAAACATCGTAACTTTGGGACAGAATATCGGATTCATTAAAAACAAAGAACATGAAAGGTTTAAGTATTTTGGCTGCATTTTTAGGCGGCGCCGCAGTAGGCGCTGCATGTGGTGTGTTGTTTGCCCCTGAGAGAGGCGAAGATACACGTGACAGGATTGTTGCTGCACTCCGCAAGCGCGGTATCAATCTGGATCGGAAGCAAATGAACGATCTCGTAGACGACATCGCCGACGAGCTGAAATCTTCTGACAACGATTAAACAGATACGATGTTCTCTACAAATCACAATATCTCGGCTGTTGAAGATTTAATCAAGGAGTTAAAGCACTACTTTGAGCTTCAGAAGAAATATGTGACTTTAGAGTTCGTCTCTAAACTGGTTATCTTGCTATCCACGCTGATATTGGGAACGGTATTGTTCCTTATCAGCGGGGTAGCATTGCTTTTGTTAGCGTTCTGTCTCTCTTCTCTGATAGCCGATTTTTGCGGAAGCCAGACTGTGGGCTATGCTTCGGTTGCCGGACTCTGCGTATTGCTCGTGATAATAGTCTACTGCAATCGCAAACGCTGGATAACCGCTCCGATTATCAGGTTTCTCACCAATCTGTTTCTCACAGACAAGGACGAAAAGAATAACAACGAGGCCTTATGAAGACTACCATAAATGATATCCTGGCCAAGCGCGATGCTACTCTCGCCGAGATTAGAAAAAGCTCGGACAAGATTAAGAAGCAGACGCATGCCCTTTTCTCTCCTCCCGTTTCGCACGGGCGTATGGAGGCGGTGATGAACAATGTCGACCGGGCCGTTGCTATTTATGACGGAGTGATGTTCGGGGTGAAAGTAATGCGTCGCCTCAGAAGAACTTTCCTCAGAAAATAGAGTGAGAATGAAGCGGGGACTGAGAACATTTATTTTAGCCGGACTGTTTGCGCCGGCTTTGTTTTGCGCCTGCGTGCAGCAGTCGTTTGATGACCAGTGTGCGGCGCAGGCTAAGGATTTTACTGACCGGCAGTGCCCGCAGAAGGTTTCCGACGGCGTTATTCTGGACTCGATGACCTATACCAGGTCGCTCAAATGCATATCTTATTATTTCACGCTCGATGGCAAGATAGACGATGCTGCATTCCTGCGCGCCAATCAGAAGACACTTCACGACAAACTGCTGCTGCAGATAGTCAACTCCGTGGAGCTTCGTAAGGTCAAGGAGCATGATGTGATGTTCAGATATGTCTATCTCTCGAAAAAGAGCGGGAAGGAGCTGACCAGCATCACTCTCACCTCCAAGGAGTACGCTAAGGACTGACCGCCAGTCTTACGGTTTCGATTATTAAAGGAGAGTCTTACGGCTCGCCTTTTTGTTTCCCTTTATCTGAACTGATAACTATAACCTATTATTACTGTCCGGTAAACTGTTTTGGGAATGGAAATAATTTAGCTCGCGGTAGAATTAGCCCTTCTGCGGGAATCAGATCCTTAGTTCTTATACGGGCCCCGGGAATGCCTTATGGTCGTCAGAGGTAGCCCTCGGACACTAACTTTGAGCACGCAAACGATGAATATTCCATTCTCCGGAACACTCATTTCCGCACATTCCATAAATCCTCCCGCACACCTTGATACTCACATAGGACCTGAGTGAAATTACATTTGAGATGTTTTAAAACGTCTCAAATGTAGTTTTGGCCCTCATATGGATACTGATTTCCATATACTTACGAAGGGGCGAAAACCGCCTCCATGTCGTCGGCAGACGTCTCCCGGATATATATTGGCGGGGCATACAGATGGATTTCCCCATTTTGCGAAACCACGCGTATGCACACCATAAAACCCCTCCCTCACACCACAAAAACTACAAGGCACCTGAGGAAAAACACATTTGTGATGATTTTCCTCATCTCAAATGTAGTTCTGGGGTAGAAATGGGTACTTATTTTCAGTAAGTTACATGAGGAATAAAATGGGTCGTACGGAAACATTCAGACACCCTTGAATGCCTGATATAAGCATATGGCTGTCTCCCCGAAGATATAAAGCCGCGGGCTCCGGGATGAGAGCATAAAAAAGCCCCGCACCATTTGGCGCGAGGCTTAATATGTACTTTGGTAACAGGCGGTATTACTTCAGCTCTGCGAAGTACTTGATGGTGCGAACCATCTGAGAAGTGTAAGAGTTCTCATTGTCGTACCAGGAAACAACCTGTACCTCATAGGTATCGTCGTCGATCTTCACTACCATTGTCTGGGTAGCGTCGAAGAGTGAACCGTAACGCATTCCGAGAATATCGGAGGAAACGATCTCCTCGTCGTTGTAGCCGAAGCTCTCGTTGGAAGCAGCCTTCATAGCAGCATTGATCTTGTCAGCGGTTACGTCCTTGCCCTTTACTACAGCGTAGAGCAGAGTGGTGGAGCCATCGGGCACGGGCACACGCTGTGCTGCGCCGATGAGCTTGCCGTTGAGCTCGGGAAGTACGAGGCCGATAGCCTTGGCTGCGCCGGAGGAAGCCGGAGTGATGTTGCAGGCACCTGCACGGCTGCGACGAAGGTTACCCTTGCGCTGCGGGCCGTCGAGGATCATCTGATCGCCCGTGTAAGCGTGGATGGTCTGCATGATACCGGTCTGGATGGGGAATGCGTTGTTCAGAGCCTGTGCCATAGGAGCAAGGCAGTTGGTCGTGCAGGAAGCTGCGCTGATGATCTTGTCCTCGGGGGTCAGGGTCTTGTGGTTTACATTGTATACGATAGTCTTCAGGTCGTTGCCTGCAGGAGCTGAGATAACGACTTTCTTGGCGCCGGCCTTCAGGTGAGCCTCGCTCTTAGCCTTGGAGGTGTAGAAACCGGTGCACTCGAGAACAACGTCTACATTAAGGTCACCCCAGGGCAGGTCTGCTGCGTTAGGCTTTGCGTAGATGGTGATCTCCTTGCCGTCGATAATGATGGAACCGGGAACGGTAACAGTGCGGCCGTCCTCTGCATACTGAGCGTCCTTGTACTCTACAGTGTGCTTCTTGGGCTGGCCGATAATGCCCTGATAGCCACCGTGAGTGGTATCATACTTCAAAAGGTGTGCAAGCATCTTCGGGCTTGTGAGGTCGTTGATAGCAACTACTTCATAACCCTCAGCCTCAAACATCTGACGGAATGCGAGACGGCCGATGCGGCCGAAACCATTAATAGCAACGTTAATCATATCTGTAATGTTTTAATAAGGTGTATACTCAAATTATTACGCTCTTCGAAACTTTATCTCCGAGTTCGGCGCAAAATTACGAAATTGTTTTTATTTTTGCTCCACGAAACAAGTAAAAATTCTACTATGAGCAAATTTATAAAGGAATTCAAGGAGTTTGCCGTCAAGGGGAACGCCATAGATATGGCTGTCGGCGTGATTATCGGAGCTGCCTTTGGTAAGATTGTCTCCTCCATCGTCTCTGATATAATAATGCCTCCCATCGGTTGGCTGATAGGCGGCGTGGACTTTTCCGACCTTAAGGTGACGCTTCCGGTCAATCCGCTCAATCCGACCGTATCGGCGACCATCAACTACGGCATGTTCATCCAGACGGTCATCGAGTTTCTCATCATCGCGCTCTGCGTCTTCTTCCTCGTGAAGGGCATCAACGCCCTTACCCACAGCAAGAAGGACGAGACCCCTGCCGCTCCGCCTGCTCCCAGCAAGGAGGAGCAGCTGCTCACCGAGATAAGGGATCTGCTCAAGAATAAATAACACGGGACATCCGCAGCGCGCGCTACATTTCTCACCCCTGAGGAGAGAGAAATGTAGTGCTGTGATTTTATGCGGCCTGTACATCTATATATTGCATAGCATGACAAAGAGGATACAGCTTGACCGGAAGGAATGCGACCGGCTCACCTCGCTCGACGACCAGAAGCTCCTGAGCGAGCTCACAGAGCGGACTCTCGACCTTGTGGGCGGCGCACTCACGGCAGAGACAATGGGGCATTTGTCCGCTGACCAGATTACCCTGATAGCCTACTACATGATGCGGGGCGAGGTGCTCGAGGGCGGCTTCATACAGCTCATCCACAACGGCTACGGCCCGTTTATCTTTGAGAACCCGCTGGCCAAAGCGCTCAATCAGTGGGGCCTCAGGGACCTCCGCAACAAGCTCTACGATGTGAGGCGCCTCTACGAGAAGACCAAGGACGGGCTCACGGGCGACTGCTCCGACTCCGAGTTTATGGCTCTCTACGAGAAGTATGAGAGATATGATGACTACGACGACGATTTTGTCGAATGCGAGCCGGAGTACACTTCTCAGATTGCCTCTTATCTGAGGGAGCATATTAATAATTTCGTACTACTTACAGATACTGATGCCGGCGACAAACAATAAGATTACCTTTCGCAAGAAAATAGAAATCAAGAACAAGCGGGCCGAGCACGACTACTACATCCTCCAGACCTACACGGCGGGGATAGTGCTCTACGGCACGGAGATCAAATCCATCCGTGCCGGGAAGGCCGGTCTCACAGATACGTTCTGCTATATCCGCGACGGCGAGATATGGGTGAAGAACATGTACGTGGCCGAGTACTTTTACGGCTCGTTCTACAATCACGATGCCAAGCGCGAGCGCAAGCTGCTGCTCAACCGCCGCGAGATACTCCGCCTCGCGCAGGAGACCAAGAACCCCGGCCTCTCCATCGTTCCGCTGCTGTTGTACATAGACGACAACAACAGGGCGAAGCTCAAGATAGCGCTGGTCAGGGGCAAGAAGGAATATGACAAGCGCCAGACCTTGCGGGAGAAGGAAGACAAGAGAATGATAGATCAGAAATTCAAGGACATTAATTCGAGAAGATGATGAGCAAGAGGGAAACAATAGAGAAGTTGATGCGGGAGCGTGTCCTCATCCTGGACGGCGCTATGGGCACCATGATACAGAGCTACGGGCTGGAAGAGAAGGATTTCCGCGGCTCACAGTTTCAGTCGCTGCCCGGCATACAGAAGGGCAACAACGACCTCCTCTCCATCACACGTCCCGACGTGATAGGCGAGATACACAAGCGCTATCTCGAGGCCGGCGCGGACATCATCGAGACCAACTCGTTCAGTTCGCAGCGCATCTCGATGGCCGACTACGGCGCGCAGGACTACTGTCGCGAGCTCAACCTCGCCTCCGCACGCCTTGCCCGCCGGCTCGCCGACCAGTATACCGCCCTCGACCCGGCGAAGCCGCGCTTTGTAGCCGGCAGCATCGGCCCTACCAACAAGACCTGCTCCCTGAGTCCCGATGTCACCAATCCCGCCCTGCGCAACATCACGTTCGACGAGCTCTCCGCGGCCTATCAGGAGCAGATGGTCGCCCTTATAGAGGGCGGCGTGGACATCCTGCTCATCGAGACCATCTTCGACACGCTCAACGCCAAGGCCGCGCTCTATGCGGCGCGCGCGGCGATGGACGAGACCGGGACGGAGGTGCCCATAATGATCTCCGTGACCATTGCCGACAAGGCCGGCCGCACGCTGTCTGGCCAGACGCTCGATGCGTTCGTCACCTCGGTAGACTTTGCCGGCGCCATGACCGTCGGCCTCAACTGCTCCTTCGGCGCCAGGGACCTGAAGCCCTATCTCGAGTCGCTCGCGTCCTTTGCACCTTATTATATATCCGTCTATCCCAATGCCGGCCTGCCCGACGAGATGGGCCGCTACAAGACGAAGCCGGAGGAGATGGCCAGGGAGGTGTGCGAGTTTGTCGACGAGGGCCTTGTCAACATCATCGGCGGCTGCTGCGGCACGACAGACGCATTTATAAAGGAATACAACAATATCATCCGCACTCCCGACGGATACAAGAAGCCCCACGTGCCCGTGGAGCGCAGGCACCACCTGTTCCTCTCGGGTCTCGAGAACAAGGAACTGCTGCCAGAGAGCAATTTCATGAACATCGGCGAGCGCTGTAATGTGGCCGGCTCACGCAAGTTTCTCCGCCTCATCAAGGAGAAGAAATATGAGGAAGCCCTCGAGATAGCGCGCAAGCAGGTTGAGGCCGGCGCCCAGGTGCTCGACATTAACTTTGACGACGGCCTCCTCGATGCGCGTCAGGAGATGACTCATTTTCTCAACCTTCTCACCTCCGATCCCGACATAGCCCGTGTGCCGCTGATGATAGACTCGTCAAAGTGGAATGTGGTCATAGCCGGCCTCAAGTGCGTGCAGGGCAAGTGTATCGTCAACTCTATTTCGCTCAAGGAAGGCGAGGACAAGTTTCTCTCCCACGCCCGTGAGCTCCGTCGCTTCGGCGCTGCAGCCGTCGTGATGGCCTTTGACGAGCAGGGACAGGCTACCACCTACGAGCGCAAGACAGAGATATGCCGCCGCGCTTACGACCTGCTTGTAGAGAAGGCCGGATTCCCGCCGGAGGACATTATTTTCGACCCCAATGTGCTCTCCATCGCCACCGGCATGCCCGAGCACGACCGTTACGCCCTCGACTTTATCCGCGCCACGGGATGGATACGCCGCAATCTGCCTTACGCGCACGTCAGCGGCGGTGTCAGCAATCTCTCTTTCTCCTTCCGCGGCAACGACTATGTGCGCGCCGCCCTCAATGCCGTATTCCTCTATCACGCCATCGAGCAGGGCATGGATATGGGCATTGTCAATCCGTCTGCTTCGCTTACATACGCCGATATTCCCGCCGACGAGCTGCCGATATTCGACGACGCCATCATGTACGCCTCTCCCGAGGCGCCCGCCAGGCTGATAGACTATGCAGACAAGCTCCGTGAGCGTCAGGCTGCGGCTTCCGCCGCCGGGCGAGGGCAGGCCAAATCGCCCGCCGACGAATGGCGCAAAGAATCGGTAGAGAAACGCCTGGCTTACGCCCTGCGCAAAGGCATCTCCGAGCATATGCAGGAGGATATCGAAGAGGCGCTTAAGAAATATCCCTCGGCTGTGAGCATCATCGAGGGCCCGTTGATGGACGCGATGAACGAGGTGGGCAAGCTCTTCGGCGAGGGCAAGATGTTCCTCCCGCAGGTAGTCAAGACCGCCCGCACCATGAAGGCCGCCGTGGCCATCCTGCAGCCCGTCATCGAGCAGCAGAAGAAGGGCGGGGCGGAGGAAGCGTCCCATCTGCCCGAGGTGCTCGTCGCCACGGTCAAGGGTGATGTGCACGACATAGGCAAGAACATTGTCGCAACCGTTCTGGCGTGCAATAACTTCCACGTTGTGGACCTCGGTGTGATGACGCCGCCGGAGAAAATCATCGAGCAGGCCGCCAAGGACCATCCGGCCATCGTGGCTGTGAGCGGACTCATCACGCCGAGCCTCGACGAGATGGTGCGGCTGGCCGAGATGATGGAGCACGCAGGCCTCCGCATCCCGCTCATGGTAGGCGGGGCCACGACCTCGGAGCTTCACACCGCCATCAAGATCGCGCCCAGATATTCCGGCATCGTCGCCTGGACCAAGGACGCCTCGCAGGCCGCCATCGTTGCTGAGAAACTGGCCAACCCGCGTCAGCGCGACGGCTACGGGCAGATGCTCTCTGAGCGCTACGCCGAGATGCGCCGCGCCTACGCGGAGAAGCAATCCAAGCCCGCCGGCATGTCGATAGACGAGGCCCGCGCCCACAAGCCGAACCTGTTCTGACACGCTTCGCCGCCTTCCGGCAGGCCGACAGAGAAATTATAAATCAGGCATATATTCCACATTCTCGGGAATATGTGCCTGATTTTCTTTATAGTATGATTTGCGAAAGCGCCTGGCAAGTTCCGGAAGAGCTGTCGGCGCAGCCCACAGGCTCTTACAGGTCGATGTTTATCTTCGCGCCGGCCATTATCCAGAGCCCGGGCTGCTGGACGTTGCCGTAGTCGTAGTATCTGTGCGCTGTCAGATTATCGCCCGTGACATAGAGTTCATAGCCGGCGGCTTTCCAGTACACCTTCATTCCCAGAAGCGCATAGGGAGAGTATCTCATCTGCTCCCCGGTGGATTTGGCGCCGGCATATTTGATATATGTACCCATCCGCTTCTGCCAAGAGAAGGAGGCCGACGCGTAGAGGCGCGACAGGATGTGGCCGGAGAGCGAGGCGGTAAACTTGTGCCGCAGGTACTCGAGCGCGTAGTTGGACCGGTAGATAGTTCCGCCGCTGTTCTTGTCCTGATATATATATGCGTAGGAGGCCGTGAGGGTACGGAGGTGACTGTTCTCGCCGAGGAGCGTGCGCAGGTCGGCCGTCGCCCCGACGCTGTAGCCGTAGTTGTCGAGCTTGAAGTTTGTGCTGTGGTATATGTCCGTGGCGCTGTACATCACCCAGTCTATCATGTCGGTGCAGTGGTTGTAGTAGCCCTGTACGAGCAGCCGGAATGCCGCGGGGTGCCACTCGAGGCCGATCCTCGCGGAGCTCACCTTCTCCGGCTTCAGGCCGACGTTGCCCTCCTGGGTGGGGCTCTTGTAGTAGAGGTCTGTGAAGGACGGCAGGCGCATTGCCTTGTTCCACGACGCGAAGAGGCGCATCTGCTCAGAGGGGTGGAGGCTCACGTCGACGCCCGGGTAGAGGCGGAAGCTCTCGTTGACGGCCGTGTTGCGGTTGGCCAGCAGGCCTGCGGAGAATGTGAAGATGCCCGCCACCACGCTGTGCTCGACGAAGTAGTTGATGTCCGTGCGGTGGTCCGAGCGGGTGTAGTATTTGCCGTCGTGGCCGGCTACCTCCACGTACCTCACCGAGTCGAGCGGCCGTCCGAGATTGGAGGAGAGAATGTTGTCCGAGCGCAGTTCGGCGCCGATTGCCGTCTGTCCCAATGCCCAGGAGGCGGTGGCGTTCAGGCTGAAGGAGAAGACGTCGCCGCGGTGGAAGTTCTCGCCCACGGGGCTTCGCTTGATGAGCTCGAAGTGGTCGTAAGAGCGTATCCAGGAGAGCTGCGGCCTGAGGCGGATTTTCCCGCCCGTCTCGGCGCCGGCGGAGACGATGATGCGCTGGTTGCTCTCCCACTGGTTGGGATAGGCCGCGCTGTAGAACGTGTTGGCGCCATACTCCTTGCCCGCGTAGCCCGCCTGCCAGAAGGCGCGCAGCCCGTCGGTCCTGTATTTGCCGCTGTAGTAGACATTGCCCTTGTTGAAGGCGCTGTTGTCGGCGCCCCCGTCCGTGCGTGTGAAGCTGCCGCTCATGTAGTGGGCGAACATGTCGCTCTTGATGCCGCCGCCCGCGCCGACGCCGAGAGTGCCGAATGAACCGGCCGCAGCCTCGCCGTGGACACCGCTGTGCTTCACATCGCGCGTGATGATGTTGATGGCGCCGCTGAAAGCCTGCGATCCGAACAGCCTCCCCGCTGCGCCCTCCAGGATCTCGATGCGCTCAATGTCCTCCGTAGAGACAGGAAAATCCGCAGACAGATGGCCCGTCTGCGGATTGCTGATGCTCACACCGTTGAGCAGGATGGTGAGCTGGTCGAATGTGCCGCCGTTGATGCTGATGTCCGTCTGGATGCCGAGGGCGCCACGCTGCCGCACGTCTACCTCAGAGACAGCCTTCAGCAGGTCGTTGACGGTGGTCGCCCCCGACTCTTCTATCTGCTTGCGGCTGATGACGGTCACGATACGTGCGGCCTTGTCGGCCGCTATCGGCGTCCGGCTGGCGGTGACTACTGCTTCGCCGAGTTCGCGACCCGTGATGGTGTCGCCGCCCGAGATGAAGTGGGAGCAGAAGGCGATGGCCGGCGCACACGCGCTTAGGGTCGCCGCGCTCAGTACCCCGATCTTTATCTCCCGATGGAGACAGGTGAGCAGGGCATAGCTCTTGCGTGAGAAGCACTTGAATGTCGCATGGCATCCGTGCCTGAGATAAGTTTTATTCATTTTTATAGTGTTTGGTTATGTGCTGAGAATACGGCAAAAGGCCGCTTGCGCTTTCCGAATGTTGCATTTGCCGCGCCTCTGGCCGGCATTCTTCAGGAATAGCAGGACAAAGGTAACAATTTCGCCGCATACTTTTTACTTTTGCATCACATAACTGATGATAATGCATAGAATAATCGACTTTTTGAAGT
>OMUV01000039.1 GCA_900314335.1 uncultured Prevotellaceae bacterium | reverse complement strand
AAGACAGCCCAATAGCGCTAATAAAAAGCCGGAAGCATCAAACTAAAATATCGAGGCACACATAGTTATCGCATCGCAATTGCCATTTAATCGCATCGCAATTGTCATGTGATCGCATCGCAGCTGTCATGCATATTCATCACAGCTGTCATGCAAATGCATCGCAATTGTCATGCATATTCATCACAGCTGTCATGCAAATGCATCGCAGCTGTCGTGCATGAACTACGTGCCTTCAAAATTTCAGCTGTAGCTATGTCCGGCACTTTGCATCCGGTCGCAGACTAAGCTCTCTGTAGTCCGGATTTCATTCAATTGCGCAAGGCGCAAAAAGAGGCCGCGTCAGATTTGGCGCAGCCTCTATATCAACAGCCGTAAAGGCTTTTATCTCAAGGGCGAACCGAAGTTCGCTTCATTTCTCATTTAACGAGAACCTTCTTACCGCCGACGATGTAGATGCCCTTAGTCAGGCCTTCCGTTGCGGCGCTGCCCTTCACGTGATGTTTGAGAAGGACGCCGTCGGGAGAATAAACATCCACATAGTCAACAGCCACGGGTACAACCTTGTCGATGTCCGTCACAAAGTCCTTGGCGCCGATAGTGAGGTCAGCATCGCCATCCTGATTCTTAATCTTCGTCAGGTCGATGTAGCCCGACAGGCCTCTGAGCACAACGCCGTTGCGGCCTGCCACGCGCAGCATGTTGTTGTACAGGTATCCTGCGCCGTTTACCATGATCGTGCCGCCCTCAAGAGTGCCGACGAGACCATTGCTGATGATGTCGGAGTGGTCTACCACATTGCCCGGCAATGTGAGCGTGAGGGCCACGGGATCGTGAATGGAGGCAGAGGGATCGCCCAGCTTGATGATCATCGGTTCACCGGCCTGGAAGTCGCTCTGCTTCTTGAGCTTGAGCGTGTTGGCGACGGTGTCGACGGCCATGATAGCGTAGGTAGTGACCGCACCCTCGTTGAGAGCGTCGAGAGCACTGCTTCCGGTGGTAGCAAACGGCAGGGTGAATATCTGCAGGCTGTTGTCATTGAACAGGGTAAGCTCGAGCTCATTGTCCTTGACCGGGGAGAACGACCACGACTGCTCGTCGTCGTCCACTGCCTCGCTGTTGATCACGATGTTGTTGACCACATTGGCGCGCAGGGAGTTGAGGACATTGTCCACGCTCGCTTGACGCAGCTTGAAGTTGCCGTTGCCATAGTAGATGACCTTGTAGGGCACCTTCTCGTGGGAGAGGAGCGGATTGTTGGCTGAGCCGATGCCGCGGTAGCCGCCGAAGTACTGGCCGGTAAGCATCGACTGGATAGCATACTCGTCGCTTGTACCCTCGATGGGCACGAAGCGCCACATAGCCGTCGGGTCGGTCGAAGCATAGCGGTCCTCGGGATAGCCGCCGAAGCTGAGGGCGGAACCGACGGACGTAGCTGTCAGATAGATGGGCTGCTTGTCGTACACTTCAGCCGTTGCGCCGGAGAGGATATTGTACCACTTGCCAGCTTCCACCTTGTTGACATGCGCATAGAATGCCTCGTAAGCAGTGCGGAGGGCGCTGATAGCCGTGTTAATGCTCTGCGTGGTAGGCGTAGAGGCGGTGTAAGCGCTCTTGGCTGCGGTGATGGCGGCCTTGAAGTTGTCGATAGCTTCCTGAGAGTCGATGTTGCCGATCTCAGTGCCGACAGTCGAGGTATTCACCATCTTCTCGCACATCGTGAAGTAGTTGTCCGCCTCGATGGAGCTGATGGCCATCGAGCTGACCTTGTCGATGGCATTCCTCAGGGCCGTGTTCATGCTATCGTTAAAGACGAGCATCTCGGGCACAGCGGCAAACTGGCTGGCGAGGCTCTTCATGTTGTCCACAGCAGCCTTGTAATCGCTGTCGTAGTAGTACTGCATCTCAGAGGAGGCCTTGGTGGTGTAAGCCTGGAACTCGCTCACATCCCATGTCACACCGGTGATCTCCGGATGGAGGAACAGACGGGCAAGCCTGCCGCCACCCTCGGTATAGAAGGCCGTCGAAGCGTTCTTGACGACGAAGCGAGCGTATCTGTAGGAACCATTGAGGTTGATCATCGGAGAGGTGTACTTGCCGAGAGCGCCCGTGGGGAATCCGCTGTTGAGCTCGGTAATCTTCGTCCAGCTGTCGATGTCCTCCATGTCGGGGCTTGCGCCGAGATTATCATCGTTGGTGACATAGACCTCGATGTCGGTCGGGTTGTCGTGATAGTCGGCAGAGTTGCGGCCGGTATATTCGAAGTAGAAACTGTCAACAGGATTGATAAACTTGACCTGAAGATCGTGATAACCAACGCCTACGGCAATGTTCTTGTTGTTGGAGGCGACAAAGTTCTCATTGCTTGCTATCCAGTCGTCCGTCGTGAGGTCGGCATTCTTCATGTCGCTGCTCCAGCGGGAGCCGAAGATCGTAGTCAGGTCACCGTCGATGAGATGCTCGAGGCTCGAAGCGTCGCTTGCGCTGCTGCTGTTGGTGTTGAGCTGACCCTCGTTGGTGATGAGCGTCACGGAGTGGTTGAGACTCGTGTTGTAAAGGCTGTTGGCCTCGCCAATGGTATTGGTGAGCTGGCTGTAGAGCTGGCTGCGGTCTATATAGAGCGAGTTGACCTTGTGGATGGCGGCGTTGAGGTCCGTGGTGTCGGAATACTGGGCTGTGCCGTCCTTCAGCTTGGCCGACAGTTCCTCTACGAGCTTGTTCATATCGTCGCAAGCCTCCTTCATGCCGGGCACCTTGTAGTATTCCGAAGAAGCGGTGGATGCCTCGGTGCTGTAGAGCTGCAGTTCGCCCACATTCCACGTCACGCCGGTAACATCGGGCACGACGAAGGTGCGGAAGGTGCGCTGATTCATGAGCGCGGAGGCCTTGATGACGAAGCGGACATACTTGTATGTGCTGCCAAGGTCAATGACCGGAGAAACATAAGCTCCGCCCTGCACTGCGCCCGGGAAGCCTTCGGTAAGCTCGGTGATCTTGTCCCAGTCGCCTATGTCGGCCTGGTCGGCACTTGCGCCGAGGTCATCATCATTGGTAGCGTAGACCTCGATGTCGGTCGGGCTGTCCACTACCTCCGTGCCGGTGCGGCCGTAGAAGGTGAGATAGAACTTCTGCATCGGGGTGTTGAACTTGACCTGCAGGTTGTGATAGCCTGTGCCGACGGCGATGTTGTCCGGATTCGAGTTGACGAGGTCGGTAGTCACGCTCTGCCAGATGGCTTCGGTCGTGCTGCGCTCGGCCATGGCCAGATTCCACATAGAGTGGAAGCAATGCTCGTAATCAAGCTTTCCGTCGATGAGATGCTCGAGGCTGGAATTGTCACCGGCGCTGCTGCTGTTAGTGCTGAGCTGCGAGACGCTCGTGATGAGCGGGTCGTGGTCGACGGCCCTGGAGTAGGCGGCGTTGGCATTGGAGATGCAGCCGTTCAGAGCCATGATCATGGAGCACTGCTCGCCGGCCTTGACGAGCTGGTCGATGGCGCTCTGGTCGGTGATGGGACGCAGGTACCATGCCGATGGCGAGTTGGCCCCGGCCTCGAGGATACTGATAGCGCCGTTCACGCCGGCTCCGTTCTCAAAGCCCGACATCGTATAGGCCATCGAGTAGGTGGTATTGGAGAGCTTCCACTGCCCTGTCTTGCCTATCGTCGTGAGCACCTGGTCCACTTCGGGCTTCTCTGTCATGTTGAGGGCTTTGCCGGAAATCTCGGCGTCGGTCTTGCCGATGTAGTAACTGGAGCCCACGTTCTGCACGGAGTAGTTGCCGTCGGAGAGCTTGCTTATCTTGAAGAGCTGCAGAGGATCGCTCTGATTGAGTGTCTGCCACGTCATAGCGTAGTTGCCGCTCACAGACATGGCCTTCTCGACCGACTGGCTGGTCATAAAGTCGGGATCGGCGCTCACGATGTTGTAGTAGCCGTCCGAGACGGGCACCATAGAGGCATCGGCAGCGGCATAGGCTGCGGAGAGCGAACGATAGACACTCTCATATTGTGAGTCCTTGCCGGAGCCGGCGGCCAGAAGCGCCTTTGCGTCGGTAAACTGGTCCTGAAGATCCTGCACGGGCTCATCGGCATATTGTCCGGGATTGGTGCCCACGGAATAGGTCTCGACAACGTCTTTCAGCGTTTTCACCAGGTCGGTGAGCATAGCCTTGTAGTCCAGCTTGGCGGAAGCCTTGTACGCATTCCACATGATACACGGCTGAGCGTCGGTATCCCATCTGAACATGGTATAGCCCATATTCCAGTTAGGCTGCAGGAACACGTTCTTGCCACCCACGACATCCTTGATATTGTCTATGTGCTGAAAGATAGCGACGCTGTTGTTATCGGCCAGCGACGTGGAGCTGTCCCAGCCCGTCTGCTTGGCGTTGTATGTGGCGCTGTCGGTATACCAGGAGCTGTATTTGCTGGCGTTATCAAACTCGAAAGCCGCCGCGCTGTCGATATCGTTGGTAAGAACCACGCCGTGCTCATAAAGGCTGACGAAGACGGTGCGGTAGTACTTGCCGGTCGCTACGTTTCTGAGGTAAAACATCGGTTTGTTGCTCACAGAGCCGACAATGCCGACGGAGTCGAGCTCAAACACGTAATCGGAGGTAAATGTACCGTCAGGGTCCATCACATCCAGCGCAGGCACACGATATTGCGGATAGTCCTTGAAGGCGTCCAGCGCCATGGAATAGACCTGAGACGAGCCGTTAAGAAACTGATTCTTCCCCGGCTGGAATCTGTCGGTATGATCCCAGGCGTTGCGGAGCTTACCGACATCACAGGTGGCGTTGCGGAGGATGATGAGGTCGCCGTTTTTGAAATTGTCAACGGTGGCTCGCTCACCAAGCGTGTACACATCATCCGCAACAGCCTTCTGCTGCCAGCATAACAGAATGCTCAATAGCAGCATAAGCTTGAGAAAAGGATAATTTTTCATGGGCTTGTATATTTAGTTATTTATTAATATCATCTCGAAGCAAATATACACTTTATATTTTAGAAACAAAGGTGTTAGGTATGAAATTGCTGCAAAAAAGTTCCGCTTTTAACAAAATAACATCTCAGACGGAACATTCCTTGCAGCGGGAATGCATAATATTGCAAGACACGTTATACAAACGCACAGAAATCAGGCGATAATAGTAGCATTTATGATCAACATTCACAAAATCTTATACGTCCTTGCTCTCAATAGCTACTGGCAGTCTGCGGGCAGCCTGCCAATGCAGGGAATAAAATTATCTCGCAGTAGGCGACCATTCTGCTCGCAGATAAAATAATTTATTTCGTAGTAGGAATTCCCCCTCTTTCAGGCGCTGATTTTTACTTATCTACCAGTGTCTCCGAGGCGGTTCCAAGTCGTCGGCAGCCGCCTTCAGGATGTATACTTGCAGGGCATACGGATGGATTTCCCCGTTTCGGGAAACATCGTGGATGCACTTCTCAAAAAATCTCCCGCACAACTCAAAAACTACATTTGAGATGAGGAAAACTACATTTGAGATGTTTTAAAACATCTCAAATGTAGTTTTGCCCTCTGCGAAGCACTGATTTTCAATGCATTGCAAAGGCGAAAAATCAGCTCTAAGCAACCGGCCTCCGACCATTGAATGAGAAGGCTCTCAGGAGACATTGCGGAGAAATTGCGAAGATCCGGCGGAAAGGATGCTGAGGCTTTTGGGGAAGACTTTATTTCAATGCTCAGATAAACGCAACCCCAAAGGCCGGAGCCCGGGCGAGGACTTCAGCCTAAATGATTTCCCTTCTCAAAAACCTTTATCGGACAGCAATATTCAGGGATACATTACCGGGATATTTCCTCAGATGAATTCGGAATACATTTTCAGGATGCATTCCGGGAGGCACTATTTAAAAAAGGGGCTGCGCCATTTCTGACGCAGCCCCTTATATCAGAGCCGTAAAGGCTGTAGTTTCAAGTGAAACTTGCTGTTATTCCCGAAGGTTATTTCACAAGCACTTTCTTGCCGCCTACGATGTAGATGCCCTTCTCAAGGCCTTCGGTAGCCGTATCAGCCTTCACGTGACGCTTGATGAGCACGCCGTCAACGTTGTAGACGTTCACATACTCAGTAGTGCCGGTCACGTTCTTGTCGATGTCAACAACCATAGCCTTGGTGGTAGCACGGTAAGCGTTCCACATGATCATGTCCTTGAACCAGTAGCCGTAGAGCGTGTTCTTGGTCTTCCACTGCGGGCCGAGGTACATGTAGAGGTTCTTCATGCCGCTTGCCGGCGAACCGGGATTAGCATTGTAGTCGTCGTTCACAGATTCGTCGAGGTGCATCATCACGAGCGTAGTATCGTCGGCTATCGTCGTGGTCTGCTTCCAGTTGGCATTGTCCGTGAAGTAGGTGCAGGAATCCTTGGCCTGAGCAAACTCGAAGTCGGCAGCCACAGACGGATCATCGGTGTAGCTGAGCTTGAGCTCACCGCCGTTGGTGAACTGGGTGCGGATGTAGAGACCTGAGCCCTTGCTCTTGAGCAGATAGGTCGGGTTGTTGTGCAGCGGACCAGTCTTGCCGGAGGCAACGAGCTCGAAGAGATAGTTGCCGTCGATCGGAGCAGTCGGGTCGGCGATGTTGCCGAGAGTGAGCTGCTGTGACCACTGACTCATGCTCACGACGCCGTTGTTGAGCCACAGGTTCTGAGCGTCGTCGCAGGTAGCATTGCGCAGAGCAATGACGTCGCCGTCCTTGAGGTCGTAAGGATAAATCCTGCCGGCGAGATAGTAGATCTCATCATCGCTGAGCCTCGAGCTCTTGAGGGCATTGTATGCGAAGTTGAGAGTCTCGTAGGTGAGGTTGTAAGCCTCATCGGTCGTATCGACAGCCAAGAAGTTGTTAGCATAGGAAAGCATCGACTGAGCCGTGGTGAGGGCGTCGCGCTTGTACTCGGCAGGAGTATAGAGGCCGATGCTGTCATTCACGAGCTTGGTGAGAGCATTGAGCTTATCCCATGCAGCACCATTGGTATACTTAGCATAGTAAGCATTCCAGATGATGGCATCAGGAGTCAGGAAGCCATAGGTAGCATAGTCTCTGTTCCAGTCCGGACGGATGAAGAAGATATGATCCTCAGAGTCGGAAGGAGCTGTGCCGATACCCGGAGAGGTCGAGCACTTGCCCTGATTCATCACAACGAGCGTAGTATCATCGGCCATGTAAGGCGTATGAGCGTAGCTGGAGTTGTCTGTCCAGTAGGTGCTGTAATTCTTGCCCTGACCGAACTCGAAGGCCGTTGCGTCGTCCTTGCTGTCCACAGCGTTGATACCATATTCGCCTGCGTTGCTGTACCATGCCTTGAGGTACTTGCCGCTGGCCACATTCTTGAGGTAGAACGACTTGCCGCCGAGTATCGGAGCGCCGTCTGCGGCCTCTTCGAGCTGGAGCAGGAAGTTCTCATCCATTGCGCCGGCCGTATCTGTACGCTCGATGGAGAGCTTCTGATAGTAGTCGGTGTTGTCGATGGTAGGATAGAGTCTGGTAAACTTGTTAGAGTTGAGCCACTGATACTGTCCGTACACCTTAGCCCAGGAAGCTGCAGTACCATCGATGGTAGCGTTGTTGAGAGCGATGACGTCGCCATTCTTGAGGTCGGCGGGGAATGCTCTGCCACTGATCACGTAGCCCTGAATTCTGGTGATGACAGATACCTTCACGCTGTCGTAAGCAGCCTTGAGTTTACCGTACTCATCAGTGTAGGCCTCGTCGGTCGTATCAACTACAGCCAGTAATGCCTGGGCAGAAGCAAGCTCTATATTGAGAGCGTTCACGTATACGGCGGGATATTCGCCCACATGCTTACCGGCCACGATATTAGCAGCGCTAATCTCATCGGCGAGAGACTTGAGGTTGTCCCAAGCTGCGCCGTTGGTGTACTTAGCATAGTAAGCATTCCAGATAATGGCGTCCGGAGTGAGGAAGCCATAGGTAGCATAGTTTCTGTTCCAGTCCGGACGGATGAAGAAGATATGATCCTCAGAGTCGGAAGGAGCTGTGCCGATACCCGGAGAGGTCGAGCACTTGCCCTGATTCATCACAACGAGCGTAGTATCATCGGCCATGTAAGGCGTATGAGCGTAGCTGGAGTTGTCTGTCCAGTAGGTGCTGTAATTCTTGCCCTGACCGAACTCGAAGGCCGTTGCGTCGTCCTTGCTGTCCACAGCGTTGATACCATATTCGCCTGCGTTGCTGTACCATGCCTTGAGGTACTTGCCGCTGGCCACATTCTTGAGGTAGAACGACTTGCCGCCGAGTATCGGAGCGCCGTCTGCGGCCTCTTCGAGCTGGAGCAGGAAGTTCTCATCCATTGCGCCGGCCGTATCTGTACGCTCGATGGAGAGCTTCTGATAGTAGTCGGTGTTGTCGATGGTAGGATAGAGTCTGGTAAACTTGTTAGAGTTGAGCCACTGATACTGTCCGTACACCTTAGCCCAGGAAGCTGCAGTACCATCGATGGTAGCGTTGTTGAGAGCGATGACGTCGCCATTCTTGAGGTCGGCGGGGAATGCTCTGCCACTGATCACGTAGCCCTTGATATACTTGATGACGGTGGTCTTCACGCTGTCATAAACAGCCTTGAGAGCGTCATACCCGGCCGTGTAAGCCTCGTCGGTCGTGTCGACGTTGGCCAGCAGAGTCTGAGCTGCCGTGAGAGCATCGGTGAGAGCCGTAACGGAAGTGGCGGGATATTCACCCACATGCTTTCCGGCCACGATGGTCGTGTCGGCGCTGATCGTCTCGGCAAGAGCGCTGAGCTTGTTGTAAGCCTCGCCGCCGTCATACTTGGCATAGTAAGCGTTCCACATGATGGCGTCCTTAAACCAGTAGCCGTAGAGCGTGTTCTTGCTCGTCCACTGCGGGCCGATATACATGTACAGGTTCTTCATGCCGCTTGCCGGGCTTCCGGTGCTGGCGTTGTAGTCATCATTCACCGACTCGTCGACGTGCATCATCACAAGCGTCGTATCGTCGGCAATGGTAGTAGTCTGCTTCCAACTGGAGTTGTTCGTGAAGAACGTGCAGGAATCCTTAGCCTGGGCAAACTCGAAGTCGGCTGCCACAGATGCATCGTCCGTGTAGCTGAGCTTGTACTCGCCGCCGTTGGTGAACTGGGTGCGGAGGTACAAGCCCGAGCCCTTGCTCTTGAGCAGGAAGGTAGGATTGTTGTGCAGCGGACCGGTCTTGCCGGAGGCAACGAGCTCGAAGAGATAATTGTTGTCCATGATCGTGTCGAGGTTGGCAATTGTACCGAGAAGGATCTGCTGACCCCAGTCGTTCATGCGAACAGTAGCGTTGGAGAACCACAAGTTCTGACCTGCGTCACACGTAGCGTTGCGCAATCCGATCACATCACCGGCCTTGAGCTTGTAGGGATATGCCCTGCCGGCGAGCCTGTAACCCTTAGGCTCTGGTGTAGAGGCTTCCTTAGCGGCTTTGAATGCTGCTTCGAGAGCTTCTGTCTGTGCGTTGAAGCCTTCATTGGTAGAGGTGAGACTATATACGGAATCTCTTGCCGTGCTGAGAGCGCTCTTGAGAGCGTCGAGCTCTGTGCCTGCGGTGAGGTTGCCGATGGTGTCCTCAACAGCCTGCACGAGGGTCTTGAGGTTGTTCCATGCAGAGCACTGATAGGTGACAGCATACGGGTTCCACATGATACGGTCCTTGTCGGTGCCGTAATACACATAGCCCGCGTTCCATTCTGATCCCATGAAATAAGTCTGGTCGCCATTCTGGCGCATCACGACAATAGCCTTGCTCTCATCGGGCAGGTAAGGCGTGTGGCCGTAGCTTGCATTGTCGGTGAAGTAGGTGCAGTACTGCTTGGCGGGGAGTATCTCAAACGGAGTAGCCTGATCGAGAGAGAAGTTGCCCGATGAGGTGAAGCTGATGATGGTAGCGTCGTCGCCGTTCATCCATTCGCGATAGTAACGCTTTGTAACGGGATTCCAGAGCTTGAAGAGCTTATTGCCGTCAGCAGCTGCGGTGTCGGTCATCTGCACGAGCTGTACGATGTAGCGCTCCAGGGCATGATTGCCTGTGCCGTATATGCTGTCTACATAAGCACGGTAGTAAGTCTCGCTGCCCGACGTGACAGACTTGTTGGCTGCCCTCATATACATATTGCGGGCCTCCTGAGTGGTAGCGTTATTGAGCAGTATCAGGTCGCCGTCCTTGAACGAAGATGCCAGTTCTCCCTTAGAGAAAGCTCTGGTATCGCCGAGAGCGTCGGGATAGATGACAAGACCTGTGATAGTGTTGTTCGTGGTATTGCTCACCTGCGTATATATGGTAGCGGGAGCCTTGTAAGCGCCCTCGGCCGTGTATTCGAGGGTATCGCGCTCAAGGACATTGTTACCGCCGGCATAGATGCGCAACAGCGTGGTGGTATCGCCCACGACGCGGTTATCGCTGAATGTGCAGCCGTCGAATTTCAGGTCAACAGGCGCGTTGATCTTATTGGACACGATCTTGCACCCCTTGTTGGCTGCTGCCCATGTTCCGTAAACGAACGAGGAGAAGCTGGCAAGATTGTCAAATGTGTTGCCCTCCAGAGCCACGGTATCCTTCTCGAGGAACAGCACGCCGATCTGGGCGGGATAGGCAGTATCGGTGCCCTTGAACGTACAGTTCTTTACCGAGATGTTGGCATCGCGACTGCGCAGCATAGCGTAGCCAGCAGCAGTATCTGTACCAAGGCTGAAGGTGCTGTTGGTCACGTTGAGGCCGTAGACGCCGTCGGCGTTGAGGCTGAGGGTCTGCGACTGGATGTCACAGCTGTCGATATTCATATTCCTGAGCAGGCGGTTGGTCACATTGTACTGGGAGTCGTGCTCAGCGTAGCCGGCGATGCCGTTCTTGCACCTCTTGGCTACGACATTCTTGATATAGATATTCTCGCAGGTCTGATTGTCATTGGGCTCAATGTCAATGGCAGCCTGCGGGTCGGTGCCGTAGATGTCCTCTATCTGAGTATTTGTAATATGGACGTTCCTGCCGGCCACCACGGACACGCCCTGACGGCGCGAACCGGTAAGCTTGCAGTGGTCTATGGTCACATTCTCGGAGATTTCACCGGCGCTGCCGGCACCTACATACACGCAGTCGCCCCAGCACTTGGATATGGTAATGCCGGAGAGGGTCACATTGGTACTGGTATAGATGCCTATACCCATGCCCCACTCTCCGTCGGTACCGGTGTGCTCGTCTCGGTCACCGATGATGGAACCGGTGCCCTTGAAGCTCACGCTGTCCTTCTTGTTGATGCGGAAGATGTCGTAAGAGCCCGAACTGGTGGGATTGATCTTCATGTCGCCGTTCAGGGTGACACTCGTCTTGCTGTGCATATCGACGATGACGTTGCCGTCAAAGATCAGGCTGTACACGCCGCCGTCGGGAAGCGCTTCGATGGTCACGTCGTTGTGAATAGAGTCGGACGTGAGAGCGAACACCCTTTTTATCGAGTTCGCGAAAGAGGGATCCTTGAACATCTTGGTAGACACCTTGGGGAAGAGGTAATCACCGCTGAAGGTGATCTTACCGAAGATTCCCTCCGTGTCGCCCGTGTAGTCAAGGCGTGTCCATGTGCCGACGAGCGTGCCGTTGTAGAGGCTACCCCCCTTGAAACGGAGGGTACACCCGGCGGGCACGGTACAGGTGGCACCGCCCATGTCGATGTCCCCCGTAATCTCGTAGCAAACGTTCTCAGCCGTCATCTTGGAGACGAGGTTATCGCCGGCCCCGATGACAATAGTTTCGGCCTGCACTCCGGCCATAGCCGGCGAGGCCCCTAAGAGCGTTAAGCCCATTAGCCCCATCATAAATGACAGGAAGTTAAACAAAGTCTTTTTCATACCATATATTTTGATATTTACAATATTCCTCATGATCCAAGGTTCATAGAACACCCTTTATACCCTTTATGATGAGATTTTATGCCAGATTCTCGCGACAAATATAATAAAAATTTTAATAGAACAACTTTGAGAAAGAAAAAATTCTCATTCTGGCGATTTATAATTAAATACTTCCATAAATGCGATATTACTATTGCAAATCGCGGGCAAATCCGACTTTATGTCAAATTATAGCTTCATAAACTTTCAAACTTGTGCAAACTAAATATTGAAAATAAAAGCAGGTAAAAGCGCCATCGTCCGAATTCGTGGTTAAATAATGTATTTAATAAAACAAATAGCA
>OMUV01000006.1 GCA_900314335.1 uncultured Prevotellaceae bacterium | reverse complement strand
CCAAAACACTCATTTCAAAGGAAGAATCTTCTGCCACAGCAGACTCTGCCGGCTGGCAACCATTGCCAATGGCGCACATATTTCTACATGAGCGTACCTATATCTACATGAGTTTGCAGCCCGCGCCTCAGGGCGCGATGCCAGCTTCCGGTTTCCCTATCCGCACTTTACTGCAAGTTTACACAGCAAAATTTTCGGCACTATTTCCCGTGTTTCGGATGGGCAAATTCAAAGGGGCTCGGCGACAGCAGCCTTTTGCGGGCGTTAATGCGAGCCGTAGATCTCCACGTCGGCGATGCGGGCGGTGCCGTCGTCGCCGGCATTGGTAATGGTCATCCTCACATAGCGGGCAGCGCGCGCCTCAAACGCCAGGTCGGTCACGGCCGAAGTGTTGTCGGCCACCGTCGCGGCCGCTGTCCAATTGGTGCCGTCCAGACTTGTCTCCACGGTAAAGGCGCGTGTGTTCAGGCCCGGCTCAAGGCCTGCCGCCTCTGCATGGCGCGCTACAAAGCGGCTGATGCTGAACGGCTCGCCGAAGTCAAACTGCAGCCAGGCCCGGCCGTCATTGGTGGCAGAGACCCACATATACTTCTCCGAGGGCGACCCGTCGGCTGCCAACGCGGCCGCATTCCGGGCCTCCGAGGTGCTGATCTTCATACTGTCCATCATGGTCAGGTCGAACGGCAGATGATGGGCTTCGTTATAGTAGCTGAAGAAATGGTCGGCACGGACGATGTTGACGTTGCCCGGCGAGAGAGCGTCGAGCTTTGTCTTAAGCTCCACCAGTTTGTCGGGGCCTGCATCCCACACTGTAGCCTGCCCTGAGACGAACATCGGCGCCGTGCCGTCAAAGCTCTTGATGTCGCGATTGAAAAAATCCGTGATAACGTCGACCCCATTGGCGTAGCAGGGATAGTTGGGCACAAACGCCAGTTTATCCTTCTGGACGACCGCAGCGATTCTTCCTGTCTGGCGCTCCCAGTCCTGCACAGTCACGCCGTAGAGGTAAGGGCAATGGTCCGCATAGGCATCCCGCTGCACCTTGTTCACATTGTCCCAGACCGTGATCACTCTAAGGCCGGCTTTCTCCAGATAGCGCTGGGTGAGCTTGGTATAGGGAGTAAAGACGGAACTGCCAATCGAGTTCCACTTCTTGTTGAAGGCGTCGTAGGGCATGGCATATCCCAAGCCGGAGGGACCGCTCACGAAGCAGTCGTTGGTGGTGGCCCTGCGGTAATAGTAATTGAGCATAGCGGGCGAGAAATCGGCCAGCGCGGGACTGATAGTCCAGTTGAGGGGCATCTTGCCGCGCCCGCTCTGAGCGAAGATCTTTACCATGGCGTGCTGGCAATACTGGATATTGTCGCCGTCGCTGATATACACGGCCGCGTACACCTTGTTCTCAAGCTTCGGCCGCTTGGGCACCGGAGGAATCACGACAGCCTTCTTCACGCCCGAATAGATGGTCGCATTCTCGAAGAAATCGGCCGGCACCGTGCACAGCCCGTATCTTGTGGCCTCGCCGATGCCCGAACGCTCTTCTGCATACCACCCGAGCACAATGTCGCGGCCCGGTGTCAGGTCCTTGAGAAACTTGTCCAGGACGACCTTCTCGGCGTTGTTTCTTGGGTCGAGCCAAACGACGGCGGCTCCCGTAGCGGAGGCTATGTCGTGGACATAGGGTATCCCGGGGCGCTCGCTTACCAGCAGCCGGTGATTGCAGCGACTCCAGTATTTTGTATGGAGATAGTTGTAGATATTGGCGGCCGTCGTCATCGTCAGAGAGGTAAGGTCTTCCACCACGGGGAGATCTATGCCATTGGCCACAAGCTTCTCCTGAATCTCGGCAGTAACAGGCAGCAGATCCTCCAGCCCGGCAATGGTGGCGGCCAGATTGGCATAGTGCTCGCTCTTCTCTGTGCTATAGAGCACAAGCCCCTTAACCTCATCCTTGAAAAAACTGACGAGCCGGTATGGATAGGCGGGAGCTACAACCAGAGCTTTCAGGCTATGGGCCTGAGGCCATGTATTCTGGGGCTCCTCCTGATGATTGTACAGCAGGATGCGCGGGCGGGTGCGATTGACTATGCCCTCGAGGGTGCAGAACATCAGGCGCTCTGCATCGCTCAGCGAAGCGGCATTCATGTCGAGCGTCCTGACTCTCGTGGCCGGCTTGAGAAACTGCGGTATCAACCGGTCGTCGGGCCAGCGCACCTCGTCATAGCTGAGGATGCGGTCGCCGCTGGCGGTGAGGCTGTATGTGGTGTCGGAGAAGGTGATCTTGTCCACGTCGGACACATTGGTTCTCACCACGGCTCCGTCAGTAGTCCTGACGAGCATGGTGCTATGCTGGGCCACGGCCGGTATGGCCGCTATCACGGAGACGGCCAGAAGCAATATCTTGTTTATATCTTTATTCATCTTACAGGTTATAAAAGAAGGTCATCACAACTTTATCTTCGTAGTAAAAGAGCCCACCTTCAGGACATATACTCCCCTGCCGAGCGCCTCCCGGCTCAGCATCAGTTCGCCGTTTCTGCTGTCGGGCAGCGGGACGCTGATGCCGTCGGTGGTATAAGCCCCGGGGACGACGCCCTGAGGAATGCCCCTTATTAAGACGCCGTCCTGACGCACGACCATGCTAAAGCCCGGTATCCGCTTTATGGAGTTGACCGAAGCAGAGTCGCTGAATCGGATCTCCGCGATATCGGATATCTCATACTCCATGGTGTCCGAGGGGCTCGACAGCGTGATCTGCAATTTTCCCCTGGACGCCGTTATCACCGGGTGCGACTCGAATAATATTTTCACCTCCCCGGACGCCTTGGTGGAAAGTAAAAGGCAATCCTTCCGGTCGTTAACGCTCAGGAATGATATCTCGCTAAGCTCGGCAACCCGAATCTGCGAACTGCTGCCGTCGGCCATCAATATATTCATTGCTTTCTCCTGCGCCAGCATTGTCAGCGGCGCATGCAATAAAAAAGCCGCAATTATAAATTTCCTCATCGCATACAGGAATTAGTTATTGGAAAGGCAAAGTTAACAAAAATATCGATAACGCCGGGAAATAAGGAAAAACTGCAACCGCCCCTCTGCCCTCTGCATACACAGAGAGGGATGCATAATTATATAATTCTTATTACCTTTGTGCCTCCAATGACCAATAAATTAATTCTATCAGAAGATGAAGACTAATCTTAAACCAGCCACGCTTTGCGTCCGGGGCGGGTATGAGCCGAAAAACGGCGAACCGGTAGAAGTGCCGATTATCCAGAGCACCACTTTCAAATATGACGACTCCGATGAGATGGCGCAGCTGTTTGACCTGAAAAAGGAGGGATATTTCTATACCCGCTTGCAGAATCCGACCAACGACGCGGTGGCTGCCAAGATAGCACAGCTCGAGGGCGGCGTGGGCGCCGTACTGACATCCAGCGGCCAGGCGGCCAACTTTTATGCCGTCTTTAACATCTGCGAGGCCGGAAGCCACATCGTGGCGTCGAATGAGATCTACGGCGGCACATTCAATCTCTTTGGCGTGACCATGAAAAAGCTGGGCATCGATGTCACATTCATCAATCCCGATGCCCAGGAGGAGGAGATCCAGAAGGCTTTCCGCCCCAACACGAGGGTGCTATTCGGCGAGACAATCAGCAATCCCGGATGCGCCGTGCTGGACATAGAGAAGTTTGCGCGCATCGCCCACAGAAACGGTGTGCCTCTCATCGTGGACAACACCTTCGCCACACCGATCAACTGCCGCCCGTTTGAGTGGGGCGCTGACATCGTTACTCACTCTACGACCAAGTATATGGATGGCACGGCGTCGCAGGTGGGCGGAGCCGTCGTAGACAGCGGCCATTTCGACTGGCTCGCTCACGCCGACAAATTCCCCGGGCTCTGCACACCCGACGAGAGCTACCACGGCATCATCTATGCCCGGCAGTTCGGCAAGATGGGATACATCACCAAGGTCGTCTCGCAGCTCATGCGCGACCTGGGCTCCATCCCCGCGCCGATGAACTCATTTATCCTCAACCTGGGACTGCAGAGCCTGCATCTCAGGATGCGGCAACACTGCAGCAATGCGCAGAAGGTCGCCGAGTATCTGCACGACGACCCGCGCGTGGCCTGGGTCCACTATGCCGGGCTCAGGGATGACCGCTATCATGCCATCGCAGAGAAGTATATGCCTCAGGGCACATGCGGAGTAATGGCATTCGGCCTGAAGGGCGACCGCGAGGTGGCTGTGAAGTTCATGGACTCGCTGGAGATGATCAACATCGAGACCCATGTGGCCGACACCCGCACATGCGTCCTCCATCCCGCCAGCCACACCCATCGGCAGCTCACCGACGAGCAGCTCCGCCAGGCCGGAATAGCCCCGGATCTCATAAGGCTGTCGGTAGGCATAGAGGATGTGGAAGACATTCTCGACGACATCCGGCAGGCCCTGGACAAGATATAATCACCGCGAAAGATTATGCTATTGAGACAGATCGGCCTTCGGCCAATATTCGCCATCGCGCAAGATCTGGCCTTCGGCAAGATTTTCTCATGGGCGAAACTGACTATTGAATAAGATATAGCTCCGCTACGAAACCCGGAAGTGGCCGTCATCCCACCGCCTGTGTGTGATGCCGGCCGCTTCTCTGTTATCGAGGGCATACATTATTATATGCCGTCCGGGGATATTGCAGTCCGATTTGGGGTTATTAGTTCCCGAAGTAGAGCTATCAGTTCGTCATCGATTTGGTTTTGTTCCTTTTTATCAGATAAACTTCCACCGCCGGGCACACATCGAAATGCATAAAATGCGAATAATTCGCGGTGCTCTGAGGCCCCGTTTCCGCACATCTCAAAAATCGTCCCGCATGCTGGGATACTCACATAGGACCTGAGGAAAACTACATTTGAGATGTTTCGAAACGTCTCAAATGTAATTTTGGCCTTCCGGGAGCACTGATTTACAATGCGTTGCGAAGGCGTAAAAGTAGACTGCTGTCGAGGAGAAATTGCGGAGGCCGGCAGGGATATTATCGGCTTTTCGCAACGCTTATACATCGGGCGATAAACTGAATGCCCTATACGCTGAGACTGGGGAGGGAGAATTTGCTAAAATCGGTAATACTTCCATAACGTTTCCCGTGGGAGTTGCAGGATCATGCAGATGAAAGGCTAAAGCCATAAAGGCCGCAGTGATTTTCCGAGCATTGCAAGTGCTGTTTTTGCCATGCGTTTTATAACTTTGCATTAACTCAATTCGTCGATGCTTCATCTGAGCGGAGGCAGCATGAGCGACCAAAGAAAATAGATCAACCTGAATTCAAAATACCAACAAAGTGGCAATCTGGCAACATTCAAATATAAACATAGACGGGCAGCTGGTCAGGGCGCAGGCGCCGGTTATTGTTTCTGCGAGCCGAAGCACAGACATCCCCGCATTTTATGCCGACTGGTTCTTTGACAGGATCGCGAAAGGATATTCCGCATGGACAAATCCGTTTAATGGGGTTAAGTCGTACATCTCGTATGATAAGATGCGCTTTATCGTGTTCTGGTCCAAGAATCCCCGACCGCTTCTCAGCTATCTGCACATCCTGAAGGAGCGGATCATAAATTGCTATATTCAGTACACTCTGAACGATTACGAAGCCGAAAAACTGGAAAAGATACCCTCGCTCGGTCAGCGTATCGATACCTTCAAACAGTTGGTGGATAACTTAGGCAAAGGCGCTGTCGTCTGGAGGTTTGATCCTATGATTTTAACGGATGACATAAGCATAGACAAACTGCTTGACAAAGTCAGAAACATTGGCGATCAGCTCAAAGACTACACCGAAAAACTGGTATTCAGTTATGCGGACATTCTGCTGTACAAGAAGGTGAAGGCCAATCTTGAGAAGAATGGGATACCGTATCATGAATGGACAGAGGAACAAATGAATGAATTTGCCGGAAAGCTGGCTGAGATGAACAGGGATCGCGGCTGGAATTACAGACTTGCAACGTGCGGGGAAAAGATAGATCTGGAGAAATACGGCATTGAGCACAACCGCTGTATCGATACCGATCTTATCACCCGCTTAGCATGGAAAGACCGCGAGCTCATGGATTTCATGAAGGTAAAGATCAGGGACGTACCTGCGCCGTCGTTGTTCGGCGACAGCAGTCTCCCTACCGGCGCGATCATGTTGCCGGGCAACAAATATTTTGTGAGCGTCCATAAGAAGGATCCCGGCCAGCGTGCATATTGCGGCTGCATGGCGGCGAAGGACATAGGCGAATATAATACCTGCCCTCATCTTTGCGAATACTGCTATGCCAATACATCCAAGGAGGCCGCTAAGGCCAACTGGCGCCTGCACAGAACGAAGCCTTTTTCAGAAACCATAACCGGGAAAATAGTTTTACCGGACAGCAATCTTCGCAAATATATCGGCGGCGGCAACTGTGCGTGAAGATAAATTTGCTACCTTAGCAAGAGTTTATCATAATAACACGATTCCGGAATGAGACAGCTGCTGATGCTCATAGTTACCCTGAGCTTCTTCTGTGTCCAGTCCGCCTGCTCCGGTGTGAAGCGGGCGCTGGTCATCGGGCTGTCGCAATACCCCGCGTACAGGCAGGCGGCGCTCGGCTGGAAGAACATTCACGGAGCAAATGACGCAGCCATCATAAGCCGTACGCTCAGGAAGCAGAACTTCCGCGTCACAGTGCTGACCGACGGGCAGGCTACCGCGCAGGCCATAAGACGAGCTCTGGGCCGCCTCGGGAAGCATACCTGCAAGGGCGACCTGGTGTACATCCATTTCTCGGGTCACGGGCAGCCCGTCGAGGATACCGATGGCGACGAGGCGGACGGATGGGACGAGGCCATTGTGCCATATAACGCGGGGCAGCGATACGTGGCCAATGTATATCAAGGGCAGAATCATATTATCGACGACGAACTGAACGCCTTCGTCACCGTTATTCGCCGCAAGGCTGGGGCAAGCGGATTTGTGTATGTTATTATTGACGCATGCCACGCCGGCGATTCGTCGCGCGGAGACGAAGCGGAGGACACCGTCTTTGTCCGGGGCACCAATGTGGGCTTCTCGCGGAGCGGTAAGGCGTTTGTTCCGAGGATAGACGACCGGCCAGTGATCAGAATCCCCGGAGGCAATAATGCGGCCGGCGTATGCTATCTGGAGGCCTGCCGCTCCTACGAGACCAACGCGGAGATCCGGGTGGGGACGCAATACTTCGGCCCTTTGTCCTATTATGTGAACACGGTGCTGAGCCGCCACGCCCTGAACAGGAACACAGCATGGACCGGGGTGGTGCGCAGGCTGATGAACGAGGACCGGCGCCTGGTCAGACAGAACATGGTAGTAGAGGAAAGCAAGCGATGAACTTAAAAAAGCCGACATACAGCGAGCGGGTCCTTGATGATTTCGCCCGGAAAGAATGGGACAAGGCAAAGGCCTATCTCATGAAGCAATTCCCCGCGCTCTCCGAAGCGGAATGCGAGGATATATTTCAGGATTCATTTATCATCCTCTTTCAGAACAACAGGGAGGGAAAACTGAGAGATGTAAAAAGCTCCCTGTCTACCTACTTCCTGTCTATCTGCCGCAACAAAGCGTTCGAACAGTGCAGAAGCAAAAACCGCGGAATATACTTCGACAGCGATTTCGGGCTCGAGACGCTTGACGAAGTAAACGAGGAAAAGCTGGACACGCTTTTAGCTCTCGACACGGACGTATCCCTGACCGAGTCGAAGAAGGCCATTGCCCGCCAGATAGTAAAAGACCTGCCCCAGCCTTGCGACGAATTGCTCTGGGGCTTCTATCGCGACAACCTCTCCCTTAAGACCCTGGCCGACATGCTCAACAAGACGGTCGGCTACGTCAAGGTTACCAAGCACCGCTGTCAGGAGAAATTCAGGAAGCGCTGGGGCGAACTTGTAAAGAATCTGTTATGACAAATGCCTCAATAGTATTACGCCATGAGTGAGAACGATCATACTGTCACAGACCGGGAGCTTCAGGACGACGAGCGCATATCCGCCTACCTGCGCGCCAGAATGACGAAGGATGAGGAGACCGCATTTTTCGAAGATCTGAAGAGCGATGAGGCGCTTCGTGAGCGGGCCATCGCCATAGCTTACCTTGCGCGGGCCCTGAAGGATGTGGGCGAGCACCGCGACAGGAATCTCAGGGAAGCTCTGCTGGCCATCGACGAAAATGATGTGAAGCGCATAGTGGGTGAATCCATTGGCGTGCAGGATAAGATAGACATATTTTACGATGTGCTCTCCAGGGAGGAATACCAGAAGGAGCAGGAATATCAGGAGAGGCGGGCACATGGCAGCATGGCTCTCTATAGTCTGGCTCCGCCCGCATCCGCCAAGCGCCCGCGCAATGTCCGCCTGATCATCATCCGCCTCGCCTCAGTCGCCGCGTGCCTCCTCGTGCTCGTTGTCGCGGGCTACAACTACTACGACTACCATAAGGTGACCTCTCTCGGCGATAAATATGCTGCGGTGTTCGTAAGCCAGCAGCAGCCCTCGCGCGGAGCTGAGAACGCGAATGCTGTCCGGGAGCTCTCCCGCCTGTACGGCAATGTGCAGAGGGGCCAGGACCTTGACAGCACTATCTATCGCCTGTCCCTCCTTTGGGAGCTCGCCAACATGGAGACATATAACGACTATACCAACGAGGCCCCGTACATAGGATGGAACCTCGCAATAGCCCACCTGAAGAACAATGACAAACAGGCCGCAATCGTAGTGCTCAGCAGGCTCGCATCCTCCGCGAGAATCAATCCCGAGGTACGAGGCGAAGCAGAGAAGCTGTTAGAGAAACTGAGATGAAGCATCGCAAATCGTATTACAGGGCAAGTTTTGCCGTGCTCGTCAGACCATGAAGAAGGCTGCTGTCATCCTTCTGCTGTTCCTGACCGCCGCCACACATTTTGCCAGAGTAAACGGCGACGACGGCGGCCGCTGGTACAGGCTCAGGCAGAAGGCGGACTCCACCGTCTGCTTTCTCCAGAGCCGTCTGCTGCTCGTCAACCCAGCCAGCCCTGTCGGCTCGGAACTGTTTCACGACTACTTCAAGAGTGTGCGTATGGCTCTCCGGTTGCCCTACGACATTTATGATTTCCGGGAAGAAAGGCGGTGGAACAAGTATCTCGCCGATATGATGGTCCATTTCTTTGTATGCTGCGACGATTTGCCCGGCAGGACTTGTGTGGCTTACGACAACCTCTTGGCCCGCAAGAATTTCTTCGCCCGCCAGTCGGGCAAAGGCGAAGGGCTCGCAGAGAGCTGGAGCGAAATAGCGCAGCGTCTCACAGCGCAGGAGGCAGCCATCGAAGTCAACGACCTGAAGGACGAACTGCTCATTGTGAAGCATGGTTACGATGCCCCACACGGCATAGAGATCGACTCCTTGCTCAGCGAGGCGATAACACAAGGCCTGGCCGACGAGCCCCTCGCCATTGACCGGCTGTATGCCGCGGACGGGCCGCTGAGCAGGCTGTGGACGCTGATGGCTCCCGAGCTCAGGGATGTCAGGACCATCTATATCTCCGGCAACTTCAAGTACGCCCAGCTCAACTTCGGCGCTATCCCGATAGGTGGCGGCCTTACGCTCTCCGACCGCTACGATGTGCATCAGATGCTCTCCACCGCCTCTGTCGGCGCCGGCCATAGCAGCGGCGCAGCCTTCAGGACAGCCACTCTCTTTGGCGGCATCGATTACGAGAGCCGGGGACAGGCTTCGGCCGCGAAACCGGATAATGAGCCGTGGAACCTGGTACGCGGTCTCCCGGACAGCGTGCGCGGCGGCTTCCGCCCCTTGCCCTGGTCGATGGAGGAGACGGCGTTAGTGGACAGCTTACTCCGCTCCGCCCATGTGCAGACTCAGCTCTTCCGGGGCGCGCAGGCTACCGAAGAGGCCGTACGCCAGATGAGCGGCCACGCGCCCGACATCATCCATCTCTCCACGCACGGATTCATGCTGGCCCCGCTTTTTACCGACAGCACCGTGACTGAGGCCGCACAAGACACGCTCCGCTACCTCACCATCTTGTCCCAGTCCGGCCTTCTGTTCGCCGGTGCCAACAAGGCCTGGCGCGGGCAGATGCATCAGGACGGCTACGACGGCATCCTGACCTCCAGCGAACTGATGAAGACGGACCTCTCCGGCTGCCGTCTGGCTGTGCTCCCCGTATGCCGTAGCGCCCTCGGCGAGGACCGCAACCTGACAGGGATGCCCTTCGGCGTGGCCTACGCGCTGAAGGACGCCGGAGTGAAGCAGATACTCTGCTCGCTGTGGAGCATCTCCGACAGAGCGACCAGCGTCTTTATGAGATATTTCTACCGGCACCTCGTAGGAAGCGGGACGCCGGCAGCGGCCCTGCGGCAGGCGGTCAGAGACATGCGGGCCGCAGGATACGACTCGCCCTACTACAGCGCGTAGTTCATCCTTGTCGAGTAAAATTTTTTCTTGCTCCCCTTGTTTACCTTTGGCATAAGGATGACACTAAGGATAGAAGATTTCAAAATTTCTATGATTATGAAAAGACTTTTATCCGCAGTCATCGTTTGCCTGGCAGGCGTTATTGCCGGCTCGGCACAGTCATTCTACCACAATCCTTTCGGCCGCAGCAGTACGACCAACTATTACAATCAGTACGGCAACAGCACCGGCAGCTCCCGTAGCCACTCCAATATTTATGGCGGCGGCACGACGACCGACTACTACGACATCTACGGCCGTAGCACCGGCAGCGCCCAGAGCCACAAAGACATTTACGGCGGCGGCACGACGACCAACTACTATGACATCTACGGCCGCAGCACCGGCAGCGCCCAGAGCCGCAAAGATATTTACGGCGGCGGCACGACGACCAACTACTATGACATCTACGGCCGTAGCACCGGCAGCGCCCAGAGCAGCAAAGACATTTACGGCGGCGGAACGACGACCAACTACTATGACATCTACGGCCGTAGCACCGGCAGCGCCAGGACGCACTCCGACATTTTCGGCGGCGGCACGACAACCGACTATTACGACCAGTACGGCCGTATGATAGGCACAAGCCACCGCAGCAATTCCGGCTTCTGACGGAGTCTTGTCGAATGTTTCAATAAAATCAAAATCGCCAAAAACGAGAGAAGATGAAAAAACTGTTTGTTCTGTCATTCATTATGCTGCTGGCCACAGGTAGCTATGCTCAGGGTTTTGTAATCACTGCCAGATACAAACCTCAGACCACCGAGGAAATGCTCTTGCCATTTCTGCTGTATTCGCAAAGCGCAGGCCGTATCGCTCAGGTGCAGGCACAGAGGGAACAGGCTGCCCAGCAGCGTTACGAGAAATATTCGGATAAGGCTTACGAGTGTTACAAACGCGCGGACTACAATGGCTTTATCTACTATTCTGCGGTAGCTCTGGAGACAGGTTACTACGATCCTGAAATGTATTATGACCGGGGCGTGGCATTCGAGGTGCTGCACGATTACAAGCATGCCAAGCAGGAGTACAAGTATGCCGCTGCCAAGGGCTACGAACAGGCAGCAACAGCGCTGCAGGCATTGCCCGCCCATAAGAAGGCATGGATACAGTCGCAGAGTCGATAAGGCCTTAATTCTCCTATAAACAACTCTATCGGAAGCCCTTTGGCGCCGCAGGCCTTTTGCCCGGCATCAAAGGGCTTCGCTTGTCTCCCCGCCGGCGCTCCGCAAATAACATTCCCCATATTAGAATAACAAGGCATATGATTCATGCACGACAGCTGCGATGAATATGCGCGACAGCTGCGATGCATTTACACGACAGCTGTCATGCAATTGCGTGGCAGCTGTCGTGCATGAACTTAGTGGGAGAAAAGATCAAATGAACAAGAGACGGGGATTGGTGTCCCATCTTTCAGAAAAGCTTATCGAAGTAAGGAGTGTCAGTTTGCCGTGATAGGAATTAGCTTTCCTCCGCTCAGAGAAGCTTCCCGAAGTATGGCGTATCAGTTGTCGTTCATATGGCTTTGTTTCCCTCTTCGCTCAGAGAGATTTCCCGAAGGAGAGCAAATCAGTTTACCGTGATTTGGCTTTACTTCCCTTCGCTCATAGAAACTTCGCCGCCGGGCACACATTGAAATGCATAAAATGTGAATAATACGCTATGCACCGAAACCCTGTTTCCGCACATCTCAAAAATCGTCCCGCATGCTGGGATACTCACATAGGACATGAGGAAAATTACATTTGAGATGTTTTAAAACGTCTCAAATGTAATTTTAGCCTTCCGGGAACGCTGATTTTCAACACATTGCAAAGGGTCTCAAATTGACTCTAATGAGTCAGACAGAGCCTCGGGAAGATGCATATAAAAACTGAATAAAAGATGAATATTCACTTTTCGGAGAATTCACCAGCACGCACTGGAAAATACGTATGGGCTCCGGAATCTCCGCCGCGGGGTGACGGAGAAACTTAAAGACCAAAATATTGCAGCCCTGTTGAAAATAGATTACAGGCTTGCAAGTTTCCCGGAAAAACAGTATGTTTGCATAACTAAAAATCGAATATCATGGCAATTATTGATATTGTTAAATATGAGCAGCAAGAGGGTGTAATTGTCCATAAATTCCCATCGTGTGATCTACGCTGGGGCTCTCAGCTGGTCGTTTACCCTGGACAAGTCGCATTCTTTGTAAAGGGTGGTAAAGTGTGCGATAAGTTTACCGAAGGAACTTACACACTTAAATCGAACAATATACCCATACTCAACAAGATTATCAATATTCCATTTGGGAGCGATTCCCCATGGCAAGCTGATGTATGGTTTGTCAGTACTCTCAATAAGCTTAATCTTAAATGGGGTACAGAGACACCAATAGTATTGGAAGATCCCAAGTATAGTATAATAGTCCCTGTAAGAGCTTATGGTCAATATGGGCTCAGAGTCAATGACCCGGAGAAATTTGTTTATAGTCTTGTTGGAAATCGCTCTGATTTTAATGAGGCTCAATTGCAAGCATATTTCAGAGGTGTCCTTCTTTCAAAATTGACAGAAGTCATTGCATCAAAAATAACTACAGATAAAATTTCCGTACTTGATATTCCTGCTCATTTAGGGGAAATATCGAGTTACAGCGAAAATAAGCTTAAGCCTTATTTTTCAGATTATGGCTTAGATTTGCTGCTCTTCAATTTTATTTCAATCAATATACCGGAAAACGATCCGAGCCTCAATGAGATTAAGAAGGCTAAAAATCTCTCTGCCCGACTTAAAATTACCGGGAAAGACAATTATAAGATGGAGCGCTCTTTCGACGTAATGGATAAAGCGGCTCAAAATGAAAGCGGCGCAGGCGCGGCTTTCATTAATGCGGGATTGGGCTTTGGTGCCACTATGAATATAGGAAAACAAATGGCCGATCAGCTTTCTCCGGAGCAGAATAGCACTCCTCCCCCTATTCCTGTTAATGCAGAATACTATTTGGCGATAAATGGCAAACAAGCCGGACCATATACCGCGGGGCAAATTCAGCAAGCAATAAACAATGATCCATCGGTATTAAAACTATTAGCATGGAAAAAAGGAATGACGTCCTGGGCTAACCTGGATACGTTTTCTGAATTTGACAATCCTCAACAAAGTGGTTCCGTTCCTCCTCCTATACCCGATAAATAAAACAAAAAACGATGAGTTTAGTAAATGCCAAATGCCCTAATTGCGGCGCTTCTATCCAACTAGACGATTCACGGGAAGAGGGATTCTGCTTATATTGTGGTTCTAAAGTTAAAGTACAGGAAGCGACAAGTAAAATTCGCATAGATAAGTCTGGGGAAGTACATAACTATTTAGAGCTTGCCAAGTATTCCATCGATACGGGTAATGGAGCAGATGCATTAGATTATGCCAATAAGGCTTTGGAGGCGGATTCCTCAAATACAAATGCATGGTTTTTAAAGATGGAATCATCCCAACAGCTGATTACTTTGGGTAATATGAGATGCCAGGAGATCATCATAGCTGGTAATAAGATATTATCACTTGATAATTCTCAAGAGATGAAAAAGAAGGTTTACAGCTTCTTTTTGACTTCCTGCTCGCAAGATCTTCTTTTCTGCAAGCGTCAATTACGAGACACGGAATCTATCAAAGAAACTTATAAGTATAACATTCAAAATCATTCATACAAAGGAATTGAGGAAACGCGGAATGATGATACCGATCTTAATATGGCGATCGAACAAGAGCCTAAAATTTTGAATCTTCGTTTTTCAGTCCCGGATGCAGAAATTTCAGCAGATGCAGAATTGGCAACATTGACAAGTGATATTGCAATACAATTCGTCAATTACGAGATTACTATCAATGCCAGACTTAATGTCTATGGTTATTTCATGGATGACAATACTCTCAAGAAATATAAATATAACTTACACAGGATTCAGCAAGGACTACCGCCGGAGAAACAAAAAGAAATAGGAGCGGATAGCATGAGCAATGCAATTTCGGGACCATGTTACATTGCCACTGCTGTATATGGTTCTTATGATTGCCCGGAAGTATGGACTCTTAGAAGATACCGCGATTACTCGTTGTCCAAGTCAATTCCAGGTCGTGCTTTCATCCGTATATATTATGCGATAAGTCCCTCATTTGTTCGATGGTTTGGTGATACGGCCTGGTTTCGTTTACTGTTAAAGCCGATTCTTGACAAATTCGTATCAAAATTGGAAGATAAGGGATATGAGTCTACGCCATATCAAGACAAAGAGTGGTAAGAATAAAATTTAAATGTCCGATGCGCACATTACATCGGGCATTTATTTTCTACCTGCGAAATCAGAAATTTGAAAAGGCTTTTATATGCTGGTCTTATTTCGCGCTATAGTCAAACTTATTCCTCTACACGTAGAACATCGGAGCGAGCCTCTGGAAATGGAGTTGTGCCGTGTCTCGTGTTCTCCTTTATTATATGTCTGCACCCGCGGGAGACTTGGCGGGCACGTGAAGCTCGCCCCAGGGGATAAGGATGTCAAAGCTGTCATGAGAGCGATTGCCCTCGAAACGATGTATCAATCCCGTATGGGAGAGTTCGCACAGGTCAAACAGCGGTTTGGTCTCCGTCTCCTTCTGCCCGCTCTCCATGATGGAAGCTTTTATAGATTCGCTGTTTTCCTCCAGTTGCGAGACGGAATACAGGTGCTCATCGACCAGCATCGTGATAACGACATTGCCTTTCTCCAGCGCTATGTCCGAGATCGTCAGGCCTTTGTCCACACGCTGCGGGAGAGCGGACTTCAGCGTCTCCACGCAAAGGGCGGCAAGGCTGTGCAGAGCCTCGTGCGGATCGGCCCTGTAACGGTCACGAAGGCGCTCTATCTCCTTTACGGAAGCCTTGTACTCATAATATCCCCCTGCCTCCATGACTTCTATTTTCATGCCGTAGCCCTGATCTATCAGCAGGTCCATCAGCAGTTCGCCATCGTCGCCGCCCGTCACTTTGCCGCAGAGGAAATACATCAGCAGCGCCTCTTTCGACTGCTCCTCGCTGCCGAGGCTGCCCATCATGCTATGAAATCCCTTATCATACTTGAGGTGGTAGATTAAGTAATCGTCAACATTCACAATGCTCGTCACTTCCCCGTCGCCCAATGCTACGGGCACAGGGCATGCGCTGTCAGCGCGCGCCACAGCCTGAACAAAGGCCGAGTCGTCCTTTGACAGCTCTCTCACCGGGATCATAAGGACTCTGGTAAACTTGTACGATATCAGCAGCCCCGCAATGATAAGGGCGATAGTGGGCGGGACATTTTTATATTTGTTTTCCATCCTCGCTGTCATCCGGCTGTTTGTCCCCTGCTCCGTTATCATCCCCCTGCTTCTTATCTTTATGGCGGAGCAGCAAATACGCAGGCAGGAATGAGGCCAGGGTCACCCCGATGAGGCGGCCTATCGACTCCAGTGCGCTGGGAGTGATCACTGTTGGCAGGCATATTATGCCAATGATGATAAAGAAGATTCCGAATCCTTTTCTCATATCGTTTTGTATTTTAATGGCATTAATTAGGAATAGGTTAACCGCCCGCGAAGATTCCAACTTCATCCGTCGCAGGCTTTACCAGATGAAGAAGATCCACAGCACCCCTTTTATCTCCGACAGGATGCTGTCGAGCAGAATGATTTTCAGGATCGGGTCCGTGCGGCAATAGCCGATGAAGAACACTAATGTGGCTATCTGGCTGACGATGACGTACACTACCGTCAGGAAGCCCAGTATCTCCGTGAGTTTGCTGTCCGAATCCATATAGATATTCTTTTAGCGGGTCAGGCCGGCGATCAGCAGCGCCACCCATCCGGCTACGATCAGTTTACCGAGGAAGCCCGCGCGGCCGAACATATCCAGCGGCCACAGCGGTCCGAAGAGTATCGCAAACACGATATATATGACGATTGCAGCTATCAGCATGCCTTTCCTTTGTTTTATTTCTTTGTGACAGAAACAGGGGAAAGGTTAACAGCCAAGGCCGCCGGCAAGCGAAAAAATTGCTGAGCTTTCCGGAAAACGGCTACAGCCCGGCGGGAAGGGTCACCCTGAACAGTGGGCTCTCCACGTGCTCCTGGCGGATGATGGCTTTCAGACGGCGGACTATGTCAGGATGCAGGGCGGCCACATTGTGATCCTCATGCAGGTCGGTGGCGAGGTCGTAGAGCTCACAGTTGCCCTTCACGACCCGCAGTTTCCAGTTGCCCTTGCGCACAGCTATCTGGTCCGTCTCGTGAAACTCCCAGTAGAGATGGTCGTGCTCCTTCTGCCTGGCCGGCTTGCCCTTCAGCAGTGGCGCGAAGGACAGCCCGTCGAAATAGTCGATAGCCTTGCGGGGATTAGTGTAGCGCTTCACATAGTGGCGCACGCCGATGAGGTCGCAGAGCGTGGGCATGATGTCGTAGAACGCCAGTTGGTGGTCGCTCCTCACGCCGGCCTTGATATGGGCGGGCCAGCGCACGATGAACGGGATGCGTATGCCGCCCTCGAGGCAGCTCCGCTTGAGGCCCCGCAGCAGGCCGTCGCGATTGAAGAACGCGGGGTCGGCGCCGCCCTCCTCGTGAGGCCCGTTGTCCGAGGAGAAGATGACGATGGTGTTCTTGTCGAGCCCCTTCTCCCTGAGCTTCTCCATGAGCTGCCCGACATAGGCGTCGAGGCGCGTGATCATGCCGGCAAACTCGGCATGGACGCCCGTCACGGGATTGTAGCGCGAGCCCTGCTGGCCGCCCCACGACTTGTCGCCGCTGAAGCGCAGGCGGTAGGCCTTGACGATAGAGTCCTCCGGCTGCGCCAGTTCGGCGTGCGGCAGCGTATAGGTGAGCAGCGCGAAGAAGGGATGGGCCTTGTCCTGCCGGTCGAGCCATGCCATGGCGTGAGCGTGGATGGAGTCGGCGGAATACTCGCTGCGGCGGAAGTACCCGGCGCCGAACATGGGATAGCGGATATTCTGCTCCATGACCACCCTTCGGACGGCAGTGTCACCGGCGGCGCGGGAATAGCTGTTGAGAAAGTTGGGATAGTAGAGATGGGCCTGAAACTGGCAGATGTAGCCGTAGTACTCGTCCACGCCGCGTTTGTCGGGCGTGGACCACGAGCCCTCGTAGCCGCCGGCCCATTTGCCGAACATGCCCGTGCGGTAGCCGTTGTCCTTCATTATCTCGGGCAGGATGACGTGCGCGCTGTCATAGGGCTCCTGCCCCACCACGGCGTAGTCGGTGTTGTCCCCGTACCTGACCGTCCCGGACTTGGGCCAGTACTCCCTGTTGCCCCTGACCCATGTGTGGCCCGTGTGCTGCCCCGTCATCAGGCACGCCCTCGAGGGGGCGCTGACGGGACTGCCCGCGTAAGCCTGCGTGAAGAGCATGCCCTCGGCGGCCAGACGATCGATGTTGGGCGTGCTGATATACTTCTGCCCGTAGCAGGCCAGGTCGCCATAGCCCATGTCATCGCAAAGGATAAACAGGATGTTCGGCCTCTGATGTGCCGCGGCTCCTGAGGCGCAGATGAGCGTGGCTCCCATCAATAGCGATTTTCTCATTTCTTGCTTTTTAGATATTGAGGCCGGAAAGGCTCTGTCTGCGAGTAGGTGAAAGCGAGGTCGTCGGGAGGAATGGTTCCCTGCACCAGATGCAGGGCAAAGTCCGTCATCGCCTTCGCTTCCGGCGTGCGCAGGTAGCGTTTGTCCAGACACCACTCGCCCAGCCGGTAACGGTCGAGGGCGTCGGCGTCCTTAAAGATGGCGTATACCTCCTGCCACACGGCTTTGTACTGTCCGCTATGGGCGGCGATGAAAGCCCGGCCCGTCTCGTCGTCGCGGTCGTGATAGAAGATGGCGGCATAGGCCTCAGGCAGGAATGTCAGCCCGTACACCGGGCAGAATGTCTGATAGTAATGGGCTGCACGCTCCCCGTGGCCGACGTCGAGATAGTTGTCCTTGCGCCGCGAATCGTGGAAGACGGACGCATGCGCCAGCGCCTTCATGGCACGGTCGGAGACAAGGCGGGCCTCGCCTATGCGCAGCGCGTGGAGCAGAACCCGCTCGCAGTGGCCCTTGGTATGGACGTCGATGTTGCCGGGAATGGTCCAGAACACAACATGCTGCTCCATAAAGGGCTCCCACTGCATGAACAGTTGCCTCACCCTGGCGGGCTCCGCGTCGATGACTGTCTGAGGAATATTCATAATGATTTGACTCCCGGGGAGAATCCGCAAAGGATCAGCCCGTGATGATACAAAAATAGAGAAATAAATCGAGGCGCAGCTCGGAGAAGTGCGAAAATAAATTGATTATTGCCGGTAAACTAATATCTGCGAGTAGAATTCGCCAGCCTCGCAAAGGCAGAAATTCACATATAAGATTGTTTGCAGGGGAATAGCCGGGAGAGTTTTTCGCTAATCGATTTGCTGCTTTGTTCGCGGCGGCCGCATGTCCAATAAGGCAAAGCGCGAAGTAATTTGCGATGCAAGGGACTCATGATAGACTGTGAGACGCATTGCTCATTATACCCTTCTATACCTTTCGCGGCGGCTGGAGACCGCTGAGGGCAGCGGTCCTCCCAGCTAACGTCGTCCAAAACATTGGCGCGCGTCTCGTACTCCCAACCAGCCTTCGCGCTTTACAGAGAAAGATTCCCTATTATATAAGTCCTCATTCCCCTGCCCCGCTGATATAATTTCGTCATACGAAACAACTGCCGTTTTCCACCATTTTTGAAAAGGCATTCCCCACACTTCAAAAAACGCTCCCGCATGCTGTGTTACTCACATAGGACATGAGGGAAACTACATTTGAGATGTTTCAAATCGTCTCAAATGTAGTTTTGGCCTTTCGCAGGCACTGATTTTCAACACTTTGCAAAGGGCCAAAAACGGCCCTTTTGTGCGCCGCGATTGCGGACAAAGAAACTGCTGTGAGCGGGCAATAGCTGGGAGGGCCGCTGCCCTCAGCGGCCGCATGTCCAATAAGGCAAAGCGCGAAGTAA
>OMUV01000054.1 GCA_900314335.1 uncultured Prevotellaceae bacterium | reverse complement strand
TATCTTAGCCGTGTCTCACGACTCAGCCCCTATAACAGGTATCGATATGCAATAAATGATGTTCCATAGTCTGGCGCGTTCTGACTCGTTCTGACTCGTTCTGACGTGAGGGGAATCTATCTCTTTTTTATGATGATCGTGATCTCCGTCTCGGGGAACATGGATTCGTCAGCGTATTTTATCATGTAGATACGCGAGGATGTGGGATAATCCTGTGTGAATATCTTGGTGATGATATTGTCCTTTTTTGTGGAATAGGAGTTTTTCTGTTTCGCCGCTTCGCTGTCGAATGTCCTGGAGAGCTTTTTGACGTTCGGCCCGGACATGACGAGCTTGTTGACCACCTTGATTATCTTGTGGGTCTTGCTGTCGCGCTCTACGGCGCTGGTGAAAGAGGCCGTGCCGATGGTAGAGAGGTGGTTGACCATGCGGTCCACTTCATTCTGGGCAGCGGCGCCCGCCCATGCTGTCCACAATACGATAACTATGATAGCTAATCTTTTCATTGTCATTCATTATAAGCCTGTTCTATGGCGGCTCGTATTCGCGGGTCGCCGATGCTGCTCAGTATTTCCTGCTCCGCCTCTTCGGCGCTCTTGAGTTTGCTTATCCTTTGCTCTGTCTTGTCGGCTTCGGAGAGTGTACGCGCCAGCTGCTTGTGTATCTTAAGAAGGTTGTCCGTCCTTTGTCCTCCCACTATCATATAGCTGCCTTCGTACTTGTCGGCGAGCCTGTCGTAGAGGCGGTGCCGGTAGAGCAGGAGAGAGCCGGAGAGGACGAGCGCCGGCAGTACGACGGCGGCTGCGCGCGGCAGGAAGCGTTGCAGCGTGCTTCGGTGCGCGACAGTAGTGCATAGAGCTTTGTCGGCGGCAGCCATGTCGCGAAAGAGAGCCGCGTAACGCTTGAAGGCGGGGTCTATGTCGCTTCTGCGGAAATAGGCATATAGCTTCCTTTCCTGCCGGAGCGTCGTCCGGCCGTCGAAGTATAGCGAGATGATGTGTGCGAGTTTATCTGGTTTCATATATTCATTTCATTGTAAATGGTCAGAATGCGAAAGCGTGCACGGCTTACAATCTTTCTCAAAGCCGTTTGTTTTATGCCGGTCAGTTCGGCGATTTCCGCGTATTCCCTTCCCTCTGTGAGTCGGAGCCGCAGGACTGTCTGCTGTAGAGCCGGCAGGGTGGCTATGATGCTCATAATCCTACGGTAGCGCTCGTGGTCCGTGTCTGTCTCTTCGGCGGCTATATCAGTCTCCCCGATGTCCGTCAGCGGCTTGCGACGTCGTAGATAGTCGAGCGCGAGGTTGCGTACTATGGTTCGGGCCAGTGCTTCGACCGGAGAATGCAGGGCGTCGTGCATCTGCCACATACGCATCAGTGTCTCCTGAGCCATGTCCTCGGCGGCAGCCGTGTCTCGGAGGTAGCTGCGGGCCGTCTCTACGAGCATGGGGCGCAGAGCTTCTGCAGCGGCGCGATATTCTCCTTCCTCCATTACAAGATACGCGGAATGGTGGTGCTAAAGTTTGTTCAGCTCTTCGACGTCGGTCTTGGCCACGCCGGAGGTAACGATGTCTGTCTTGTCGGCTGTACCCGAAAGCTTGATTTTGCCCGCACCGTTATTGTCGCTCTTGATGCTCTTGCAGTCTACGTCGGCTTTTAGATTGGCAGCGCCGTTATTGCTGAGCTTCAGGGACTCTCCTTTGTATTTTATGTTTGCGCGACCTGCGCCGTTGTTATCTATCTCGGCGTTGTCGGCTTCTATGAACGCATTGAAATATCCGGCGCCGTTGTTGATAATGTTTATGGTTTTGCTCTTGATGGTGTCGAGCTCCAGCTTAGCCGCACCGTCTATCACGGCGCTGAAGCCGGAGGCCTTCAAAGTCTCGCCTTTAATGGATGTCGCTCCCATCAGATGCACCGTCTCGAGCTTCGGAGCTGTGATGTAGACGGTCGGTACAGGATACTTATTGCCCGTTTTGTCATTGATAAGGTCTTTCAAGTCGGTCGTCGTGATTGTCGTGGAGCCTTTGGTGTGAATGTTGAGCGTGTTCCCCGATTTCTTGATTGTAATACGACTTAGGATGTCCTTGTTGCAGGTAATCTTCACATTGTAGTCGCTCCCTTGTGTGAAGCGGATAGTCACGGCTCCGTCGGCCGTAATTCCGTTAAAACCGGTAAAGTCGTAATTGCGGGTGATGTCGTTCTCTTCGAGCTTTGCTACCTCTGCGGTGAGGTCCGTGGCCGTCTCGCTGTGCTCGTTGCTCTTGCACCCCGTAGCCATCACTGTCGAGAGCACGGCTATCGCCGAGGTTAATAGAAATGTCCTGTTCATTGTGATAGAATTTTAGTGTTCTGCATATATTACGCAGAGGGGCATGTTTTGTGACCTTACTAAAAGGTATTTTCTCCGAATGTCTTGCCGGAGAGTAAGGGGAGATATAAAAATCCCCGGCGGCATTAAGGGCGTCGGGGAATATGCGGGTTGTGGCATGAAGCCGATGTCATCCCAGAGTTTCGGATATTCTCTCCATTGCCTCTCGGGCGTCGTCGTGCGAACCGAAAGCCGTGAGGCGGATGAATCCCTCGCCGCTCGGGCCGAAGCCGACGCCCGGCGTGGTCACCAGAGCTGCCTCGTTGAGCAGTTTGTCAAAGAACGACCACGATGTCTCTCCGTCGGGAATCCTGACCCAGAGGTAGGGCGAGTTGACACCGCCGTATACCTTCAGACCCAGGCTCTCGAGACTGCTCTTCATGACGCGGGCGTTCTCGTGATAGTAGTCGATGTTCGCCATGATCTCCCTGCGGCCCTCTTCCGTGTAGATGGCCTCGGCGCCGCGCTGCGAGATGTAGGAAGCGCCGTTGAACTTGGTGGTCTGCCTGCGCCTCCACATCTGGTTGAGCTGCAGTTCGCCTCCGTCCGCGGTCTTATACTTCAGTTCCTCGGGCACTACCGTGTAGCCGAGGCGCACGCCGGTGAAGCCGGCCGTCTTGGAGAAGCTGCGAAACTCGATGGCGCAGCTCTTCGCACCCTCGATCTCGTAGATGGAGTGGGGCGTGTCGTCGGTGATAAAGGCCTCGTAGGCTGCGTCGAAGAGCAGGAGCGAGTGATGGGCTATGGCGTAGTTGACCCACGCTGTGAGCTGCAGGCGGGTGAGCGTTGTGCCGGTAGGATTGTTGGGATAGCAGAGGTAGATGAGGTCGAGCGTGCGGTCGGGCAGCGCGGGCGAGAATCCGTTCTCCTCGGTGCAGGGCAGCGCCACGATGCGCTCGTAGCCGTCCTCGTATTTTGCGCCGGCGTGACCGCACATTACATTGCTATCCATGTAGACGGGATATACTGGGTCGGTGAGGCCGATGACATTGTCCGCGCCGAACAGGTCGGTGATATTGCCCGTGTCGCTCTTGGCGCCATCGCTGATGAATATCTCATCGCTCTTGATGTCGAGGCCGCGGCTGCGGTAGTCGTATTCGGCTATCTTGTCGCGGAGGAAGGCGTAACCCTGCTCCGGGCCGTAGCCGTGGAATGTGGCGGCCGCTGCCTCGTCGTCGACAGCCTTGTGCATGGCCCGGATGACGGAGGCGGCCAGCGGGCGCGTCACGTCGCCGATGCCGAGGCTTATGACATGCTTCTGGGGGTGAGCCTCCTTGTACACGCTTACCCTGCGCGCTATTTCTGCGAACAGGTAATTCTGCGAGAGGTTCTGAAAATTGGTGTTGATACTTATCATAATCTTCTGTGTTAGTCTTTTAGTAACTGATGCGGCCCTCGTAGACAGTCTCTGCCGGGCCGGTCATGATGATGTGTCCGTCTGCGGCCTGCTCTATATAGAGTGTACCGCCGTCGAGAATGAGGGATGTGCGTCCGCTCACGAGATGATTGACCACGCCGGCCACATAGGTGGCGCAGGCTCCCGTGCCGCAGGCCATCGTGATGCCCGAGCCGCGCTCCCATACCCGCATACGGATGGAGCTGGGCGAGAGCACCTGAGCGAACTCGACATTGGTGCGGTCCTTGTACCACGGGTGGCGCTCAAAGGCCGGCCCGATGCCCGCCACATCGAAGTGCTCCGCGTCGTCCACAAAAAAGACGAGGTGCGGATTGCCCATCGAGACGGCCGTGCCGCGCATGGTAACGCCGCCGGCGGTGATCTCGCGATTGACAAACGGCGTCGGGTCGTCGCCCAGCGGGAGCACGGTGTACGGCCCCATGTCGACGCTGGCGCTCGTCACCTCGCCGCCGGTCAGGTGGAGGTCGATGATTTTTATGCCCGAGAGAGTCTCGAGCGAGATGCGCGTCTTGTCCGTGAGCCCTTTGTCGTAGACATATTTGCCTACGCAGCGTGTCCCGTTGCCGCACATCATGGCCTCCGAGCCGTCGGCATTGAAGATGCGCATCCTGAAGTCGGCCACCTCAGAGCGGCTTATCAGGATGAGCCCGTCGCTGCCGATGCCCGTGTGCTGCCGGCTCCATTTTATCGAGAGCGCGGCGGGGTCGTCTATCGGGTATCGGTCGGTGTCGACATAGATGTAATCGTTGCCGGCGCCGTGCATCTTGGTAAATTCGATAGTCTTTGCCATAGCTGCTTAGAATGCGTCCTCCTGTTTATGCGTCGATGTGAATGTCCTTGACCGCGCGGCCGGAAGGCTCGTTCTGACCCTTGAAGGAGGCGTCCCATGCCAGAGCCTCTGCCGTCGAGCAGGCCACGCTCGGTACGCTCGGTACGGACATGGCGGCCGACTTGCTGGGGAAGTGGCTCTCAAAGATGGTGCGATAGAAGTATTCCTCCTTGTTGCGGGGCGGATTGATGGGGAAGCGCTCGGAAGCGTGGGCCATCTCGTCGTCGCTCACGGCCTTGGTGGCCTGGTCGCGGAGTGTGTCTATCCAGTTGTAGCCCACTCCGTCGCTGAACTGCTCCTTCTGCCTCCACACGATCTCCTCGGGCAGCATGTCCGAGAATGCCTCGCGCAGTATCTTCTTCTCGATGGTGTTGCCCGGGCACATCTTGGCCGCCGGGTTGAGGCGCATGGCCGTGTCGAGAAACTCCTTGTCGAGGAACGGTACCCGGCCTTCCACACCCCACGCGGCGAGGCTCTTGTTGGCCCTCAGGCAGTCGTAGAGATGCAGCTTGCTCAGTTTTCTGACCGTCTCCTCGTGGAATGCGCGGGCGTCGGGAGCCTTGTGGAAGTAGAGATAGCCGCCGAAGATCTCGTCGGCGCCCTCGCCGCTGAGCACCATCTTGATGCCCATGCTCTTGATGACGCGCGCCAGCAGATACATAGGCGTTGAGGCGCGCACGGTGGTCACATCATAAGTCTCTATATGGTAGATAACGTCGGAAATGGCGTCGAGACCTTCCTGTATGGTGTAGTTGATCTCATGGTGCACCGTGCCGATGTGGTCGGCCACGAGCTTGGCCTTGGCCAGGTCGGGCGCACCTTTGAGGCCGATGGCGAAGGAGTGGAGCTGGGGCCACCAGGCCTCCTTGGCGCTCCCTGTCTCTACACGCAGCGATGCGTGCTTCTTGGCCAGCGCGCTCACTACACTGCTGTCCAGACCGCCGCTGAGCAGTACGCCGTATGGCACATCGCTCATGAGCTGCCTCTTGACGGCGCTCTCCAGCGAGTCGTGAAGCTCCTGCACGGAAGCGGGGTTGTCCTTCACATTGTCATAGCTCTCCCAGTCGCGATTGTACCAGCGGTGGAACTCACCGTCGCGCGAGTCGTAGTAATGGCCGGGAGGGAAGGGGATGTAGTCTTCGCAGTAGCCCTCGAGAGCCTTGAGCTCGGAGGCGAAGTATACCTTGCCTGCCTTGTCCTTGCCGATGTACAGGGGAATGATACCGATGTGGTCCCTGCCGATCATAAAGCAGTTCTTCTCCTCGTCGTAGAGCACGAAGGCGAAGATGCCGTTGAGCTCCTCCAGAAAGTCCATGCCCTTGTCGCGGTAGAGCGGCAGTATCACCTCGCAGTCCGACCCCGTGGTGAAGTCGTAGCGGCCCTTGTAGCGGGCGCGGATGTCCATGTGATTGTAAATCTCACCGTTGACGGCGAGGATCTGCTTGCCGTCGGGAGAGATTAACGGCTGTTTGCCCGATTGAGGGTCGACGATTGAGAGACGTTCATGGGCAAGTATTGCTGTTTTTCCGCAATAGATGCCAGACCAGTCCGGTCCGCGGTGACGCAGACGTGCTGACATTTTCAGGACCTCCTTGCGCAGGGCTTTGTCTTGCCCGTCACAATTGAGGATGCCGGATATTCCACACATTTTCTTAGAATTTTGAGAAAGAGAAGTTCACTCCTCTTGGGTTGATATTATTGCTTAATGTTGCAAATTTAGGCAAAAACTTTGCTCCGTGATAATCTATCGCGATAAAATGCGCCTTTTTTATTATTATTTATACTCAAAGCTCGACGCGTGGGCAATAGGCGGCGTTTTGCCATACCGATGTGTCGCGCCGGAGGCTCTTCCCTCTGCCTGAAGCCTGCGGGCGACTTCCGCAATACGCATATTATATATAGGGACACGCATATTATATTTAGGTGTATGTGCTCCGTCTCAGGGCCAGTTATGGCAGCGACAGGGGACTGCCGTAAGAGCAAGCCTTATTCCGCCTTGAGGAAAGTCAGCTGAGAGGAACCTTCTCAGGAAGTGGCGGAATGGTGTGGAATGCACAATTTCCCGGCCCCGGCAAAGGCGGTTTTGGAGCCTGTGTAAATGATTAGAAATCAGCGCTCCGCAGAGGGCAAAATTACATTTGAGACGAGAAAGAATACCTCAAATGTGTTTTTACTCATCTCAAATGTAGTTTCTGAGTTAAGCGGGAGGTTTTTTATGGTGTGCATACGCGAGGTTTCACAAAACGGGGAAATCCATC
>OMUV01000009.1 GCA_900314335.1 uncultured Prevotellaceae bacterium | reverse complement strand
AGCCTCCTTATTTAGATTGATGCGGGCCGGCTAATGTCATTGCGGGCATGGCGGCGCGGGCGAGCGGAAGGCTACTCAGCGGAGGCCTCGTTCTCGTAGAGGTGAAAGATGCGCTCCATCATCTGCCATTTCTCGTGGCTCGCAGAGCCCGGGGCGCACTTCTGATACGGGGCCACCGTGTCCTCCCATTCGCTCTGGCCGGGCTCTTTGGCCAGGCGCGCCATCGCCTTGTCCCAGTCGAAGCCAACGGGGGCCTCGACGATCATGACGAGCGTTGTGCCGCGCAGGTAGATGTCCATTTCCAACAGTCCCACGGCGCGTATCCCCTGACGGACAAGTGCGGGGTTGTGATGGCGGTCGTGGAGCTCGCGATAGCGCGCTATGAGCTCGGGATTGTCCCTGAGCTGGAGTGTCTGCACATAGCGCTGCACGGGGCGGCCGAAGTGGGTGACGATATTTCCTTGTGTACTCATTGCTGATGTTTTTAGGGTGTTGTGAATGCCGGTGAGCGGGGCGCGACCTCAGCTGCGGCTTGTCTGCAGTCCGCCGGTGCTCAGGCGCATCTGCACGAAGCGCGCGTTGGGCCTGAGGGGCGAGGCGTTGAGGCGTGTGATGATGGCGGCCGCGGCATCGGGGTCTTTGGCTATCATGTAGAGGAACCCGCCGCCGCCCGCGCCGGGGAGCTTGTAGCCCAGGCACAGGTCGTCGATGCGGCGTGTGAGGGCCTGGATCTCCGGCGGATTGGTGCCGCTGTCCAGACGGCAGTTCTGCTCCCATGTGCGGCGCACGAGCTCTCCCATGGCGCGGAAGTTGGCCCGCTGTATGGCGTCGTACATGTCGCTTACATGGCTCTTCATGTGGCGCAGCAGGCGTAGCTGCGGGCCGTCGCTGAGGAACATGCGCTCCACTATTTCGGAGAGGATGTTCTTGGCCGTCCGCGTGATGCCGGTGTAGTAGAGCAGATGGCAGGGCGCGTACTCGGGGCTCGTCCAGAGGTCGGTGGGCAGGAATCTCGTGACGGGGCGCTGCACATAGCCGGGCTCTGTCTCCAGCAGTTTCACTCCGTGGAGAATGCCGCCGAACTGGTCCTGCCAGCCGCCGCCAGTGGTGAGGATCTGCTCGAGGATGAGCGTGTGTAGACCTATCTCGTCTTTGTCCCAGCCCAGCCCGCAGAAGTTGCTGAGCGCTCCGAGGACGGTGGCGGAGAGGATGCTGCTCGTGCCGAGGCCCGACCCGGCCGGCACAGCCGACAGCAGGGTGAGCTCAAGGCCGGCGCCGAAGTGCTCCAGCTGATCGCGGAGCGAGGGGAAACGCTCGGCGGAGAACTGTGGCAGGAAGCCGGCGAGAGCAATGGCGGCCTTGGGGATGGAGAACGGCGAACCGACGTGGCGGAAGTCGGCGAGCTGCTCATAGCTATGGACCTCCTCGGCGGCGCCGAGGTCAATGCTGCGGATCACAATGTGACGCTCCCGGCAGGGCTTGACATATACCTGCAGGGGCGGCTGCCCGCCGAGCTCCACAGCGAGATTGATCACCTCGCCTCCCTCGGCCAGACAGTAGGGCGGCGTGTCGGTCCATCCGCCTGCGATGTCTATCCTCACGGGACTGCGGCTCCAGACGATCTGATCGGTGCAGACGGCCAGATGCGGGCTCTCGGGCCTGAGCTCGCCGGTCAGAGTCTCCCGCATCAGGGCGAAGGCGCGCTCTCTGTCCGCTGTGCCGTCGTCGCCGCGGCATGCGGCTACCCGGGCGCGGAACATGGCGTTGCCCAGGCGCATCATGACGGGCTCGTCGTCGGGCAGCGGCGAGGGCGGAGTATAGTCGGTGCGGGCGTACTCGCGGGCGGTGTCGTCGAGGTCCAGCTGATAGAACACACTGTGACGGTAGTTGGCGGCGAGGAGCGGGAGGCAGGCGAGGCGTAGTTCGTCGCGCTGCGCTGTGAGACGCCTCAGGTTGGCGCGGTCGCCGAGATCGTCGGCGCTCAGGCGCTCTGCGCCCCTCCAGAGAGCGCGTCCGCGGCTGTCCGACGGGTCGCTGAGCATCCAGCGGGCCACACAGCCGGCATCGTCGGGGTTGTCGAGCAGCGGGAACAGGGCAGCGCTCTGCAGGTCATCGGCACCGTCGATCTCAGACGGCTCTATGCCGCGCTCCGATGCCCACTCTGTGAACGGGCGACCCAGGAACGTAGCCGCGGCGGGCCCTGTGAGCGGCCCGCGAAACGGGTCTGTGAATCCGTAAGGCCGCACGGCGTAGCTCTTCGCGCCCACCGGTACGATGTCGAGGCACTGCCCCGGAGCCATCTGCAGGCGCCAGTCGTTGTCGGGGATCCCGGTGAGGATGTTGCGGCATGTGATCGTCCAGCCCGCGGGGATGATACAGTTCTCGATCCACACATTGCGGTTGCTGCTGCTCACGGGGATGCGGACATCGGCGTTCTGGATGAAGATGGCGGGGTTGGGCTTGCGCGAGTGCTGGAGGATGCGGCGCTGGTCACTCACAATGCTCTGGATGGCCACTGTGGAGGAGAGCAGGTCGGACGATGTGCCGAAGTGGTAGAACTCGCCGCCGCTCAGGGGCACTATCGCCGTGGTTAAGGCGCTCACCTCCTGGTCCGCAATGGTCGGCCGGCTTCCTAAGGCGCATCCGAACTCGCTGTAGAGGTTGTACTCCCGCAGTCCGTCAGCACCTGTGGAGCGGCGCATGAGCACCTCGACGGCGCGGTCTGAGAGTACCCACAGCCCGATATCGGTCAGGTAGAAATGTTCTCCGCCAAGGGCCGCGAGCTCTGCCTCGGAGGGTTTCTGAAGCATATACTCCAGGCGGGAAGGGTCGGAGAGCGAGGAGACGAAGACGCCGTGATGGGTGGCTATCGAGGCGTCGAGCCACAGGCCGTAGCACACGACGTCGGCCTCGGGCATCGGCGGCAGCGCTTCGGTGCACCGGATGTAGACGTCGCCGCTTGCGATGAGTATGTTCTGCCCTTTTGGCGCGCCCTCCATGATGTCCGTGAGCAGCGGGAGCTGCAGGTCGAGGAGTGTCTGCGAGAGCTTCTGTCCGCGCTCCCATCTGAACACGGGCACAGGCGTCAGCACCTTGCCGCTCGGGGAGTAGGCGGGCAGCCTGCGGCCCTGCCCGCCGGCGTGGATGATGATGCGGCGCTCCCTGCCGAGCCAGTCGCGGAAACTGACGGCTTCGCCGGCCTCCTGACGGTAGAGCGACAGGAGCAGATGGGCTGTGCCGCCGCCGCTGCCAAGCCTGTGGCCTACGGGGTCGCAGCCGCAGAACCAGTCCTTGCGGCCGAGGCCCGTGATATCGTGGAAACACTCCACCAGATTGGGCGGAAGGGATAGTATCTTCTTCATATTTTTGTGTTTATTGCCCAAATTTACGAATAAAACCGGCTCGCCGCCCCTCCTGAGGCCTTCTTATTCCGCTTTTTGCCCCGCGACCGGCGAAATTATGCTCAGAGAAACGATTTCCTGCGCCTCCGTGATTATTCTCCGCCCGTCTCGCGGCTTTTTCCTATATTTGCATCAGATAAAAAGGATGTACAGACATTTTTTCAAGCGTTTGCTGGACTTCTGCATCGCGCTGACAGCCGTGATAGTGCTCTCGCCGCTGCTGCTGGTGATCACTGTGTGGCTCCACTTCGCCAATAAGGGCGCGGGGGCCTTCTTCACGCAGGACCGCCCCGGGCTGCACGGCCGCATCTTCCGCGTGATCAAGTACAAGACCATGACCGACGAGCGCGACGCCGACGGCCGGCTCCTGCCCGACGAGAAGCGCCTCACAAAGGTGGGCCGGCTGGTGCGCTCGCTCTCGATCGACGAACTGCCGCAGCTCTTAAATGTCCTGCGGGGCGACATGGCGCTCATCGGTCCGCGGCCCCTGCTGCCGCAGTACCTGCCGCTCTACACGCCAGAGCAGATGCGCCGCCACGAGGTGCGCCCCGGGATAACGGGTTGGGCGCAGTGTCACGGCCGGAACGCCATCTCCTGGAGAGAAAAGTTCAGCTACGATGTCTGGTATGTGGACCACGTCAGCCTCTGGCTCGATCTGAAGATCGTATGGCTCACCATTCTCTCCGTCGTCCGCCGCACGGGCATCTCGCACGAGGGCAGCGCGACGATGGAGCCCTTCAACGGCCACAACTGAAAGGGTCCGGCCGCAATAACCATCAGAAAAATCTCTCTCATTATGTATCTATACGGCGCAAGCGGACACGCGAAGGTAATCATTGACCTGCTTCAGAAGGCGGGCATCAGGGTGGACTATCTTATCGACGATAACCCGGCGGTGACCAGCCTCTCGGGCTACGAGGTGAGGCACACCTACAGCGGCGAGCAGCCGCTCATCATCTCCATCGGCAGCAACCGTGTGCGCAAGCTCATCGCCTCGCGCCTCGGCGCCCGCTACATCACGGCCATCCATCCCACGGCCGTCGTCGCCACGAGCGCGCGCATCGGCGAGGGCTCAGTCGTCATGGCCGGCGCGGTCATCCAGGCGGACGCCCGCATCGGCCGCCACGCCATCATCAACACCGGCGCCTCGGTCGACCACGAATGCCAGCTCGGCGACTTTGTCCACATCTCGCCCCACTCCACGCTCTGCGGCAATGTCCACGTGGGCGAGGGCACATGGGTCGGCGCTGGTTCGACGGTCATCCAGGGCGTGAAGATAGGCGCCTGGAGCGTCATCGGCGCGGGCTCCGTCGTGACGCGCGATGTGCCCGACGGCACGCTCTACGTCACCTCGCGCAGCGCCCTCAGACGTGTCTGCTACAGTTCCACCCTTAGGGAAATGCAGGCCATCACATTGCCCGCACCGCAGCAGAGCTCCCCGGCCGACCGGGACGAAGAGCGGTAAAAGCGCGCGATACGCATATTATATATAAGGTATATTCTCCGCGCGCGGGGCGCGTTGCAGCGGCCCGCGCGGTTATCGCCGCCAGGCGTAGAAAACGATTTATCCCTTACAGAATTTCTTATCCGAGTTTATCCTCCAGTTGCCAGGCGGGCAGGTTGATGATGCCGCCGCGTGAGGCCAGGGGATAATCGTCGAGCGAAACGACGTATTTCTCATAATTGTCAGAAATACTCTCCAGCGAGGCATATTCGCGGGATATGGTCTTGTCGTCCACCAGCATATAGGCCACCTGCAGGTATACTATCCTGTCCCTGCGCCGGGCCACAAAGTCCACCTCCAGACCTCCATTGTCTCCCACATACACATCGTAGCCCATCCTTCTGAGCTGCAGGTATACGGCATTCTCAAGGTCGTAGCCTATGCCATGCTGATTTCCGCGGAAAAGGTAATTGCTGAAGCAAAGGTCGTTGGCGTAATACTTGCACAGGCCGGCAAGCTGCTCTTTCCCTCTCACATTGTAGCGGTCAGCGCGATGAATGAGATACGCGTCCGACATGTAGCTCAGGTAGAGGGCCACCTTGTCGTAGCTCACCTTGCGCCCCATGCCCTTGAAATATTTTATGAGACTGTTGACAGAGAACAGTGTGGAAGTGTTGTTGACCAGATAGGTGAACAGGTCGTCCAGCAACCGCGGGTCCTTGATGTTGTAGCGCTGTATGATGTCCCTCAGGAGGATCGTGTCCTTGAGCGCGGATACATAGTTGGCCCGCGCCTCCTCGTCGCTGAGATGCAGCATCTCGGGCATGCCGCTCTCGTGGAGGTACTGCATGTATGAAGCGCGCCCGTATTCCCTGGAGCCCGCGTCGCAATATTCTCGATAGGACAGGGGATAGACATTGATGGTGACATATCGGCCCGACAGCATCGAGGCCAGTTCGCCCGAGAGCATCTTTGAGTTGGAGCCCGTGAGGTATATGGCATAGTCGCCGGAAATATCCTGCGAATAGGAGTTGACAAACCGTTCCCACTGGCTGATGTTCTGCACCTCATCGATAAAGATGTAGATCCTGCCCTTCGGCTGAAATTCCCTGAGATACAGCCTGAACAATCTCTCCAGGTCCTTGTAATCGTGGATAAAGTCGAAGGCCAGAATATCCATGTTCACAAAGAATGTGTTGCGGGGAGAGGTGCCGCCGGATATCAGGCGGCCGGCTATCTGCCGCAGAATATAACTCTTGCCGGAGCGCCGCTGACCTACCAGCACCTTGACAAGACGGCTGCTGTCGTAGATGTTGATCTTGTCCAGATAGCTCTGCCTGATGAAGCCTTCATTCAGCGGCCCGTCCCAAAAGTTATATGCTTTTATCGCAGATAAAGTTTCGTCCATAGCTTAATTTTTGAGCAAATATAGGAAAAGTTTCCGCTGTGGCCAAAACTTTTGCGAAAAATGGGGAAAGATTCGGCTGTGGCGGAAACTGTCCTTTGGCACGTCGCAGGTTTGGGGCGAGAAGATTGCAAGGCGCGGGAAATAGCTGGGAGGGCAGCGGCAGCGCGGCCCAGGAGCGAGCCGGAAAATCTAATGAGCGGCTAAGCGGCGGGAAATTCGTATCGCGCTATTCCTCCCTTCTCCCGACTATAATTCGCGCATTACTGAGAAAGCAGTTCAGTTATCGAAGTTGTCATTCCACAGCGCCGTCAGGATAACTTTGCTGTCCGAAGCAACTGGCGCAGCTCCGCATTTTTGAAAAAGCCATTCCCCACACTTCAAAAACCGTCCCGCATG
>OMUV01000048.1 GCA_900314335.1 uncultured Prevotellaceae bacterium | reverse complement strand
GAGAATAAATTTTCGTCCGCATGAGAATTTATTTTCATCCGCATGAGAATTTATTCTTGTCCCATCAGAATTCTATTGAGTCAGGAAGGCCTTTTAGGGCGTGCGAGGAGGGCATTTTTACAACAAATAAGACTCCCGGTTTATGGATTCCGGGAGTCATTATGATGCTGTGGAGCGGGGTAACGCGGGAGGCGCATTATTTCTGCGGGGCTGCCAGTCCGCCGAGGCCGGTCTCCTTGTAGAGGGACGGCAGGTCGTGGCCCGTCTGCTTCATCACGTTGACCACTCTGTCAAAGCTTACGCTGTGCGTGCCGTCGGTAAAGGACGAATAGAGGTTGCAGTCCAGCGCCCTGAGGGCGGCGTAGGCGTTGCGCTCGATACAGGGTATCTGTACCATGCCGCATACGGGGTCGCAGGTCATGCCGAGATGATGCTCCAGAGCCATCTCGGCGGCATATTCTATCTGGGAGAGCGAACCGCCGAAGAGGTAGCAGGCCGCGGCCGCCGCCATGGCGCAAGCTGTGCCCACTTCGCCCTGGCAACCGACCTCGGCCCCCGAGATGGATGCATTCTCCTTGACGATGTTGCCGAAGATACCGGCCGTGCCGAGGGCGCGGATGATGCGTATGTCGGGGAAGTTTTTCGTGGTCTGCAACTGGTAGAGCACGGAGGGCAGTACGCCGCACGAGCCGCAGGTGGGCGCCGTGACGATCTTGCCGCCCGAGGCGTTCTCCTCCGAGACGGCCAGCGCGTAGGCGAAGGTGAGGCCCTGCGACTGGAGCGAGGGCTTGAGGCCCTGCGCCTTGACATAGAAGCGCGTGGCCTTGCGGGCCAGGTGAAGCGGGCCGGGCAACACTTCTTCGGCCGACAGTCCGCGGGCTATCGACTCCTTCATGTTGCGCCATACCTCTGCGAGATAGTCGCTTATATCATTGTCCTCGTACTGGCGCACATATTCCCAGTAGCTCCAGCCTTTGCTGCGGCAGAAGTCGATGATGTCGCGCATCAGCGTGTGGGGATAGATGTCCGGGTTGCGGTTCTTGAGAAACTTCGGTTCGTCCTCCTCGAGCGCGCCGCCTCCGACGCTGTAGACAGTCCATGTGTCGAGCAGTTTGCCGCCCCCGTCATAGCCGTCTATCTTCATGGCGTTGGGATGGTGGGGCAGGAAGGTGTGCGGCTGCCAGGCTATCTGGCATTCTATATTCCGCTTTTTCAGCGTGCGTATCAGCGTGACGTCGGTCAGGTGGCCCTTGCCGGTGGCGGCGAGGGAGCCGTAGAGGGTGATGCTGGCCTTCTGCGTGCCGTCGACTGCGTCGGCGAATATCTGAGCTGCACGCGCCGGGCCCATGGTGTGGCTCGACGAGGGGCCGTGGCCTATCTTATATATTTCCTTTATCGTTCTCATCTTTCTCTGTATTTGTACTGTTGTTCTTTATTCTGATATGATTCCTTCGGCTCTCATCATCGCTCTGTAGGCTTCGGCCTTTTTCTCTATGGCCATCGGGTAGGCGCGGCTGGAGGAGGGCATTCGCCAGAAGTTCAGCTGTCTGCCGCTGATGCTTACGGGCTGCGCCGTCCCGGTGCGGGGCACGGTGACGTTCAGGCCGGCGGCTATCTCCTCCGCGGCTTTGCCTCCCGTGGCGGCTATGGCGGTCAGCGCCGGCAGGCCCGACGTCAGGGCGGTGAGGTCGGTGGGGCGGACTATCTCGAGCGATTTGTCGCTCGCATTGCCCTCGAGGCGCCTCACTTCGGTGGCCGTGTCGAATATGCCGATATGGCGCTCGCAGAGGAGCTGCTTTATCTCCGCCAGCCGGAATGTGCGCTTCTCCGTGTCGACGAGCGCGTCCCTATCGCCGCGGAATATCAGGCCGAAGATGCGCCACATGTCGTTGATATAGTTGGGGTAGAAGAAGTGCATGCACCAGCGGGAGAGTGGAGGCGGGAAGCTGCCGAGCATCAGGAGCTTTGTGCCCTCCGGCAGGAAGGGCGTGAGCGGATGGCGCTCTGTGGGAAGTGGATGGGCCTTAAAGTCTGTCATTATAATCTCAGAAAATTGATGCCGGCGTATACGTTGACCACCGTGATGGCATTGCTGACACTGAACTGCGGCTTGTGATAATTGTAGGCGTGGATGATGGCCGACGTGCCGGCGAAGATGCGCCCCGTGTTCCAGACAAAGCCGATGCGCGAGATGACGTCGAAGTTGATGTTGCGGCTGGAGAATATCTCCTTGTGGCTGATGTTCTGGCCCTTGGTGAACTTGTAGCCCAGGGCGGGCGTGAGCGATGCGGCCACGAGCAGATTGCGCGCCGGAACCCAGTTGTACGAGTAGCCGAAGTTGACGCTGTAGTCGTAATAGTTGACGTTACCGCTCTTCAGACCGTCGTAGATGAGCGCCCTGACGCTGTCGCTGGAGAAGGGCAGGCGGGTGAAGTCGTAGGTGATCCTCTGGTGGGAGTAGATGAAGCCGAGCTTCCATGAGCCGCAACTCTTCCTCTGCTGTGTGGTCTGGCTGAACGCGGCGGGGTAGGAGAAGTGGCGGTGATTGAAGATATAGTAGACGTTCAGATTGCTGGTGTAGGTGCTCAGGCCGTCGTAGTGGATGTCGTGCAGGTTCTCGTTGTCCCCGAATCCGGACGTGCCCGAGATGGTAAAGTCGCCCCTGTTCTTCTCGCGGATATAATCGATGCCGAAGGCGTTGGAGTAGAGGCTTATGTTGTAGCCCGAGGTCTTGTCGCCCGTGCCTGTGCGCAGGACGTCAAACTGGTAGCCGTAGAACAGCCACCTCCAGCCGAAGTAAGGACCCATCTTAAGCCGCGGCTTGGTGATGAGCCTGATGCGCTGCGTATTGTCGTCATCACCACTGCCCTTGCTCGAGAAACTGTAATAGTTGAGGTAATTGCTCGCCTGCACCATTGTGGAGAATTTGTATTTCGCAGGAGTGATGTAAGCCGTATCTATGTCGGTGAGGTGATGAAAGATCCGCCTGAGGACAGAGCCGTGCTTCTTTTCCGGGGCGTCGGCCATGGCTGTGTTGACAGAGAGGAGCATCAGCGCCGTGAGCAACATCGTGAGGCGCCGTAGAATGAGAGGAGCGTACACCATTCAGATCTTGCCGAGTATCCTGTCCATTACCCAATTGACCGAGGTGGCGCTCACGCTGTCGCAGGTGCAGATGGCCTTGCCCTGCAGGTGCTCTACGATGAGGCGGATGAGCGGCAGCTGTACGTGCTCGGGATTCTTCACGACAATCTCCTCCCGCCCGCGCTCCGTGTGGAGAACGATGGGCTCGTAGGTGAAGATGGAGAAACTGATCTCGCCCTTGTTGCCAATGATCTGTATGCGGTCCTCTTTGGCCGACTCGTGGGCCACGAAGCACCATGAGCCCGAGCCCGGAAGGCCTGAGGCAAAACGGAAAGCGGCGCTGACTGTGTCCTCCGTCTCATAGAGGCCAGCTCTGTTGTCCTTGTAGCCCTTGGCTTCCACTATCGGGCCGAAGATCTCCTGCAGCATGTCTATCTGATGGGGCGCGAAATCGTAGAAGTAGCCTCCGCCGGCGATGTCGGGCTGTACACGCCAGGGTAGGTCCTTGCTGTTGTAGTCCAGGTCGCGCGGCGGCGCGGCGAAGCGGAGCTGCACATTCATCACTTTGCCTATCTGGCCCTCGTTGATAAGCTGCTTGGCTCTCTGGAAGTAGGGCAGGTAGCGGCGGTAGTAGGCGGCAAAGCAGGGCACACCCGTCTTCTCCGCGATGCGGTTGATGCGCCCGCAGTCCTGATAGTTGGAGGCCAGCGGCTTCTCGACGTAGGCGGGCTTGCCAGACTTGAGGGCCATGATGGCGTATGTGGCGTGGGTGGACGGCGGCGTGGCAATGTATACGGCGTTGACGTCCGGGTCGTCGATGAGCTGCTGGGCGTCGGTGTACCATACCGGTATGTTGTGGCGCTTGGCGTAGGAGCATACCTTGTCGCGGCTGCGGCTCATCACCGCTACGACGCGCGAGCCCTCGACCAGCGAGAAGGCCGGTCCGCTCTTCTTCTCCGTCGCTTCGCCACAACCGATAAATCCCCACGAGATAATTTTGTCGCTCATTGCTTGTTTTCTTTTCCGCAGGGCAAAGATACGCAGATATTTTCGTAACTTCGCAAATAAAAATAGTCAATCATCGATATGGAGGAGTATAAAACGACAAAAGACTTCGATTTGTCATTAGGCGGAGCGCTGAAGGCCGGTTCCAGAGCCTTCTGGAAAAGCCTCAGGCAAAAGCCCCGCCCGCTGCTGATCTTTACCGCTCTGATAGCATTGGTGCTCGCTGCAACGCTCACGGGCAATGTCGGCGAGGTGAGGATGGACGCCGTGTCCTATTTCCCTTATCATTACATTGATATGGGCATCTTTATAAAGTATGCCGCAGGCCTGCTGATCGCCGTATTGCTGTTCGTAGTATGGCGTGGGCTGGTCTTCATGCTGATGGGCTCTGAGGTCGGGGCCGCAAAGCACACCTTCGCAGAGGAGCGCTACGCGGCGCTCAGGTTCCTGCAGTTCTGCCTCCTCTCGCTCGTTACATTCGGCATCATCGCGGCCGCGCTCATCTTCTGTGGCGTCAGGGTCTCGGCGTGGTTCTTTGCGGCGCTGGGAGTGTATGTGCTGGTGATGATAGTGCCGTTCTATATAGCCCAGTACGAGTATATGCTTCGCGATGCGTGCTTCTTCGGCTCCGTCAGGACGGGCTTCCGCGAGATGCGAAAGCGCGGGGGCGGCGTGTGGCTGCGCCTCGTGTCGCTCGGAGCCGTGACGGTGGTGTTGCTCGGCCTGTTCCTGCTGCCTGCTGCGGCTCTGATGATGGGTGTATACGACAACGCGACCGCCGTCATGATGGAGGGACAGCCGGCCACGCCCGTGGCGCTGTATGTGCTCGAGTTCGTGTTCTGGACTCTTGGCCTCATCATAAGCCTCGCCGTGCTGATGTGGGCGGCATATATGATGCGGGAGATTATATTCCCGCCGCTCAGGGCCGCTACGAAAGAGAGCAGCAATACAAATAAATATGCCCCGCAGGCTTATATCCTCGGAAATAATAACTAACTTTGCCTATTGTAGAATTCAATAAAATACATCATGAGAGTAATTATAGAACCGGATTACGAGAATTTGTCCAGATGGGCAGCCGACTATGTAGCCAATAAAATCAATGCCTTCGGCCCGACAGCCGATCATCCCTTTGTGCTGGGCCTTCCCACGGGCTCTTCGCCTATCGGAATGTACCAGAACCTGGTCAAGGCCAACAAGGAGGGCCGTGTGAGCTTCAAGAACGTCCTGACCTTTAATATGGACGAGTATGTGGGCCTCCCCGAGAGCCATCCCGAGAGCTACCACTCCTTTATGTACAGGAATCTGTTCTCTCACATCGATTGCCCGAAGGAAAACATCCACATCCTCAACGGTAATGCCAAGGACCTCGAGGCAGAGTGCGCTTCCTACGAGGAGAAGATTCGTCAGGCAGGCGGCATAGATCTGTTCATAGGTGGCATCGGCCCCGATGGACATATCGCTTTCAATGAGCCGGGCTCCTCTCTCAGTTCGCTGACCCGCGTCAAGACCCTCACGACCGACACCCGCATAGCCAATTCGCGCTTCTTTGGCGGTGACATGAACAATGTGCCAACCCATGCGCTGACTGTCGGCGTAGGTACGGTGATGGCCGCAAAGGAAGTGATGATCCTCTGCAACGGTCACAACAAAACAAAGGCCCTGCAGGCTGCTGTAGAAGGCCCAGTGACCCAGATGTGGACCATCAGCGTGCTCCAGCTGCACCGCCATGGCATCATCGTGTGCGACGAAGCCGCTACGGACGAACTGAAAGTAGGCACATACCGATACTTCAAGGACATCGAGAAGGATCAGCTCTGATATCCAATCATAGAGTTGTGCACAATAAAGGAGCTAAGAGAAATAATCTATTCCCTTAGCTACTTCGTTTTTATCGCACGAGGACAGACAAATTACCAATAACACATTAGCAAACCCTGAAATCATAATGAACGAGATGAACAAAGAGATGAGAAGAGAACCCGCGTCACTGCACCTGCCGCTGATTGCCGTACTGCTGTGCCTGATAATAGGAACGGCGGACATGAATGCCATGGGGCGCAAAAGGCCTCATACGCCCGCCTCCAACGATTACCTCAATGTTCTGGATTACGGTATCAGCAACGATGGTAAGGCCGACGTGGCCGACACCCTGCAGCGGCTGCTGGACGCTCACCCCAACAGGACTATCTTCTTCCCCGACGGCACATATCTCCTCTCGCATCCTCTGCTCACATCCTCCGACCCGACCAGAAGCGTGTGCCTGGTGCTCTCCAACTATGCCGTGATTAAGGCCGCCGCCAATTGGCAGGCAGGGGAGGCCGTGATACGCCTCGGCGCGCTGCATAAGAAGAACAATATCACCATCAACGGCAGCAACTACGGGCTCTACGGCGGCATCATAGACGGCTCGGGCGTGGCCAATGGCGTGTCGATCGACGGAGGCCGCGAGACAAAGGTGCAGGATGTGTCGATCAAGAATACGCAGATAGGACTGCATATCAAATACGGTGCGAACAGCGGTTCCGCAGACGCGGACATCTCGGACGTGAACATCGTCGGCAACAATCATTCAGATGCTGTAGGTGTGCTGATAGAGGGATATGACAACACGCTTACGAATATGCGCATCGCTTCGGTTCACTACGGCGTATGGATCAAGAGTGGCGGCAATTCGCTCAGGAACATACACCCGCTCTATATTTCCAAAGGGCAGCAGGTATACGAAGGGAGCTGCGGATTTCTGATAGAGCAGAGCAACAACTGGTGCTATTACTGTTACAGCGACCAGATGAGCACAGGATTTCTGCTCAAAAACGGGGCTTCCGCCAATCTTACCGATTGCTTCTGCTATTGGTATTCTGGGAAAGTTCCCTATCAGACGGCCATCGAGTCGGAGGGGAAATTCAATTCCATATGCAGTGGCCTGAAAGTCGGTTTCCGTGACGACTGTCCTGAGAGAACGGTCCTCAAGGCGGAAAAGGGCGGACAGGGCATGCTCGTCAATATGATAAGGGTGCAGAAGCAGAATGCTGCGGACGACGTGAGCGACGCATATTATAAATGACCGCTGCATGGAAGGCCTTTGTGTGACCCGGCCGGGCAGAGCGGCTCTGGCCTCTTCGTGAAGCGCACCGCGTTCCCCCGACACGAGGAAAATGCCGCGTCTTCGGGCGCCCACCGGTATGCATATTTTGTGAATAATTCAACGTGGGAGGACACTGTTTCCACACATCTGAAAAAACGTTCCGCATTCGCGGTTACTCACAAGGCACCTGAGGAAAATTACATTTGAGATGTTTTAAAACGTCTCAAATGTAATTTTGCCCTCTTGACGATGTTGATTTACAGCTATTTACAAAGGGTGATTTTGCCCCATTCCGGGGGAGAATCTGACGCATTCAGCAATGCATAAAATTCACTCGCGGAATAACGGATGCCTCATTTATCCACAAAAGCAGGTGTTAACCCCAAAGGTGGTGCGGGAGACGGGAACGCAAGTCCGGTCATTGTGACATCGTGCGTGACAGGTGCGGGCCTCTCCCTCGCTTCAGCATAGCAATAAATAACTATCCGCCTACGGGCGCTGAGGACTGTGCTCTGAGATTGCAAAATAGGCCCCGGAGTCGTCCGGTTTTTTATTTTGATAACGCTTGATTTTGTCAGGTGAAGATATTTTTGTATCTTCGCTTTTAGAAAGTTAACGCCAATGGACGTCAAAAAAGTATTATTCGTAAATCAGGGAATTTTGCCCTATCTCCCGGAAAGCCCGATGACTGTAAGAGGCTGCAATGTGCCGAAGGGAATACAGGAGAGCGGCTGTCAGATACGCACGTTTCTGCCGCAGTGGGGCTGCATCAATGAGAGAAGAAATCAGCTTCATGAGGTAATCCGTCTCTCGGGTATGAATATCATAATCGCGGGCAATGACCATCCTCTTATCATCAAAGTGGCCTCTCTCCAGAGCGCCAGGATGCAGGTCTATTTTATCGACAACGATGATTACTTTGACAAGCGCGGCATCATAGGCGACGAAGGAAGCAGCGAGGAGTATGAGGACAATGGCGAACGCGCCGTATTCTATGCGCGCGGTGTGCTCGAGACAGTCAAGAAGCTCCGCTGGACTCCCGACGTGGTGCAGTGTCAGGGCTGGATATCGGCCGTGACTCCGCTCTACATCAAGACCGCTTTTAAGGACGAGCCGATCTTTGCCAAATCGAAGGTGGTCTTTGAGCTCAATGACGTCACTCTCACCCGTCCGCTGCAGGAGAACTTCAGCGCCTGCCTGCTGACCCGTAATGTCACCAAGACTCTGCTCAAGAAGGAGAACCTCAAATTCGAGTCCGCCGCCGACCTTATCAAGCTCGGCATCTATTACGCCGATGCCGTTACCCTCGGCGCAGAGAACATAGATCCCGAATTCATTGACTATGCTAAGAGCCTCGGCAAACCGATACTTCCGTATTCGGACGGAAACTATGCTGCGGCTTACGGAGACTTTTATAAAAAACTAACATAGGAATAACGGCCAAAGGGGGAGGAATAGCAAAATTATTAGTACTTTTGACGGCGTTTAGAGTCGGTCTCTGAATATGTGCGCAGTTCGCTACAGCATGCCCGGATAGCTGGCGGGCGGAAGCGCTTGCACATTGCAGGTCGACGGAATATTTTTGTATTTATCCGCTAATGAAATATCGAGTGAATTTGGAAAAGAAGATTGCTGCCTTTTGCGCCATGCTGTTTGTGCTGTGTATGTCCGTCGCATGCTCCGACGATACGGGCACCATCGGAGACAAGATAATGCCGGGCAACGACAAGATGTCCATCTCGCAGGGCGTCTACAGCGTGTTCACCAGAACGATTAAGGCCGACAGTGTGCTCGGCACGACATCCACCAGTTACCTCGGCAAGATCACCGACCCTGAGACCAACGCCACTACCTACTGCGACTTCCTCGGCCAGTTTCACACGCTCGAGGATATGTCCTTTCCCGACCTCAATACTCTCGTGAAGGACAACGGTCAGGTGGAAGCCGACTCCGCTGAGATACGTCTCTACATCTCCTCCTATTACGGCGACTCGCTCAACTCGATGAAGCTCGGCATCTACGAGCTCGACACGGCCAACGTGATGAAGGAGAACATGTCCTACTATTCCAACATTGACCCCTGGCAGTACGTCAGCAAGAGCCCTTCGTCCATCAAGCGGGAGATTACGTTCTCCGTCGTTAATATGACGCTTTCCGACAGCCTTAAGAACGTGGAGAGCCGCAACCGCAACGTCCGCATCAAGTTGCCCAAGTCCTACGGCACATTCCTCATGCGCAAGTATTACGACAATCCGAATAACTACTCCAGTTCCTACAGCTTTATCCACCACGTATGTCCGGGCTTCTACTACCGGCTGATATCCGGCGACGGGACTATGCTCAGCATCGACAATGCTTCGATGAGCGTCTACTTCCGCTATCTGGACGGCGACTCAGTGGTCAACGGCGTGCAGAGGATGGCTGCGACGGAGGAGGTGCTGCAAAATACGAGGGTGGAGAACAAGAATATCGATCCCTTGCTCAATGCTACCGGCTACACTTACCTCAAGACGCCCGTGGGTCTCTACACCGAGGTGACCCTGCCGGTGGACAGCATCTACAGCGGCGAGCACGCCTCAGATACCATCAACAGCGCCAAGATCTCCTTCGTCCGCGTCAACGACAGCAAGCAGACCGATTACAACCTCTCCATCCCGGGCTCGCTTCTGATGGTCAGGGCCGACAAGCTCTACTCGTTTTTCGAGAACAGCGAGGTGGCCGACGGCGTGACTTCATTCGTTACGACCTTCAGCACCAGCGAGAACGCTTACACATTCAGCAACATCTCGTCCCTCGTTTCCAACATGTATAATACGCGCCGCTCGGAGTCGGGCGTCACAAGTTCCGACTCTCAGGCGCAGATAGCCGCCAAGTATGCCGCGTGGGAGGCTAAGCATCCCAACTGGAACAAGGTGCTGCTTGTGCCCGTCACGACCAACTACAGTCAGCAGAGCAACGGCTACACCACGCAGAAGGTGCTCACCCGTGTGCGCAATGACCTCTCGCTGTCCTCTACGCGGCTTGTGGGCGGCGATACGGGCGATGTAAAAATCTCCATCATCTACAGCAGGTTTGTCAAGCAGTAAATCATATTCTAAATAAGGACCATTATGAAAGGAATAGTTCTCGCCGGCGGCTCCGGCACACGACTTTATCCCATCACGAAGGGCGTGAGCAAGCAGTTGCTTCCCATCTTCGACAAGCCTATGATCTATTATCCCATTTCTGTGCTCATGCTGGCCGGTATCCGGGATATTCTCATCATCTCCACGCCCTACGACTTGCCGGGCTTCAAGCGCCTCCTCGGCGATGGGGCGAACTTTGGTGTCCACTTCGAGTATGCCGAGCAGCCCTCGCCCGACGGTCTGGCGCAGGCATTCATCATCGGAGAGAAATTTATCGGCGACGACAGCGTTTGCCTCGTGCTTGGCGACAACATATTCTACGGCAGTGGTTTCACGGGCCTGCTTAAGGCCAGCGCGCTCAATGTGGAGAAGGACGGTTCGGCTTCCATCTTCGGCTACCACGTCAACGATCCCGAGCGCTACGGCGTGGTCGAGTTTGACGCCTACGGCAAAGCCCTGGGCATCGAGGAGAAACCGCTTCACCCGAAGTCCAACTTCGCCGTGGTGGGCCTCTATTTCTATCCCAACAGCGTGGTCGATATTGCAAAGCACATCAAGCCCTCACCCCGCGGCGAACTGGAGATAACAACGGTCAACGAGGAGTATCTCAAGCGCGGACAGCTCAGGGTGCAGCGTCTGGCGCGCGGCTTCGCATGGCTCGACACCGGCACGCACGACTCGCTCGCCGAGGCCTCGACCTTTATCGAGGTTATAGAGAAGCGCACGGGCCTCAAGGTGGCCTGCCTGGAGGATATCGCCTTCACGCAGGGCTGGATAGACGCCGATACGCTCCGCAAGGTGGCTCTGCCGATGAGCAAGAACGAATACGGCAAGTATCTGCTCCAGAGGGCAGACGGAAAATTATAAAGCAATGAACGTAATTAAGACAGCTATCGACGGCGTGCTCATCATCGAGCCGCGCGTGTTCCCCGACGCCCGCGGATATTTCTTCGAGAGCTATAACAAGAAGGAATTTGAGAGCAAGGTGGGGCCAATCAATTTCATTCAGGACAACGAGAGCCGCTCCTCCTATGGTGTGCTCCGTGGCCTGCACTTCCAGAAGGGCGAGCACTCCCAGGCGAAACTCGTGAGAGTGGTGAGAGGTGCCGTCTACGACGTGGCCGTGGATATGCGTAAGAGTTCGCCGACCTTCAAGCAGTACGTCGGCGTGGAGCTGACGGAGGACAATCACCGGCAGTTCCTCATCCCGCGCGGCTTCGCCCACGGATTTGCAGTGATGAGCGATGTGGCGGTGTTCCAGTACAAGTGCGACAACTACTATTGCCCCGAGAGCGAAGGCGCCGTCATGTGGAACGATCCCGAGCTCAATATCAAGTGGCCTGTGCCCGCCGACAAAATCATCCTCTCCGAGAAGGATAAGCATCACCCGCTGCTCAAGGATCTCGACTATTTCTTCGACTGACACATCCCGCGCGGCGAAAACGTGCCTCGCATAAACAGACGACGATATTAGCAGTATAATAATAACCAGCCCGGTTGCCATGTATATGGTAGCCGGGCTGGTTTATGCTGTGAGCTGAGCTACGTCATACAGGTATCGGTAAAAGCAGGGAAATTCATAATCCTGCGCCCCGGACGCCGTTATCATGACGCCGGAACACTTACTTCGTGTTCCGTTAGGCCTCTTGTCGACGACTTAGAGGCTGTTTTCGATCCTTTGTAAATATGTGATTTTCAGTACTTCGTAGAGGGCCAAAATTACATTTGAGATGTTTTGAAATATCTCAAACATGTTTTTCCTCATCTCAAATGTAGTTTTTGAATTAAGCGGAAGGTTTTTTGGAGTGTGCGGAAATGAGTATTCGGGGTATGGGAATATTCATCGTTTGCGTGCGCGAAGTTAGTTTCATGAGGCAGCCTCTGACGACCGGAAGGCATTCTCGGAGGCTGAGTAAGTATGTAAAATTCAGCTTCTGCGAGAGGGGTAAATTCTACTGCGAGATAAATTTTTTCTTCTGCGAGTAGAACGATCGTCTACTACGAGATAAATTATTTTATCTGCGAGTAGAAATTCTTCTTCTTCCACGAGGATTTTATTCTGTATGGAAGGGCGGAGGTCTGAGAGGATTTGCGTAATTTTATGACCAATTTGAAACAAACGCTAAACCTTCGGGCCCGACGCGAGTCTAAAAAGTATGATCGCAAAAAGATACAGAATGCCGCATAATCTGTTACGCGCGCTACATATTATATTTCTCATCATTATTATTTCCCTTCCTCTGTCCGCCATAGGGCAGCGGCAGTATCGCGGTGTGGTGGTGGACAGCCTAACGCACGAGCCCGTGGTCGGGGCGAACGTGGTGCTGTTCACACGCGACAGCTCTTTCGTGCGCGGCACTGCGGCCGACACGCTCGGCGTGTTCACCCTGAGCATCCCCACGCGGACTTCCTGCTTCCTGCGCATCTCGTGCACGGGTTACCGCCAGCGGTATATCCCTGCCGCGGCGCTGAAGCGAAGCAAGACGGCGGCCGACACGCTGCTGCTGGCCGTCAACGATGTGGCGCTCGCGGGCGCTGTGGTCAAGGCCACGCGCGGCGAGGTGAAGATCGAGGAAGACACTACCAGCTTCAATGCCGAGGATTACAGTGTGCCCGAGGGCGAGGCGCTGGAGGAGCTCATCAAGCTCCTGCCGGGAGTGGAGGTGGACGGCAACAATATCACATACAACGGCAAGGTAATAGCCGACTTCAAGATCAACGGCAAGGACTTCTTTAAGGGGCGCAAGGGCACGGCGATGAAGAACCTGCCCGCCGAACTGGTCAAGCGCATCAAGACCTACGAGAAGAAGAGTGATTACACCGAGCAGACGGGTATCGATGACGGCAACGAGCAGACAGTCATGGATATAGAGCTCAAAAAGGAGCTCAACGAGAGTTGGATTACCTCATACGACGCCGCGATTGGTACGGAGGGACGCTACATCCAGAAGGCCTTTGCCAACAGGATGACTGACCGCTCGCGCATCACGCTCAACGGTAACATGGCCGACGACGATGCACGCTCGGACAACAAGTCGATAGGCGCCGACTTCAACTTTACCAACGGGCGCGACAAGAAGGAGAACGGCCGCTTTGAGCTCGGCGGGCGTGTCCACGCTTCGGACAATCGTTCGCACGGACGCACATGGAGGAGCTCGGAGAACTATACCGGCGCCACGCAGGCCTCCCAGTTCTCCCTCTCTGACCGCTACAACCGCAATAAAAGCAGTTCCTACGGCTTTGGTGCGCGCATGGAATGGCATCCGGATACTCTGACCTCCGTCATCGTCAACACCGATGGCAGCAAGACCCATTCCAGCGGCTACACGTCCGCCCGCTCGGCGCGCTTTGATGCGGACCCCTACGCCGATGATCTGATATCCCGCCCCCTCGACCATATCTTCCTGAGCGATGTGCCTGTGGGCTCTGACTCTGCATTTTATAAATCCGCTATCAACAGGAATGAGAACAGCAGCAAGAGCTCTTCCGACGGCTACTCCTTCTCTGCAAACGCCATGGTGGTGAGGCGGCTCAACCGCATGGGGCGCAATGTGGAGATGGACCTCTCAGCGCGCTCCTCTGAGGGCGAGGGCGAGAGCTTTCGCCTCTCCGACATCCTCTACTTCCGCCGCAAGGGTAGCCGCAGGAATGTCGTGCAGGACCAGTACACACGCACACCGTCCCACTCCTGGGGTTACAGTGGCCGCGTCAGCTATACCGAACCGATAGTCCGTGGGCTCAATCTCCATGTTGGCATGTCGGCCTCGCGCAGCCGCAACCGCGGCGACCGCTCGCTCTATGAGCTCGACTCGCTTCCCTCATGGCGCGACGTGAGCCATTCGCTCGGCGATCTGCCGGACAGCCGCGACTCGCTCGAAGCAGTGCTCAGCTATCGCAACTCCCATTACTCTACTACCAACGACTTTAATTATACCGGTTCTCTCTCCATGTCGTGGAATACGCGGCGCGTCAACGCCCGCATGGGCACAAACGTGAGCTACCACATCACGCATATGGACTACCGCCAGGCTTCCATCGACACTACTCTGAACCGTGAGCTCCTTCGCTTCAGGCCCAACGCATTCTTTCGCTATCGCTTCAGCCGCAATGAGAAGCTCGAGTTCAACTACAGCGGGCACAGCAACGACCCGTCGATGAACTACCGCATCCCGACAGTGGACAACAGCGACGCCCTCAACATCCATATCACCGGCGTTGACCTCAAGCCCGCCTGGCAAAACGACTTCCGCCTGCTCTACAACAAGTTCTTCCCCGTCTCGGGCCTCTCGTTCGACGCCAATACCTCTCTCAGCCAAAGCTCCAACGACATCGGTACGGCCGTGACGTATGACACAGAGAGCGGCGTGCGCATCACCGAGCCAAAGAACATCAACGGCAATTGGTCTGCGAGTTCCAATTTCTCCATGTCCACGCCGCTTGCATTCCTCAAGGGTCTTCGGCTCAACTGGAGCGCCGACATCGGCTACGACCACAACGTCGGCTTTCTCTCCACGGGGCGGCAGAGCAGCAGCGAGAAGAACACCACGCGCACCACACGCCTCGGCGGCAGGGTGAACCTGCGGTATCACAACGAATGGCTCGAGGCGCGCATCGGAGGGCGCATGCGCTACCGCCATACGGATAACAAGCTTCTCCCGTCCTCCAACATGAACACGCGCGACGGTTCGGTAAGCGGCGAGGTGAGCGTCCAGTTGCCCTGGAGGATGACGGCGGAGACGGAGATGCGCCTCAATACCCGCCGCGGCTATTCGGCGAGCAGCATGAATACCAACGAACTGATCTGGGACGCCAGGCTCACGCAGCGTTTTTTTCGCGGGTCGCCGCTCATCGTGAGGCTGCAGGTCAACGACATCCTGCACCGCCGCAGCAACATCACACGCACCATCAGCGCCCTCGGCCGCTCAGATACAGAGACCGACGCGTCCTACAGTTATGCAATGCTGCACCTCATACTCCGGCTCAATGTGTTCAACGGCAAAGTTTCCTCCGGTTTTACTCCGAAACGCAGGGGAAATAAGCCGAAATCGGAGAAAACCATCGAAACAGGCGCAAAAAAGAGCCCGAAGGCTTTGCCAAATCAAAAATAAGCTGTACTTTTGCAATGCTTTCGAAGAAAAGCAGCCCGGCGCTGTAGCTCAACTGAATAGAGCATCTGACTACGGATCAGAAGGTTTAGGGTTTGAATCCCTACAGCGTCACCACTTCACCCCGACATTCGCTTGCCGGGGTGTTTTGTTTTATGGCGATTTTGCCTTTTGTTTGTCCTCCTTGCGGTATCCATGCAAGAGATATAGTGGTGCTTGGCGCAATGTGCGGCTGCGCGCACCGGTTTCAGGAACAGAGACAATAAAATGCGGGACACATAGTTCGTGTTATGTGTCCCGCATTTTATTCCCTTACCGGGGTGTGAGAGCCCTGCTATATTAATGCGTATCGACGAGCCTCATGGCGTAGATGGTCCCCGGGCCGGTTATCGGCCTGATGTGTCCGCTGTGCTGACAGCGCTACATGCCGAGCGCGCTCTCTATGTGGCGGCGAAGGGTAGGGATGTGGCTCTGCTCGGGAGTCTTGCTGGCGTACAGCAGCATGACGTCCTTCATCTCGGCCTCGCGGCGCAGGGTTGCTATGAAGTCGGCAAACTGCGGGTTGTTCTCCAGTTCCTTGTTGTAGCGCTTTGCAAATTCGCTGTAGTCGATCATACCTTTGTGATACTGCTGGCGCAGGGTCGTCGTGGGCGTTATGTCCTTCGCCCAGCAGTCCAGAGGCACTTCGGCGCGGCTTATTCCTCGCGGCCAGAGTCTGTCCACAAGCACCAGATAGTTGTCAGCCGCCTGCGTAGCGTTGTCCCGCAGGGCTTTGACGTAGTCATAAATGCGTGCCCACTTTATCTTTTTCATTTCTGTAGTATTATGTCGTACATTAAAAGTAAGTCCTCCTTCGTAATGCCGTGAGAACTGAGGATGTCGGCGTCGGCGAAAAACTTTGGATAGAATGTGCCTTTCTCCATCTTCTCGTAGGCTTTGATGTAGAGGTCGGCGGCCTTGCTGATGTCGCCTGCTATCCACGCTGCGTGGCCCGCCGGGATGTAGTCGTAGGGCTGGCAGCCATCGCTGTTTATTATCTTGTCGTAGTATTTCGTGGCCGTTGCGGTGTCGTCCGTGATCACGGAGCACCATGCCAGAGCCCGGGCCGCCTGATCACCGCCGCCGAAGTACTCGGCCTTGTAAAACTCTTTCAGAGCCTCGGCATATTTTCCCTCGCGGGCCAGACACTCGCCCTCGCGTATGGCTACGTGTGCGTCCTGTACGCCGCAAGCTTCCAGTTGCCTGTAGTATTTGAGAGCCTCTGCGGGCTTGCCTGTGAGCAGATATGCGTGAGCCAGATGGCGGAGCGTCCATTTCGAACTGCTGTCTATGGTGAGCGCCTGTTCATAGCTCTTTATGGCTTCCTCGTAGCGGCCTTTGCGCTGCAGGCAGAAGCCGAGCTTCTGACAGATGGACGCGTTGGGCGCGAGGCGGTGGTCGTATTTCTCCAGATAGGCTATGGCGGTGTCATACTCCTTGACGTCGATGGCGTAGGAGCTGATGCGGCTGATACTGTCGTTGTCTGTCAGGTGGGCGGCGAGGAGAGGATTGGTGATAAAGACGGTGTCGCCGAGGAACGGGTCGGCCGGTTTCTTCCCGGTCCATAGGTTGAAGTAGCGGAACAGATCGCGCAGATAATTGCGGGCCACCACCTCTTTCTGATTCCCGTTGTCGCTGTCCGCGATGTCCTCGCCGGGCATTGCCGAGGAGAGGAAGTTGCGCTGCTTCTCGTCCATCAGGTCCGCCAGAAAGCAGAAGGAATATTTGTCGCTGTCCGGCAGAACGCTGCTCTTGAGCAGGGTGGAGATGATGCCTGTGTCCTTGATGGTGCGGATGTTATCGGGCAGGGCGGAGTAGTGGATGTCGAACGGGCGAAACCAGTTGGCCTCCTCCTTGAAGAACGGGTAACGCTTAAGCTGGGAGAAGGTGCTATAGTAGACGTCTGCGCCGCGCGCCTCGAGCTCTGCGAGTTTGCCCATCGTGCCCTCAAGCTTTTTCCACTCGGGATTGCTGCTGTCCAGGTCCTCGAGCTTGTCGGTGCCAAACTGCATGGGATTGAAGTTGCGATTCTTGAGCATCGTGGGGATGATCTCCTCGCGCAGCTTCCGGTTTACCTCGTGCGTGCAGAGCGTCTCGAGTGTCAGTATCTGGAGTGTGACCAGGTCCTCACGGAAGTAGGGCAGGTCGGCGAGACTCCTGAAGCGGGCGGTGAGGGCGCTGTAGGCGAAGAGGCGCTTCTCGTAGCGCTGTGTGGTGAACACGATGGCTATCAGCAGCAGGAGACGGAGCCTGATGCTCTCGCACTCGGCATACCAGAGCGCGAGAAACTGCACCTTAAGGGCGTCGAAGTGGTAGAGGCAACTGATGGCTATGCCGCTTATCATCATGATCTTATCGTCCTCGGTAACGAAGGCCGAGTTGCGCACATCGTCGGCCTGCCGGACGGAGTCTTCGCTCCATATGCCCGCCTCCGACATGGCGTGAAAGAGCTCCTCGGCCGTGTGCTCGTGGACCGCCTTATCGGCATCGCCTGCGGCACCCGTGATGCTCTTCATACCGAGGTCCTCCAGGCTTCTCAGTATGGCGGGCAGCTGGCGGGTAGCGGGGACGGACTTCAGACGGAGCAGCGACGCGGCCTTCTCTGCGATGTTATAGGCTGCGGCGATGAAGTTTGTGTGCTGGTCGCTCCTTCCCGGGTCAGTGATACCCCGCTGCATGTATTTGAGCAACAGCAGGTAGGAAGCGTTCAGATTTTCCAGTTCGTCGAGCAATTGCCACGAGCCGGCCTTGTCCACCATCTTGTGGAGTATCGGTATCGCTTCTCCCAGCCGCCGCTCGTCCAGCATATCGATGGCGCTGTTGTATAGATTCTCAAAGCTTTCTTCTTTCATTTTCTCGTTACGAATTTGGTGCTGATAAAGTCTGCCTCACTGGGCATGGCCTTGATGTATCCCCGCTTCATGCACCAGCGGGCTACCTTTGTGAAGTCCTCTCTTCTTACGGGTCTGAGGGCGGGGATGGCGGGCAGCTTTATGAGCCCAATTTCCTCCGGTTTCAACTTGTATTTCTTTATCAATATGCTGTCCGTCCTGGCCTTGCCGGCATTCAGTTTGCCGGTTGCTTCGTCGTAGGCCGTGAGCAGGGTTTTGATTCTTGCGGCTTTTGCGGCTATGACGGTGTCGTGTGCGACAAACGTGCCGAGGCGTATTTTCAGTTTCCCGCTCTCGTATACCTTCTTGTTGCCGCTCTTTATCGAGATTATGTCGTAGGGGGAGGGGAGCACGGCGGCGTCTGTCTGGCCGTCGTCAAGCATCTGCCGGCGCACTACGATGTTGTTGATCTGCGGCCTTAGCAAGTAGTAGGGCTTGATGCCGGTTATCGTGGCTATCTCGTCGAGGAGAAGGTCGGAAGGGTTGTGACGGCTGATGGCGATGGTGCGCCCGCTGAGCTCGCTGAGTTTCTTGAGACGCTTGCTGCGGTTGGTCACGACGGTCATGTCGCAGTCGGTAGAGGCAAGGGCTCTGATCCTGCAGCCCTGTCCCCTTAGCCAAATGGCCTCGGGCAGGGAGATGTAGGCCATGTCCACCTTGCCGTCCCTAAGCGCCGCGGCGCACTGGAGGGCGGAGAAGTAGGTGACGAGCTCCACGCGGCCGGCGTCCTTGCCGATGAGCCTGTTCTCGCTGGCGTAGTAGAGGGGCAGGCAGTCCATGACCGGCATCACGCCGACTCTCAGATCCGCCCTGATCTTCTCTGTCTTTGCGGTCCTGACAGGCTTCTGCTGCCCCTTGCCGCAGGAGCATGTCAGCGACATCACGACGAGCAGAGAACAGATTATAATAGCTGCTTTGCTTCTCATAATCGAAAATAAAGAAAGCAACTTACGGCAGTCTTTTATACCGAAGTTGCTTTCCTATGATATGTGTGTCAGATTATTTCTCTCCAGTGATGGCTGCGATACCGGGCAGAGTCTTGCCTTCGATAGCCTCCAGCAGAGCGCCGCCGCCCGTAGATACGTAGGACACCTTGTCGGCCATGCCAAACTTGTTGATGCAGGCCACGGAGTCGCCACCGCCGATGAGCGAGTAGGCGCCGTTGGCTGTAGCCTCTACAATGGCCTCGGCTATAGCGCGGGAACCGGCCTCAAACTTCGGGAACTCGAACACGCCGGCAGGACCATTCCAAAGGATAGTCTTGGCTTCCTTGATGGCTGCGGCAAACTTTTCCCTCGTCTTGGGGCCTATATCCAGACCCTCCCAGCCGTCGGGAATGTCATTCGACGGAGAAACCTTCACATTGGCATCGTTAGAGAACTGGTCGCCCAGCACGGAGTCCTCGGCCAGCAGAAGTTTCACACCCTTGTCCTTGGCCTCCTTGACGAGGTTGTTGGCAAGGTCCAGATAGTCGTCCTCTACGATCGAGTTGCCTATCTTGCCGCCCTGAGCCTTCATAAAGGTGTAGGTCATACCGCCGCAGAGGATCAGCGTGTCTACCTTGGTGAGCAGGTTCTCGATGATCTCAATCTTGGTGGATACCTTGGAGCCGCCCATGATGGCTACGAACGGGTGCTGCACATTGCCCATCACCTTGTCGATAGCTGCTATCTCCTTCTCCATGAGGTAGCCGAACATTTTGTGATCCTTGTCGAAGTACTCGGCTATGATGGCTGTGGAGGCGTGCTTGCGGTGAGCTGTACCGAAGGCGTCGTTGACATAGTAGTCGGCATAGGAAGCCAGAGTCTCGGTGAATGCTTTCTGACGGGGCTTGAGAGCCTTCTTGGCGGCTGCCTTCTCCTCGTCGCTTGCGAATTCGCCGCGGGGCTTACCTGTCTCCTCCTCATAGAAGCGCAGGTTCTCCAGCAGCAACACATCGCCGTCCTTCATGGCGTCTACCTGAGCCTTGGCCTTCTGGCAGTCGTCGGCGAAGTCTACCTTTGCGCCCAGCAGCTCGCTGACGCGCGGCAGTATCTGCTTGAGAGAGAACTTGGGGTCGGGGTTCTTCTTGGGACGGCCCATGTGCGACATTATAATGAGCTTGCCACCATCACCGTGAATCTTCTTGAGCGTCGGCATGGCGCCGCGGATTCTCGTGTCGTCTGTAATGTTTCCGTTTTCATCCAAAGGCACGTTAAAGTCAACACGGACTATAACTCTCTTGCCTGCGAAATTACATTGATCGATTGTCATAACTTATTGTTTTGAATAGAATTTTCTTATGCCCTTATTTATGGCTGTATGCCGCTATTACATAGAGCGTAGCAAAGATAATATTTTGCCGTAATATGACAATATTCTCCTTTGAAATTTTATCATCATTCTTCTGTCAGGGTTGAATTTGCTATTTTTGCTGTTAGAAATGTCGCGGCGCGGGACCGATGGAGCGGAGCTGTCATAGCAGCGACGGCGTATGCCCTTCATCTCAGACGAGTCCGGACGCGACAACACAGACAAAGCGAGCAACAGATGGAAAACGAAGCTAAATATATACGCCTTACAGTAGCGGGGGCAAAGAAGATGCCGGGCGGCAATGACCGCTGCCTCGTGAGGCTCGTCCCCGGAGGTGAGAACACGATGGAGCGGGATGCCAAGGAGATAGTATTCTTCTGCGACAATCACGATGCGGCGCGGATAGTCATGGCGGCCTTCCCCGAGAAGATGCGCCACATTCCCCGCATTCAGATGTGGACTGACCTGATGCGCGAAGCGCTCGCAGGGTTCGGCGTTACTATCGAGTATGTCGAGATCACACGTAGCCGCGAGGGCATGCTCGAGAGCACAGTGGCGTGCAGCCGGACCGGCGATCCGCACCTGCCTTTTCCCGAGCTCGAGATAGAGTCCAATATCGTGGACGGCGTACTGCTCGCATTCTCGCAATCGCGCCCGCTTATCATAGCGCGCAGCCTATATGACAGCATTCCCGACCTCCGCCCCGCAGAGAAGCGGAATAATGTGCCGCTGAGCGAGCTCCCCAAGCAGGCTCTCATTGAGATGCTTCACGATGCCGTCGGGAGAGAGGACTATATGGCCGCTGCAAAGCTGCGTGATGAACTGAAGAAACGATCCGGCAACAAGGCTGACAGCTGAAGAACACTCGCTTGTGCCGAAAATTACGAGGCACATAATTCATGCATGACAGCTGCGATGCGAATACATGACAGCTGCGATGCGAATACATGACAGCTGCGATGCGAATGCATGACAGCTGCGATGCGAATGCATGACAGCTGCGATGCATATGCATGACAGCTGCGATGCATTTACATGACAGCTGCGATGCGTTAGTTAAGAGGGAGTAAAAAATTGTATAGAGCTTTCGGACAATTAGTCTGAAGCTTTCGCCTGATTGCT
>OMUV01000055.1 GCA_900314335.1 uncultured Prevotellaceae bacterium | reverse complement strand
TTCGCTATAATTCTGCTGCAGCGCTGCGCATTCCGCTTTATGGGCGATGTAGCTAATCTGATAATATTATATTGCTTCGTGTGACCGTGGCTGTGGCCAAGTCGCAAAAGATCCGGGCTGCGGACAGCATAATGCAAAAGGACTATCCCATGATGCTCAACAACAAAATCGGTGTCCGCGCTTTCATTTCGGTGGGGCCTGAGGACAAAGAGCATTATTATACATCTCCGATGATAGTTATACCTACCGACAGAGATACGATATGCTTACGGGCGGCCCAATAAAATAGGCGGGAGAATATGAGCATTCCCCCGCTTATTATATATATGCGTGCGGCGCCTGCGATGCGCAGGTGGCGCTGTCAGTTCACCTTCGTGTCCTGGGTGTCGGCGGCCTTGGCGGAGCCTTCTTGCTTCTGCCGGTGCTTGCGCTCCTGCTCCATAGCCTCTGTCACGACCGGTTTGTCCTTGAAGCGGTTGGTGTAGAACGAGTAGTCGGGCAGTGTGCGTTTGTAATCGGGGTCGGTGAACAGCGGACTGGTGATGATGTGGTCGGCTGTGCTTCTGTTGCAGCAGAACACGATGTTCTCCACGCCGGCCAGACGGGTCAGCGCTTTGATGTCGGTGTCGTGCGGCTGCACGGTGAGCGGATCGGTGAAGAAGAACAGATAGTCGATATACCCCTCCACGATGCGGGAGCCCATCTGCTGGTCTCCGCCCAGCGGGCCGCTCTTGAGAATCGTGAAGTCCCAGTCTACATCAGGATGCTTGGCTTTGAGAGCCTGAAGTATCAGTGTGCCGGTCGTACCGGTGCAGAAGAATTTATGACCGATGAGGCGCTCGGAGTTCCAGAGTACCCATTCTATCAGATCCTTTTTCTTGGCATCGTGAGCTACAAGTCCGATGCGGCGTACTACTTTTGGCTTGGTGTGTTCCATAGGTTTTAATTTTACTTGCTGCAAAAGTACCAATAAAATCCGTTACATACGGCGTTTATTCGTCGTAAAGCAGTAATTTTGCCGTAAAAGCAATATCAAAGGACAGACAATGGCGCGTGTGGCAGCTTTATTATCAGGAGGTGTTGACAGTTCGGTGGCTGTGTACCTCCTCAAGCAGCAGGGCATTACCCCCGACCTTTTTTACATCAAGATAGCAAGCGACGATTCGGAGAATTGGGACTGCACGGAGGAGGAAGACTGGGAGATGGCCTCGCTCGTGGCTAAGAAGTACGGCTGCAAGCTGGACAAGATAGACCTCCACCGCGAATATTGGGACAATGTCGTGGGCTACTCCGTGGAGCGGCTGAAGAAAGGTTTCACACCCAATCCTGACGTGATGTGCAATAAGCTCATCAAGTTTGGCGCGTTTCATGAGAAGATCGGCCACGCTTACGATTACACAGCCACGGGCCACTACGCCTCGACCGAGAAGGACGAGGCGGGCAATGTGTGGCTCACCACGACTCCCGACCCGGTCAAGGATCAGACAGACTTCCTCGCGCAGCTGGACAATTTCCAGGTGGCTCATTCCCTTTTCCCCATTGGTAAGCTCACGAAGGAGGAGGTGCGCGCCATAGCGCAGGAACAGCATATCCCGTCGGCCGACCGTAAGGACAGTCAGGGGATTTGCTTTCTGGGCAAGATAGACTACAACGGGCTCGTGAGGCAGTATCTCGGAGAGCGCGAAGGCCTGCTTGTGGACCGTGCTACGGGCAATATCCTGGGTCGTCACAAAGGCTATTGGTTTTATACGATCGGCCAGCGCAAGGGGCTGGGGCTGGCCGGTGGTCCGTGGTATGTGGTAGGCAAGGACATTGAGCGGAATATCGTTTACCTCAGCCGCGGCTTCAAGACCGAGGACGCTTACTCCCGCGACTTCGGCATCCTTTCCCCGCATTTCATTACGCTCAATCCTTTTGCGTGCGACGGAGACTACGACATCACCTTCAAGGTCAGGCATACGCCCATCGTGATTCCGGCCGTCCTCAGCCGGAAGGGCGACAAGTACTATGTCCACTCCTCTGTGCCCGTGCAGGGCGTGGCGCCGGGACAGTTTGCCGTGATTTACGATAAGCATTTTCATCGCTGCATAGGCAGCGGCGAGATCGCTCCGACCGATTATTGATAACAGACCCTATGTACGAACAAGAGAACATCAAGCCATACAATAAGAACAAGGAGAAAGGCCCGCAGGTGGCCCTCATGTTTGACAACATAGCCCACTCCTATGATTTTCTCAATCATTTCCTCTCGCTTGGCATAGACAAGATATGGCGGCGCAAGGCTATCATGGGCCTCCGCAAGCTCCACCCAGCGAAGATATTGGATGTAGCTACCGGGACGGCAGACTTTGCCATCCTCTCCTCGCGTCTGCTCCATCCGCAGCAGGTGACTGGCATCGACATATCGGAGGGGATGCTCGAAGTGGGGCGGCAGAAGGTGGAAAAGCTGGGGATAGACAACATTGTCCTCGAGAAGGGTGACTGCATGCACCTTGCTTTTGACGATGGCACGTTTGACGCGGTTACCGTAGCCTATGGCGTGCGCAATTTTGCGAGCCTCGACCAGGGCCTGCGGGAGATATGCCGCGTCCTCAAGCCCGGCGGGCGCCTCGTGATACTGGAGCTTAGCCGGCCGGAGCACTTCCCGATGAAACAGCTCTTCGACATCTATTCCCGCGTCGTCATGACATTCATGGGTCACCTCTTCTCGCACGATAGCAGCGCCTACGAGTATCTGCCCGCCACGATGAAGGTCTTCCCGCACAGCTCTGAGATGCGGACAATACTACAGAAAGCCGGATTCAGGGATGTGCGTTCTTACAAATCCCTGTTTGACATGAACACAAGATATGAAGCAGATAAATGAAACCATTTATACCGAGCTCTACGGCCTGTTGGGCTACCCGCTCGGCCATTCGTTTTCGGCGAGATACTTTCGCGAGAAATTCGCAAAGGAGAACATCGATGCCGAGTACCGCAACTTTGAAGTGCCATCCGTCGGGATGCTGCCGGAGATAATACGGAGCCATCCTAATCTGCGCGGCCTGAATGTCACCATTCCCTACAAGGAGAAGGTGATCCCGTATCTGGACGCGATAGACAGCAGGGCGGAGGAAATAGGTGCGGTGAATGTGATATGCGTGAGCCACAACGCGGGCGCAGTGAGGCTCGTGGGGCACAACGCGGACGTCATCGGATTCATGGACTCGCTCCGTCCGCTCCTCGGACCCCAGCACACGAAGGCTCTCGTGCTCGGCACGGGCGGCGCGTCGAAGGCCGTTGTCTACGGACTGCATACGGCTGGCATAGAGACCCTCTATGTGAGTCGCAGAGCGGGCGAGGGGAGAATTACCTACGCCGACATCGACAGGCAAACGATGGAGGAGTACCGCCTGATAGTCAACTGCACGCCGCTCGGCATGTCGCCGAAAGTCGATGCCTGCCCCGACATCCCATATGGTATGCTTACGGAGCAGCACCTGCTTTACGACCTGGTATACAATCCCGAACTCACGCTCTTCCTGCGCAAAGGCCGGGAGCACGGGGCAAAGGTGAAGAACGGCATGGAGATGCTTTTGCGTCAGGCCGAGGCTTCGTGGGCCTTCTGGACGGGAAAAGACGAATGAAATAGCGCAAAAATTTTGCTAAGTCAATATTTTTGAATACTATTGCAGTAGCAAACTAAATCAACATTATCATGATCAGAGTAAATTGTTTCGCAAAACTGAAAGAAGGCGGCAGCATGGCCGACGTAGTGGAGAACGCAAAGAAGCTGACAGAGGCTTCGCTCAAGCACAAGGGCAATGTAGCTTATGACATCTTTACGAGCGCTACCCGTCCCGATGTAGCCATGATCTGCGAGACGTGGCAGGACGCTGAAGCCCTCAAGGCTCACATGGCAACGCCCGAGTTCAAGCTTTATGTCGGCAACATCGAAAAGTCTGCCGAGATGAAAATAGAGCAGTTCAATTTCTAAGCAATAGCATTAAAGCCGGCCGCCATCCTTTGGTAGCCGGCTTTTAAATTATAAGCCGTGCTTCTGCCCACAGTCAATGCGCCGCGGGCGGCATAAGGACAATTTTCTCCTGCATGGCTGCTGATTGAGGCTTCGCGCGGACATTTTATTGCATTACAGGCGATAAAAATGGCGCTCAGGCAAGAAATCTCCGGGATAAACTTTGTGCAACAAAATAAAAGCACTATCTTTGCAGCGCTTTTACAGGCGAAAATAATATAACTCAGATACACAATGAAAAAAGGTATTCATCCCAAAGACTACCGTCCCGTAGTATTCAAGGATATGAGCAACGGAGATATGTTCCTCTCCCGCTCTACATGCAAGACAAACGATACTATCGAATTCGAAGGTGAGACTTATCCCTTGGTAAAGCTCGAGATTTCCAGCAGCTCGCATCCGTTCTACACGGGCAAGAGCAAGCTCGTAGACACCGCCGGTCGCGTCGACAAGTTCATGAGCAGATACGGCAAGGTGAGCAAATCGAAATAAACGAGGCTTAACGTAGAAAGACAGGGTTTGTTCCTAATCGAACAAGCCCTCATTTATTAGCGCACAAGCCAATTATTGAGATGGGACAAGACATGATGCTTTTTGCTGCCAAGCCACTGAGCACAGTGCACGTGGGCATTATCGGACTTGGCCGCAGAGGTATACGCGCACTTCGCCGCCTCACCAGCCTGAGCGGCGTAGAGGTGTGCGCGGTGTCTGACTATGTCCAGGCTAACGTGGACGATGCACTCTCACAGTTGCCCGACGGCGGCCGGGGCTGCCTCGCGGTGAGCGGCGACAGGGCGTGGTCGGAAGTCTGCGACGCTGCTGGCATCGATCTCATCTACATATGCACCGGCTGGGAGAACCATGCAGAGATCTCGCTCTACGCTATGGAGCGGGGCAAGCATGTGGCCGTCGAGGTGCCCGCCGCCATGAGCGTGAACGACTGCCGGAAGATCGTGGACACCGCCGAGCGCACATGCAGGCACTTCTTCATGCTCGAGAACTGCTGCTTCGATCCCTTTGCCCTCACCACTATGCGCCTTGCCGACGAGGGACGGCTCGGCGATATCATTCATGCCGAAGGGGCGTACATCCACGACATTTCCCTCTGCGAGGTGGAGCCCACCGCGCGCCATTCTTTCAGGGGCTGGATGGTGCGCGCTTACATCGAGCACGGCGGCGATCCCTATCCGACCCACGGCCTGGGGCCGATATGCCTCACCATGAATATGCACCGCGGCGACCGCATGAAGAGCATCGTCTCGCTGTCCGCCACAGCCGATCCCGCGGGCAAATCCAAACTCAACACATCTATTATCAGGACACATCTGGGCCGCACCATTGTTCTGTCGCTCGATGTGACCTCGCCGCGCCCGTACAGCCGGGAGATGATCACCTGCGGCACGAAGGGATTCACACGCAAGTACCCTAAAGAGTGCATCATGTTCGCAGGCGACACCGAGGAGGAGGCTTATAGGCTGACGGACGAGCGAAAGCAACAGTTCCGCCACCCAGTCTCCGAGCGGTGGGGCAGTGAGGCGGAGAAAATGACCGGTGACAACGAGATGAATTATGTGATGGATATGAGGCTTGTGCATTGCCTGCGCGAAGGGCTGCCCATGGACATCGACGTCTACGATGCCGCCGAATGGTCGGCCGTGACAGAGCTGAGCGCCATCTCAGCGCAGAAGGGCGGCGTCCCCGTCGAGATGCCCGACTTCACACACGGCCTCTGGCGGACGGCAGCCCCGCACAAGTTCTTCCTTTGACGCGGCCTCTCTCACGCCTGCGCCATTCCCGTTTTCTTTTATCATTTTGCTTTACTCCCGATAGCCTATTACCATGGGGCCTACATCTTGTTTGTCGCTCAGCATTGCGCCTGCGGCATCCTTTGCGGGCATCATCACGACTACGCCGTGCAGACGCGCGATGCTGTCCGCTACCACCTCCTTGGGACTGTAACCCAGAAAAGCATCCGTGTTTGCGGCGTGCTTTATTCCCGCCGCCACAATCTGTGCGTTACCGTGCGCCTTCGACATGCTCATGGCGCTCCGGCACATGTCGCGGTATCCTATGTAGGGGTTAAGGCGCGGCACAGCCCATCCTGCGAAGAAGGCGCTGAGGATAATAGAGGCGGCGAGCGTGCGGACGGCGCGTTCCGGGGCTTTCCGCATGAGGAGAAGCAATGCGGCGAGGGCTCCGAGTGAGATAACGGCCACCGCCATCCACAATGCGGGAATGTTGAACGGCTGCAAGGATCGCTGCGTGAGCACGGCGATGTCGAAGGCGGGCGCGGCGAACAGCAGCAGGACGGTGGAAATGTACAGCGCTATGCGCAGGCCGCGGCTTTCCCCCGTTTCGATCATCATCATGCTGCCGCAGCGCTTCATCGGCAATGCTCAGGTATTTGAGCTCGTTGGCCGGAGTAAAGTCACGCAGGATAAGTATCGGCAGCAGGCATAGCAGAATGCCGGCATATTCCAAGGCTGTTCTTCGCTTCATAAGCTATTGTTTACGTTAGCGAAGTTAGAACAGGAATTTGGAGACATTTTGTAGATTTCGTGTTCTGCCTCCCGCGCGGAAATAAATTCTTGCCGGCGGATTTGTTTCGCCTTTGCCGCGGCTCTCATTTATGATGGGAGGCGGATGAATTCTGTGTAACCGGCATCCAACCCGGACGAAAATGATTTTATAAAGGAGTAGTATTCCCTTATTTACGCTCTGAAAATATTTATCCCCTTTCTTGGAAAATTCTGTTGCGATCGGAATAATTCTCATGCGGACGAAAATAAATTCTCATGCGGACGAAAAATAATTCTCGTGGGACGGGACGAAGTTCTCGTGGGACGAGACGAAGTTCTCGTGGGACGGGA
>OMUV01000061.1 GCA_900314335.1 uncultured Prevotellaceae bacterium | reverse complement strand
GCTTTACCAGGCGTCCTCGGGCGTGGGGCCGTTATAGACGTTCTTGGGCGCATACTCGATGTAGTCGAGCACGAACATCGTGGAGGTGTTGGCCAGCACGCTCTTGAAGCGTATGTAGTAGGTCTGGTCGGGGCTCAGATTGCCGGTGTAGAAGATCTTGCGCAGACGGTGCTCAGAGGTCACATTGTAGAGCGTGGTCGACACGATACCGCCCGTGGAGGGGCCTTCGTGCTTGCAGCCCATCATGTAGCCGTGGTTGCGCATGTTCTTGTCGCGGATGGTGTTGAGCTCGGGGTCTTCGTCCTCGTAGAGAGCCCAGCCGATGGTCGGGTTGGTCACCTGGATGCGCTCGTCAATAGGCAGGCCCTGTGCGGGAAGGTTGTTCTTGTCGGTACCGAAGTAGAGCTGTGCCATACCGCGGTTAGCGGAGTAGGAGTAGACAAGGCGCACCTCCCACGAACCCTCGTAGGGCACGGGCGGCAGGCGGAGCGTGAAGTCGTACTGGCCGGTAATATTGTGCTCGTCGCAGTACATGTCGTTCCATCCGCAGTTGTAGCCCGTGAGGTAGTGGTAGTTGGTGCCCTCGGCGTTGAGCGTCAGATAGTCGACGTAGCCGCGCGGCAGGTAGATGCCGTTCTGGCCCTCCATGATGAAGAGGCCGTTGGTGATAAGCTCAGGATAGTAGGTGGAGACATCCATGCGGATGCGCTGGTTGAGCACCTTGCCGGGTACGTCGGCGTCGTAGACGAGGATGTCGTCCAGGGGATAATAGAAGCCGTTGAGGGCGTTGTTGTCATACTTGCCATTCTCGGCGTAGACGTGGATGCCGGGGATGCCGACGCTCGTCTCGGAGTATGTGTCGCGGTCGTAGGTGGAGTAGCGGTTGATGCGCTTGCCGTCAGTGGTGGGGCCTTCGGTGATCTTGAGCATGCGGCGGTGTGCGGGGCTCATGGTCTCCCAGAAGTTGTCGCAGTTGATGGACAGACGCGTGGGATTCTTGTAGGAGAAGCCGTACTCGGTGCGGTGCACCACGAGCCAGTTGTACGGGATGCGGGCCGGCAGCAGGTGATAGGCGACAAACTGGTTGACGGCGTTCAGCGTGTCGGTCAGAGGCCCGTCGGAGGAGTTGGTGTACACTTCCTTACACTTGGCCTCAAGCTGCTGCATGATGGTGCTCTCGTTGGTCACCACGCCGCCCTCTACGATGGGCATGTCGATGCCCCATTTCTCGTGGAATATGCTGTCGGGCTCCAGCAGCACGGTGTAGCCTATGTAGCGGTGCTGGGGAATGATGTCGTTCCAGTTAGGATTGCCCGTGTAGTGCTCGGGGTAGTTGTTTTTCTCATACTCCTCGTCGCGATACTTGGTGAGCTTGTCGGCCCAGCCCGTGCGCTCGAGCAGCAGGGTGAATATCTTGGTATTGGGAGCCTTGGCGATGATGTTGCTGATGTAGGCGTTGGAGAGGAGCACCACCCTGTCTACGATGTGCACATAGCCGTTCTCCATCTCGTGGTCGGGCGAGATGACGAGGGCGTCGCTGTTGATGCGGGCCACAGCCTTGCCGTTGACGGTGTCGAAGTTGAGCGTCATGTAGCGGTCGTCGGCGTTGGTGATGGGCATCGTACCCTCGTTGAAGTCCGCTATGCTGTAGGCCTCACCGTTCTTGCTGTCCAGGATGCTGCACCTCACGATGCGCTCGGCCGTCGAGTCGTCCACCTGCTCCACGGGGAAGTCTTTCTGATTGTAGATCGAGTCGAGCAGATGGTGCATGGCTTCGTCGGTGGGCGCGAAGACGGTGTAGTGGCCGCGCGCCGAGAGCAGGTCGCCGAATGTCGACTTGGAGCGGCGGCTCAGCTTCACCTTCTTGAGCAGATAGGTGTACATCTGCGTGGAGTCATTGTTCTCCAGATAGCCTGTGATCATGTCTCCGGTGAACGTGTACAGGTTGGAGTCGTTGATATCGTCGCTGCACGAGTAGATGCCGGGCAATGCGAGGCACAGCGCCAGCGCGCATATCAGGCCTCCTAATTTGCGTCTTGTTTTCATCTTTATCTTCAGGTTTTTAGTTTCGTCTTCGGTACCAATTATTTTGCCCCGCCCCGTCATGGAGAGGGGAAATGAGGATATATACCTTGTTACAAAAGTAGTAAAATAATTCATCATAATATTAATCGGAATAAAAAATTTTGATAGATGAAACAAAATTATTTCCGAAGGCATTCCTGAGGGCATCAGCAGGAGCAAAAAGGCTCTTCTGATGCCCGCTGCGAAGGCGTTCGCCGGCGTCCGCAAGGTGGTGTCCGGCATGCTGCAATTCTTCTGGCCGTCACGGAGGCGCCGGACGGGGCAGGCGGGAGCGAGCAGTGCACGCTCCCGCTTATCCCTTGCGCGGTGATGTGAGGCGGGACGGCGGGATGGCGCACGGGCCCCGGCATGCGGTTTCATTACTGACCGGCAAGCATAGCGCACCCATTTCTGAACCGTTTTTCAGGTGCGCATAACTACCTGAAAATAAGTGCTCCCAGAGGGCCAAAATTATGTTTGAGACGTTTTGGAATATCTCAAATGTAGTTTCCCTCATGTCCTATGTGAGTATTAAGATAAGCGGAACGTTTTTTGGAAATGTGGGGAATACCTTTTCCAATAAGCTGAAAAAGCGCGGTTGTTTCGGATGGCGAAGTTATATCAGTGTGGCCGGAGATTGATGACTTCTATGCGAGAAAGCTGGTATCGTTTTGCGCGAACTCAGGCCGGGAGTTCGAAAAGTGCGATGCGGCTTGGGGCGAAGCTGGCTGGGAGGGCCGTTGCCCTCAACGGCCGCCAGCCGCCGCATAAGCAAAGGCGCGAGATAATGCGCGAATAGTTGATTAGCCTAATCAATTCGCGATTAGAATTTATCTAAATTGCGCGAGAAATAGCTGCTCCCGCCCGCTGCCTCATCGGCATGCGCCCGAGACGTAGGCTTACATCGGATCGACGTCGAAGTAAACGCTGACCCGCATCTCCTTCTCCACGCCGGCGGCGGCGAGGCGGAGGATTTGCCTCACCCTGGCGAGGGAAGTGCCCGGGCGCACCTTGAGCATGATGCGGCGGATGTACTCGTACTTGACCCTCGACACCGGCGGGGCTGCCGGGCCGAGCAGACTCCCGGCGAAACTTATGTCCAGCGTCTCGGCGAGGGCTCTCGCGGCGTCGTCGGCGCGATTGGCGAAGCGGCTGCGCACATATATGTTGATGAGGCGGAGGTAGGGCGGGAACTCGAACAGCTTGCGCTCCCCGGCCTCGGCGTCGTAAAATCCGCGGTAGTCGTGCGCCCGGACCTTCTCTATGACGGGGCTGTCGGGCTCGGCGGTCTGCAGGATGACGATGCCCCTGTCGCTGCGGCGCCCTGCGCGGCCGCTCACCTGTTCCATCATCTGAAAGGCGCGCTCCGCGGCGCGGAAGTCGGGCTGGCGCGCCTCCATGTCGGCGTCGAGGATGCCCACCGTCCTGACGCGGTCGAAGTCCAGGCCCTTGGCCACCATCTGTGTGCCGATGAGAATGTCCGCCTCGCCGCGCCGGAAGGCCGACAGTATCTCGTCGAGCGAACCTTTGCGGCGTGTCGTGTCGAGGTCCAGACGCAGCAGACGCGCCTCGGGGAAGGCGCGGTGCACCTCCTCCTCTATCCGCTCTGTGCCTGTGCCGTGCTCGCGAAGGTGAGAGCCGCCGCACTTGGGGCACACCGTCGGCACGGGATATGTCGCGCCGCAGTAATGGCACACGAGGCGGCCGCTCGACTTGTGATAGGTGAGCGACACGTCGCACCGCTCGCATTGCGGTATCCATCCGCAGTCGCTGCACTCCACATACGAGGCGTACCCGCGGCGGTTCTGGAAGAGTATCACCTGCTCGCCTGCGCCGAGGGCCCGCTTCGTCTCCTCGATGAGCTCCGGCGAGAGGTGGCCCCGCATGATCTTCCTGCGGCGGAGCTCCTTGACATCCTCCACCCTTATCTCGGGCAGCCGCACGTCGCCGTATCTCTCCGTCAGAGTCACGAGGCCGTATTTGCCGCTCAGGGCGTTGTGATAGCTCTCCAGGCTCGGCGTGGCCGTCCCGAGGAGTGTGCGCGCGCCGCTCATGCCGGCCATCATGATGGCGGTGTCGCGGGCGTTGTAGCGCGGCGCGGGGTCCTCCTGCTTGTACGATGGCTCGTGCTCCTCGTCCACGATGACCAGGCCCAGCCTTCCGTGGGGCAGAAAGACGGAACTGCGAACGCCTACGATGAGCGGGTAGGGATCGGCGGAGAGCTGTTTCTGCCAGATCTCCACCCGCTCGCTGTCGGAGAGGCGCGAATGGTAGATGCCCATCTTGTCGCCGAAGTGGAGCCTGAGGCGCGAGGTGATCTGTGTGGTAAGAGCTATCTCGGGCAGCAGGTAGAGCACACTGCGGCCCTCACGGAGCACATGGTCTATGAGGTGGATGTATATCTCGGTCTTGCCGCTCGAGGTGACGCCGTGCAGGAGACACACGGTGTGACTTCTGAACTCCGATGCTATCCCGTCGAGCGCCGTCCTCTGGGCCGCGGAGAGCGAGCCCGGCGGGCATGTGGCCGCGGCGCCCTTCTTCAGGCGCGACACATCGTCGCGGTACACCTCGATGACGCCTTTCTCTCTGAGGGCCGAGAGCACGCCCTCGCTCACGCCGCTCTCCTGCATCAGAAGGGCGCGGCTCACACGTTTCAATAGCCCCTTGTTCTTAAGCCTGAGGGCGGCGGGCGTACCGCTGAGGTCCAGGTAGGCCATGATGAGGCGGCTCTGCGCCGGCGCGCTCTTCAGACTGTCGAGCAGGCTGTGCAGGCGCTCCTCGCTCCGGTACTCCGCCGTGAGGCGCACGCAGCCCTCTGTGAGCGGTTTGTAGCCCGTGCGCATCACATCGCCGATGGCCACGATGTGGCGCTCGTAGAGGGCGCGCAGTGTGACCATCACATTGCGGCGGCCCGTGGCGGCCTCGATGGCGCGCACTGTCTGGCGGCCGGAAGTGGCGAGCAGTTTTACTATCTCCGTCTCGGCCTCCGATAACTTCTGCCCCGGCTCCGGCGCTGCGGCAAGGCTCACCGTGCTCTCGCTCTCCATCCTCAGGCCCGAGGGCAGCGCAGCGGTCATCACCTCGCCCTCGCTGCACATGTAGTAGCCGGCCATCCACTCCCACAGCCTGAGCTGCGCGGGCGTCACGATCGGATGCTCGTCCACTACCTCCATGACGGGCTTCGCCTCTATGCCGGCCGCCGGCGGCGGGGCAGGGTAGCGCACCACGATGGCGGCGTACTTCCTGCGGCGGCCGAACTCGACCACCACCCTCTTGCCCACGGCCATAAGCGGCGCTTCCTCCGCCCCCACGGCGTAGGTGAAACGGCTCCTTACCGGAGCGGGAACTATGACTTCTGCGTATTGCATGATCTATTGCATGGCGTGCTTGGGAAGGCGATGCGGCCGCCTCCTGAATGCAAATTTACATATATTTCCCGGCCGGCCCCAGCATCGGGGAGATTTCCTCGCGCTTGTGATTATGGGAAATCCATTTCCGCACCCTCCATAATTTCTTTTTACCGATATCCATTCCTCCTCGCATTGCCTCCGCGCACAGCGCTGAAAGCCCGCGTCCGTACTGTGCGGCGGGGTGCAGGAAGCGTGTGCAAAGACGGAAACGCAATGTGCGGGACGGTTTTTATGATGTGTGTGGAAGGCCTCACCCGAAAGAGCGAAAATGCGCATTCCCCGCGTTGGGATTTTTATGCGAAGGGAGAGAAGAAGTTCATGCTCTTTTATGAAATGATTCATTTTATATATATGGCTTACTGGTAACATTCTCCTTTATCCATCTATCAGGCAGAAATGATTAGCTGCCTCGAAATTTAACGCTGCGTGGGAGATGGTTCAGATTCCTATTAGATTGAGAGTGTTTCTGAACTATGCCGGGATAGAAAAGTTTCAAACGGATTGCTTCTCAGTGTGTAAAATTTTCCGTAAGTTCGCAGATATTTTGATTGAATAAAGTATGTTTTATCAACTTATCCAGCATAAACGCGATGAATGGTTAAGCAGTGGAGATTGTCCTGTCAATCCGCTTATTGCCTATATGGAAGGCCGTGGCATGCTGAGAGATGCGCAGATAGAAGCTATCAAGACATTTTTGTTTCTGAAAATAGCTTGTGTAAATAAGCCCTTGTGGAAATTGTTCTCAGAAGGGGATTTTCGTACTATCGACCTCAATAACGTCAGTCTTACAGTAAAAGCGCGTCGGGTACTGGAGACAGATACAGCGGCTGCTACTCTCTACGAGTACGCTTGTCTGAAGGATGCTGATGGCAAGTTTGTAGCTCCTTCCTTAAAGAAAGAAATTGAGGAATATCCGGATGACATAGACTATGAGAATGTATTTCGCAACATTTTCTATGGTGTACAATACCCCGATTATATATTCAGTCTGCCAATGGGGGCAGGAAAGACCTTTCTAATGGCTGCGTTTATTTATCTGGACTTGTATTTTTCGATGAATGAGCCCGATAATCCCGCATTTGCTCACAACTTTATGCTGTTAGCACCCTCCGGACTTAAGTCTTCAATCCTGCCGAGTATTAAGAAGATTCAGGATTTTGACCCTACATGGGTGCTGCCCGAACCTTCTGCGTCTGACATCAGAAGGGAGATACAGTTCGAGGTGCTTGACGAGCAAAAGTCCGCCAGTAAAAGCAATATAGTCAGGAATCCCAACGCACAGAAGATAAACAATCATCAGCCTTTGAATTCGTTGCGAGGTCTTGTAGCAGTGACCAATGCGGAGAAAGTGATTTTAGACAAATTAGAAAAGGATCGTGGTAATGACCCTACTCTCTACACCGAGGAGGAATGGAAAGAGGTGAGAGTCTCCAATGAGCTTCGCAATATCATAGGCAAAATTCCTCATCTATCTATTTTTATCGATGAGGTGCATCATGCTTCCGACGGCGACATCAAGCTTCGTAAGGTGGTGAACAAATGGACAGAAAATGCAACGTTCAACTCTGTGCTGGGTTTCTCAGGTACACCCTATTTGGCCTCAGCTGACTCGGTAGTAGTGACACCACGCCTGTCTCTGCAGAACAAGAATCTTGCTAACGCGGTTTATTATTACCCATTGATTAATGGCGTGGGCAATTTTCTAAAGTCTCCTGTCATCAAAGTATCGGATGGTGGTTGTGATGATATCGTACGCAAAGGCGTCACGGAGTTTCTCGACCGCTATGGCGATAAGGTCTATGACAACGGCACTTGCGCTAAGCTGGCTATCTATTGCGGGAAAATCGATAATTTAGAGAACAATATCTTCCCGCTTGTTGCCAACATCGTCAGCGAGCGCGGAATGAATCCCACCGATGTCATTCTGAAATATCATGACGGCAACAGGCTGTATCCAGCTCCTGACGGCGCAGAGGCTGCCTTTAAGTCGCTCGACACAAAGTTGTCCCCTATCAAGATTATCCTGTTGGTTCAGATTGGTAAGGAGGGTTGGGATTGCAAAAGTCTGACGGGTGTTATTTTGCCGCAAAAAGGTGCTTGCCCCAAGAATATGGTGCTGCAGACCAGTTGCCGCTGTCTGCGTCAAGTGGTGCGACATCAACAGGAGTCTGCGCTCATTTGGCTCAACGATGAAAACGGGAGGACTCTCAACAATGAGCTGAAGAAGCAACAACATACATCGATAGATGAAATCAACAAAGGTGGAGGCAGCAAGTTCTTTACGTTGAAGCAGTTCTCACGCATGGAGAAATTGCATGTGCCACCTATCGACTTCATCCAATTGAAGGTGACCTATCAGACTTTGGTGTTGGACGCAGCGTTGGACACAGCGGCCGAACTGAAAAAAGAGGATCTGGTATCCAATTCCAAATCGATGCTTGTGAGAGAAGAGAATCTGAAGGGCGAACTTCAACATAAAGCGGTGATGACGGTAGAAGACGAGGAGAGTGACCTCCCCGTTACTTTCCACTCCTGGCTACACACCATCGTGAAAGAAAGTTTCGGTACGTGGACCCGACAGGAAGCTGCTCCCTATCTCCCTCTCGTGCACGACATCTTCAAGAGCATCACTTACGCTAAGGATGGCCAGACATTTCTTGACGGGAAGTACGACCAAAAAGCGATTCGTGCCCGCATCAGAAAGGCTTTCACGCCCCAGCGCACCATAGAGGTGAAGGAAGAGAACATCCCGCAGAAGGCTGAAATACTGAATGTGGAGAAGCTGGCCCCCACAGTAGAGACGAGCCGCCCCGACGAATATTACCCCTCGCAAGAAGAGGTGCTGCAGATTGTGGCCGACGACAAAGGCGGCATGCGGCTTAAACCAGAGATTGCTACAACCATCCACACGCTGAAGACGCTGCCCGGTCAAGAAGGCATCATTAAGACTTTGACGGACAATCCCGACAACTATGAGCAGGCAGGAATGGAAATCAACGATCACACCTACCACTATCTGCCCTATCATTTCGACAGCAATCTGGAGATAGACTATTTCTCCCAGTCGTTGCTCTCCATCATCAATGGGAAAAAGTTGGAAGCCTATTTCAACGGCGACGACACGCTCACGGAGTTTAAAATCAGATGCTATAAACAAGTAGGTAAGGCGTGGCACTATATCGGAAAGTATGTGCCCGACTTCCTGATATTGCAGAGAAACGATGAAGGATCCATCAGCAAGGTGCTCATCATTGAGACCAAAGGCGAGGGTTTCAGTGCAAAGTTTGCCGACCGAAAGGCGTTCATGAGCAAGTTCGTCAGTCTCAACAATGCGTATTACGGCTATCCCCGCTTCGACTTCCTCTACATCGAGGACACGCTCTCAAAGGAGCAACAGGACACGCTCACCATAGAAAAGATACAACAATTTTTCAAATAAACAAGAACCATCATGGCTGTAAAATACATTCCCTATTATCCCAATACCCTCGAAGGTCAGGCCCTTCTCGACAATTTTGTGCGCACCCAGCATATCCTGCGTTATCGCGATAACGACAAGGTGGTAGAGCGCATCCAGCGTGGCATGCCTCTCTATGAGATGGAGAAAAAGGAAAGCGTGGGCGACAATCCCGACCACAACATGATCATTCGTGGAGAGTGCCTCTCAGCTTGCGCTTATCTGAAGGACCAAGGCGTCAAGGTTGACTTGGTTTATATTGATCCACCTTTTGCCAGCGGTGCCGACTATGCCAAGAAGGTCTATGTGCGCCGCAACCCGAAGGTGGCCGAGGCCATCAAGCAGGCGGAGACAGAAGTGGACAGCGATGAGCTGCGCAACTTCGAGGA
>OMUV01000192.1 GCA_900314335.1 uncultured Prevotellaceae bacterium | reverse complement strand
GTCTTAATCCTTGTTGTAGTGGAATATGGTCTCGGACCGTCAAAATTTGAAGACTCTGTATATCAGTAGGTAATAGCCCTTCGAAGCATCGATGACCTACCTATTTTAACAAAAAACTGTACCTCCGTAAGCGGGTGCAAAATTACAAAATTGTATCAATATGTCAAAGAGCGATTGTGCTAAAAAATTGCAGTCTTACGGCAGATAGCGAACTTAGTGTGCATTCTCCTGCCAGTTTGCCTGCAACTTCAGTATGAGCGGTACATTTATCATGCGGCTCTTATCATCATAACGGCATGCTTGTCGTTTTAGTGTATCTCCTGCGCTTGTCGGGCTAAATAATTGGGTTCGTATTGGGATTTCCGCCTGGAGGCAGGGATTGGCGCGCGGGCATTTTGCCATTATCAGGAAAATATATAACTTTACCACGAAAACAATGACGAAAACAATGTGTCATCCTCACCGCTGAATGCGCGGCCGGAAATGTGAACGCAACGCCTAAGATGAACCATAAGATGTGCCATGAGTTGCCCAAGATGCATCCCGATGTGCCAAGAGACGCACCCCGATGCACCACGATACGACATAAGATGCGCCTTAAAGGGATGCCACAAGACGCACCATGAGACGAACCAAGAGGCTCCATGAGATTATTTTCTGTAAAAAAGATGGAGAAATAGCGCAAAAAGCGGCACATGAGGCCCAGTTTGGCACAGTTTTTTTCTTATTTATCATCGGGCGTCAATATGGCGCATCGCCACAATGGATACGCATATATAATATATGTGTGGCATGCGGGCCAAGGGAGCAGGAATAGCGCTCTGAAGGCTCATCCGGGAGCGGCGGAGATCGTTCGAGAGCGGCGGAAGCTGTTCGGGAGCGGCGGAAACGAATAGAAACAACATCGTATAACCAAATAAATTATCAGAATTATGCAGATTAGTAAGAAAATGCAGGAAGCCTTTGATGAGCAGATCAACTGGGAGATGTGGTCGGCCAACCTTTATCTCCAGATGGCTTTCTGGTTCAGGAAAGAAGGCTGGAAGGGCTTTGCCCACTGGATGTACAAGCAGTCGGCCGAGGAGACGGGCCACGCCATGGATATGGCCGAGTTCGTGCTCAACCGCGGCGGCCATCCCAACGTAGGCGCCATCAAGGCTGTGCCCACGGAGTGGAGCGACCCGAAGGCTGTCTTCGAGGCTACATACAAGCATGAGCAGCAGGTGACGGAGCTCATCAACAAGCTTGCCGACGTGGCCGACGCCGAGAAGGATCGCGCCAGCATCAACTTCATAGACCGCTACATCGACGAGCAGGTACAGGAGGAGCAGACGGCTCTCGACATTCTCAACCTGTTCCTGCATCGCGACGATCACGCTGTGGCTCTGATAGATGACAAACTGGCTACGCGCGAGTAAATAGCGCTTCATCACAGATGGCATATGATTACCCCGTGACTGCGGCTTCGGGCTGCAGGCGCGGGGTTTTTCGTGTCCGCATCCGCCGGGTAGCTCCGCAGGAAGGCAGGCCTCCGCCCGCGGAGATTATTCAGGCCTCCGAGATATTCTACATGGCAATCCGTAACAAATACATCTCCCACCGACCGAATGCCGCCGCCTCTCTGCGCGCGAGGGTAAGCAGCGCCGCTGAGGTGGAGGTCGTGGGCAATGGCTGTGCAGCGGTCCTCCCGGCTGTTTCACGCCCGCACTCCCGGCGCCTCCTGAGGGCAGTTTTTGGCCCTTTGTAACTGTATGATTTTCAGTGTCTCCAGAAGGCCAAAATTATGTTTGAGATAAGTGAAAACGTCTCAAATGTGTTTTTCCTCATGTCCTATGTAGTTTTTGAGTTATGCGGAAGGTTTTTTGAGAAGTGGGGGAGTGACTTTTCAAATAAGGGCGAAAAGCGCAATGGTTTCGGATTGCGAATATATATCATCGGGGCAGAGGTATGAGGACTTATATAATGAGGAGTCCTTCTAAATAATGCGCGGCCCTCCCAGTTATTTCCCGCTCAGAACACTCCTTTTCAACTATGTGATTTTCTGCCTCTCCGAGCTGGCGTAATTCTACTGCGAGATAAATTATTTTATCTGCGAGCAGAATTTTCCCTTCACGAACATTATACCGGACAGCAATATTTATAACTGAGCAAGAAACGGCTTTCCCGATTGAGGTGAACGTAGTAATTTTGCTGCTTGAAAAGACAGAGACAAAATGGAGACAGATTACAATTACGCCCGCATTGAGGAAGCCATACGTTATATCGAGGCCAACCGCAAGAGCCAGCCCTCGCTCGAGGAGGTGGCGTCGCATGTGTGCCTCAGCCCGTACCACTTTCAGCGGATGTTCACGGCCTGGGCCGGCATCAGCCCGAAGCAGTTTCTCGAGTATCTCAATGTCGGCTACGCCAAGCGGATACTGCGGGAGGAGCGCCCGTCGCTGCTGGAGGCCACGGACGAGGTGGGGCTTTCGAGCACAAGCAGGCTCTACGATCTGTTCATCCACATCGAGGGCATGACGCCGGGCGAGTATCAGAGCGGCGGCACAAGGCTTGCCATGCACTACTTGTTCTCGCCCTCGCCGTTCGGCGAGGTCATCATCGCCTCCACCTCCAGAGGGGTCAGCTACATCGCCTTTGCCGACGAGGGCAGGGAGGATGCCGTGCAGCGCCTGAGGAACGCCTTCCCCTTCGCCTCGGTCACAGAGCAGGAGGACGAGCACAATCAGAATGCGGCCAATGTGTTCCGGCTCAACTGGAGCGACGTCCACGAGGTGAAGCTGCATCTGAAGGGCACCAGGTTTCAGATCAAGGTGTGGGAGTCGCTCGTCAGGGTGCCCGCAGGCCATCTCACCACCTACCACCGCCTGGCCGAGTCGATAGGCAATGCCAACGCGTCGCGCGCTGTGGGCTCCGCCGTGGCCGACAATCCTGTCGCCGTGCTTATCCCGTGCCACAGGGTCATCCGCTCTACGGGCAGTTTCGGGCAGTACCACTGGCGGCCGGAGCGCAAGGCGGCTATGATAGGCTGGGAGGCTGCGCGCTTCTCCGCGCAGGCCTGAGGCCGCGCCGCGAAGGATGGGCGGGCGAATTCATGCAGGTTTTGGCGCTATTCTCGTGATTTATTTGTACTTTCGCCTTATTCTCCGCCGGAGCGCAGACTGAACGCGCCGCGAAGCGAAGGCCTGATGGACGCGCAGGGCTGCTTCTCCGCAGCCCGAGAACCGGTCAGGCGGCTGCCACGGCGGCGAAGCGGGATTTACCAAAACCTTTATCTCTTATGTCCCTGAAGAAACTGTACAGACGATACGGATGGTGCCTGAGGAGCTTGCCTCAGACCATCTACTTCAACTTTCATTACCTTCCATTCCGCCAGGCCATCCACCTGCCGGTGCTGCTCTACAAGCCTCATTTCCGCAGGCTTGATGGGCAGGTCAGCATCGAGGGGCCCGTGAGGACCGGCATGGTGAGGCTGGGCACCAACGACGTCGGCATCTATCCCAATAGCGGCATAGCGCTCGAGATAGGCGGCAGGCTCACGTTCCGCGGCCGCTGCACCATCGGCAACGACTCATACCTGTCCATCGCGGACACGGGAAGCGTGACGCTGGGGGACAACTTTATGGCGACGGCCGCTCTGAAGCTTGTCTGCTGCTGCAGGATGACCTTCGGCAGGGATGTGCTGTGCGGCTGGGAGTGCATGTTCCTCGACACGGACTATCACAAGACGAAGCACACGGACGGCAGCGCCGGGGTGCGCCCCTTCGGCCCCATCGAGATAGGCGACGAGTGCTGGTTTGCCCTGCGCAGCACGGTGCTCAAGAACACGGTGCTTCCCCCGCGCACGATAGTGGCGTCCCACTCGATGACCTCCGGGCCTTACGACATCCCCGGGGCGTCCATGATAGCCGGCTCTCCGGCGCGGCTTGTCAGGACGGGCGTCTACAGGGACAAGGACGACGACACGATAGACTACGACGCCTGAGCCGCGGCGAGGGCGGAAAGGGCGGCTTACTTGATGATCATCATGATGCTGCCCGCAGCGATGAGCGCGCCACCGATGACCACCTTGAGGCTCACCTGCTCGTGAAGGAAGATGAAGGCGAGGATAATGGTGATGACCACGCTGAGCTTGTCAATGGAAGCCACGCGCGAGACATCGCCCAGCTGGATGGCCTTGAAGTAGAACAGCCACGAGAGGCCCGTCATCATGCCCGAGAGGATGAGGAACAGCCAGGTGTGCCGGCTGACCAGTTTGATCTCAGAGAGGTGGGAGCCGAAAAAGACTATTCCCCACGTGATAAAGAGGATAACCGTGGTGCGGATGGCTGTGGCGAGGTTGGAGTTGATGTCCTTGACGCCGACCTTGGCGAAGATGGCCGTGAGGGCCGCGAAGAAGGCCGAGAGGAACGCGTATAATTTCCACATATTGCTGTCGGTGTTTATAGTATCTTGTTTCGCGGCAGCAATATACAACAAATTATCCGGCCCGCTGTCGCCCGGCAGGGCTATAATGGCATTAAGGCGCCCGGAAAGAGTGAAAATGTAAAATAAATAATATATTTGCAAGCAAATTGGCAGCTTTCTGCTGCGGCAAATATAAGTAGAAGATATTTCATCAGGATATGACATACATTTCTAAGGTAACAGGCAGGGCCGCTCTGGCTCTCATGTTCTTGCTCCCCGCCTTGTCGGCCGCGGGAGAGGGCAGTGCGCGCGCCGATGGCGGGCGCCATGTGCTCCGCTATACGTCGCCGGCCAGGGAGTGGATGACCTCGTGCCTGCCGATAGGCGACGGGCAGAGCGGCGCTACGATCATGGGCGGCGTGGAGACGGACGACATCCAGTTCAACGACAAGACGCTCTGGGACGGAAAGCTCGGCAGCATCACGAGCACGGACGACTACGGCCGCTACCTCAACTTCGGCAATCTCACCATCCGCAGCGTTCTCCCCGGGCAGGTGAGCGGCTACAGCCGGAGCCTCAACATCGACGATGCTGTGGCGAGCGTACGGTTCACAGCCGGCGGCACGGCCTTCGAGCGCACCTACTTTGCCTCCAACCCCGACAGCGTCATCGTCATCCGCTACAGGGCGTCGCGCAGGGGCGCCATCAACTGTGTCCTGTCGCTCCGCAGCGGTCAGGGCAAGGCCGGCGAGGTGGACGGGAAGGGGAGTACGCTCTTCTTTAGCGGCGAGGCCCGGCGCTATGGCGATGACAATGCGCCCGTCGCCCCGCTCCGCTACTACGCCGCAGCCCGTGTCTCGCAGAAGGGCGGCACAATGACCTCCACGGGCGGAGAGATCAGGGTCGCCGATGCCCGGGAGATGATCGTCTGCCTGCATCCCATCACCGACTTCTTGCCTCTCAGGCCCCAGTACAGCGACCCGTCGGCTCCGATCGCGGAGCGCACGACACGCATCCTCGACCGCGCCGCCGCGCAGGGCTACAAACGCCTGCTCACAGCGCACATGGCCGACTATAAGCGGCTCTACGACCGCTGCAGCCTCCGCCTGGCGCCCACCGCGCCCGACATCACCACGCCCGAACTCATATCCCGCTACGCCGCCGACCCGCTCTCCTGGCGCTATCTCGAGGAGCTCTACTTCAGCTACGGCCGCTACCTGCTCATCTCCTCGGCCCGCGGTGTCTCCCTGCCCGCCAATCTGCAGGGCATCTGGAACAACACCAACGACGCGGCCTGGCACAGCGACATACATTCTAATATTAATGTCGAGATGAACTACTGGCCCGCCGAACCGACCAATCTCTCCGAGCTTCACCTCACATTCCTCGACTACATCCATCGCGAGGCCTGCATCCAGCCGCAGTGGCGCCGCAACGCCCGCGACATAGCCGGCGTCGACAAAGGCTGGGCCATCACCACCGAGAACAATATCTACGGCTCGGGCACGGTGTTCAAGCAGAACTATACCATCGCCAACGCCTGGTATTGCCAGCACCTCTGGCAGCACTTCCGGTACACCCTCGACACCGCCTACCTGCGCACCACGGCGTGGCCGGCGATGCGCAGCTGCGCGGAGTACTGGCTCGCGCGCCTTAAGAAAGCCGCCGACGGCACATGGGAATGCCCCGACGAGTGGTCGCCGGAGCACGGACCGGACGAGAACGCCACGGCCCACAGTCAGCAGCTCGTCTGGCAGCTGTTCCACGACTGTCTCGAGGCTGCCTCGCCGGCCGGCGAGCATGACGCGGCGTTCCTCGACCTGCTCTCCTCGCGCTTCCGCTCTCTCGACGACGGCTGCCATACGGAGACGCACGACGGCCGGCTGTATCTCAGGGAATGGAAGTACACCTCCCAGTTCGGCTACGACTGGAGAGCGCATCGCCACCTCTCCCATCTCATGGGCCTCTACCCCGGCAGCGAGATAGGGCTGGGCGTTAACGACAGCATCTTCATGGCTGCGGCCAACAGCCTTCAGGCGCGCACATTCGAGAACGCCACGGGCTGGTCGCTCGGCCACCGCATCAATCTCGGCGCCCGCGCCCGCCTCGCCCCCTTCTGCCATTCGCTCATCGTGAGGGCCCTGCGCCTCTCCACCTCCACCGACATCGACCAGACCAAGGGCGGCATCTACGAGAACCTGTGGGACGCCCACGCCCCCTTCCAGATAGACGGCAACTTCGGTTTCACCGCCGGCGTGGCCGAGATGCTGCTGCAGAGCCGTTTCGGTGTGCTCGAGATTCTCCCCGCCCTGCCGGCCGACTACTGGCGCGACGGCGAGGTCACGGGCCTCAAAGCCGTGGGCAACTTTACCGTCGACATCGCCTGGAGTGGCGGCCGCGCCACCGGCATCGTCATCCGCTCAGGGAGCGGCCAGCGCTGCACCGTCAGCTACCCCGGCATAGCGCGGCTCTACAGGCTGAGCGGCGACAAGGCCGTCCTCAGGGCCGTCAGCCGCTCCGGCGACGACCGCATCACCTTCCCCACTATGAAGGGCGGCGTCTACCGGCTGAACTTGCAGAAATAAATCGGCCGGCTGAGAGACAAAGGAGCGTTCCGGAAGGGCATATATGACATTTCAATCTAACACACTACTAATATGAAGAAGATACTGTTTATCATCGGATCTCTGCGCAGGCAGAGCTTCAACCGCGAGGTCAGCGAGATGGTCAAAAGCCTGCTTGCGGGCAAGGCCGAAGTGACGGAGCTGGACTACTCCTCGCTGCCGCTCATCAACCAGGACATCGAATACCCGGCTCCGAAGGCCGTGGCCGACATGCGGCGCGCCGTGGGCGAGGCCGATGGCGTGTGGATATTCTCGCCGGAATACAACTATTCCTACCCCGGCCACGTGAAGAACATCATCGACTGGCTCTCGCGCCCCGTAGACCCCGCCGACCGCACGGCGCCCACGGTGCTCGCCGGCCGGAAGTTCACCCTCACGGGAGCGGGCGGCAAAGGCGCGACGGCCGACTGCCGCCGGAAGCTCACCGAGCTCCTCACGACACTGGGGGCCAATGTGATGGTCGATGGCCAGACAGGCATCGCGCTCAATCTCGAGGCCTGGACCGAGGGCCGCATGATCCTTACGCCCGCGCAGAAGAGCCAGCTCGCACAGCAGGCCGACCTCTTCCTCCGCTTTATCGGGGCATAACCACCGTCTTCTCCTGTCCCGCACCTTTCGCCGGCGGGGCGGGAGAAGTCTTTTCCAAATTTCCTGCCGTTTCTTGTAGTTTTCCGGCAGGAGCATGCGTCTAACGGGTGACCAAACAAAAAAACAATATGGCAACCCAATCAACAGAACAACAATTTATTTATCTCCGACGAGAATTCTTTCCGGTCGCATCAGGCCCGAAGTCTGTTCCCTTAAGAAATTTTTCTGTTCGCATCAGAATTTTCTGACATGCGGGCAGATTTTCCGATGCGCCGAGGTCGTCACGTCCGGAGGGGAGCGGGTATATTTGACGCACGTCCGACGGATTCTTCGTGCGGCTTTGCTGACGACGTAAAGCCAATTTTTCCACCTTTGTAACTTCCTAAAAATCAGAGCCCCCAACAGGGCCAAAATTATGTTTGAGATAATTTAAAACATCTCAAATGTGTTTTTCCTCAAGTCCTATGTAGTTTTCGTGTTTTGCGGAACATTTTTTCAGATGTGCTCACACGTCGCTCCCCGATATATGAATTTCTGCGAAAAGATCCCACAGGCGGCGGGGCAGAAGCGGGCGGGTTCAGCCGAGCACCACGTCGAGCACCATCATAAGCACAAAGCCCACGGCAAAGCCGATGGTTGAGAGGTTGGTGTGCTCGCCGCGCGAGGCTTCCGGTATCAGTTCCTCGATCACCACGTAGAGCATGGCGCCGGCGGCGAACGAGAGCATGTAGGGGAGTATCGGCGTGAGCATTGAGGTGAGCAGTATCACGAGCAGGCCGCCTATCGGTTCCACCGCGCCGCTGAGCGTGCCCATCGCGAACGACTTCAGTTTGCTGCCTCCTGCGGCCTTCATGGGCATGGAGATGATGGCGCCCTCGGGGATGTTCTGGATGGCTATGCCGAGCGACATGGCCAGTACACCGGCCTGCGAGATGTAGCTGCTGCCCTCGAGCGCTCCGGCGATGACGACTCCGACGGCCATTCCCTCGGGAAAGTTGTGTATCGTGACGGCCAGCGAGAGCATGGCGGTGCGCGAGAGGTGCGACCGGACGCCCTCGGGCTTGGCCGAGTCGATGTGCAGGTGGGGCGTGAGGGTGTCGATGAGTAGCAGGAAGAATATGCCGAGCAGGAAACCGCCCGCGGCGGGCAGCACGCTCCATTTGCCCGCGCCCGCATTCATCTCCATGCAGGGGATGAGCAGCGACCACACCGAGGCGGCCACCATGACGCCCGAGGCAAAGCCGAGCAGCAGGTTCTGCAGCCGCGGGGACATCTCGTGGCGCATGAAAAAGACGAACGCAGAGCCCAGCATTGTGCCGAGAAAGGGGACGAGAAGAGCGATGAATACTCCGTTCATGATGATGTTCTGATTAGTCACGGCAAATATAACATTTATTTTTCACAGAAGCCTTAGCTGCGGCCGGGAGTCCGCGGCCAGGAATGCATTGCGCCCTCATGATGTCCGCCGGGCCGCCGCACGCTGTGCCGCCGCGGAGGTCGCGACGCGACGGAAGTCATATTCCGCTACCTCATTATATATGAATAGGCGGGAAATGACTAATTTTGCATCAGAATCCAGGCTTACCCAACACGCATCGGGCCGCCGGGGCACTTCCCCCGGAGACGCGGCCGCGGCCAGGCAGAAGAGGCAGGAATGCGGGGCGCATTATCCTTTTCAGAAGCCCTGTCATTTCCTCCGGGAGAGGGCGGATATTTGCGGCGGGGTAACAATAAGCAGGTATAAAAGACGTTATAAAAGATAAAATGAAGCACGCGATGACAGAGATGCGCCGGATAATACCTGTAAACACCCTTAGCCTTCGCTTCGATCATGGCGAATATCCGCCTCTGTCAGCGCTACGGCCCGTAGCGGGCCACGCCTTCGGTCTGGAGGACAAACAGAGAGAGGATGAATAACAAGATAACAATACTGACCGTTGTCTACAATAATGTTTCGGAGATCAGGGCCACCATCGAGAGCGCTCTGGCGCAGACATGGCAGAACAAGGAATATTTCATCATAGACGGAGGCAGCACGGACGGCACGATGGACATCGTGCGCGAGTATGCCGGCCGGATAGACTATGTCGTCTCGGAGCCGGACAAGGGCCTCTACGACGCGATGAACAAGGGCATCATGAAGGCTACCGGCGACTGGATCATCGTGCTCAACAGCGGCGACCTCTTTGCCGCGGACGACGCGCTGGAGAAGGCCATGACCCTCATCAACCCCGACGAGGCGGACGTGATATACGGCAACAGCATCGAGCTGCGCAACAACGAGCGGCGCCTCATGCCGGCGGGCGATGACGTGAGCGCGCTCGAGTATTCCAACATCTACCGCCACGGCTCGTCGCTCATTCGCACCGCGGTCCAGCGCAAGTATCTCTACGACCTGAGCAAGGCACGGCGCATCTCCTACGCCCTCGACACCGATATGATCCACCGTGTCTACAAGGCGGGCTACCGGTTTCGCAAGGTGGACACCGTTATCGAATGCTACCGCTACGAGGGAATGTCCAATCAGCGCTACCGCATGCTGTGGTACAACTACCTCGTCTTCTCCGACTATCGGTTTCGCCCGGGCAAGTTCATGCGCTTCCTCAAGGACGTCGTCCTGGCGTTCGTCCACCATCCGCCCTTCTACCGCACGCTCAAGGGCCTCGGCACGGAGGTGATGGTCAACGACGTGCTGCCCGCGGTCGGCTCATGGCGGGTGAGGCGCTGGTATCTCAGGCTTGTGGGCGCGAAGATAGGGCGCGGGACATTCATCATGAAGCGCACCTATTTCATGGCGGCCTGGAGGGTGAGAGTAGGGGAGTACAGCCACATCAACAGGGGCTGCACCATCGACGCGCGCGGCGGCCTGACGATCGGCAACAGCGTGTCCGTCTCCCACGGCGTGAAGATCTTCTCCACGAGCCACGACCTCCACAGCCCGCAGTTCACCATCATCTACGAGCCCGTAAGTATCGGCGACTATGTGTTCATCGGCCCGGGTGCGATAATCCTCAAGGGCGTGACCATTGGCGAGGGCGCCGCCGTGGCCGCGGGGGCCGTGGTGACCAAGGACGTGGCGCCCTATACGATAGTGGGCGGCGTGCCGGCGCGCCCCATCGGCCGGCGCAGCGAGGGGCTGGACTATCATTGCATCTGGAACGAGCCCTTCACGTGAAAAAAGTGGAGCTCACCGCCCCTTATCACATTTACAAATGTTACATTTGCATAGAAATACCACAGTAGGAAAATGGAGCATAAGTCAATATTCAAGGAAATAGACATCATGGGCCTGGCCGCGAAGGTGTGGAGCGAGAAGAAACTGCTCTGCGGATTCGTTGTCTGCTTCGCTATAATCGGCGTCGTCTACGCGCTCAATCAGCAGAAGACCTACACGGCCGAGGTCAGGCTGGCCCCCGAGGCGAGCAGCATGGGTATGTCCTCCAGCATCAGCGACATCGCCGGCATGATGGGCCTGAATGTGAGCAGCGGAGGCAACTCGGTCGACGCCATCTACCCCGAGATCTATCCCGAGGTGTTCGCCTCGTCCGACTTCATCGTCAAGCTCTTCAACATCCCCGTCACGGACAAGACCGGGCAGCACACCAAGTCGTACTATAACCATCTCCTGCAGGACACCAAGGCTCCCTTCTGGAACTATCCCAAATACTGGCTCATCAAGGCCTTCAGCAAGAAGAAACACGTCGCTCACGGCTACGCTAAGCTCGACCCCAGGCGTCTCACCAAGGAGCAGAGCGATGTCTGCAATGCGATCCGCGGCCTCATCTCCTGCCAGCAGCAGAAGCTCAACAATGTCATCACCATCTCAGCCATAGACACCGACCCCTGCATCGCCGCCGAGATAGCCGACACGATACAGAGGAGGCTGCAGGAGTACATCACCTTCTACCGCACACACAAGGCCCGCATCGACCTGGAGAACGCCAGGAAGATCTGCGCCGAAGCCAAGGCCAACTATGTGAGGGCCACACGCCGCTACGCCGGATATTCCGACGCCAATCAGGACCTCGTGCTGGAGAGCTACAAGACCACGCAGGAGGACCTCGAGAACGAGATGCAGCTCCGCTTCAACATCTATCAGCAGACCACACAGCAGGTGCAGCAGGCCTCGGCCCGCGTGCAGGAGAACACGCCCGCCTTTACCGTCATACAGAGCGCCGTGGTGCCCATGGAGCCCTCGAGCACACCGCGCTACTATATGGTGCTGGGCTTCATGGTGCTGGGCGTTGTGGCCGACGTCATCTGGGTGCTCCTGCTGCGTGCGCCTCTCGCCGGCACAAGACTGGGAAAGAAACTGGGCCTTAAACACTAAGGAATGCCTGTCTCGCTGCCATATGTCGTGATGGTGCTGTTCTACGCCGCGCTGGCATTCGTCGCCCACTACAAGAGCGACGAGACCATCCGGCTCCGCATCGACGGCATATGCATCCTGGTGTTCCTCTTCTTCTTCGGCCTGCGCGGCTTCGTGGGCTACGACTGGTCGTCCTACTACCCCGAGTTCACCCACAGCCCCGAGCTCTCCTACCTCTTCGCCACGCCTCTGCGCTTCTGGCGCTGGGAACCGGGCTACACCATCTTCTTCGTCATCTTTCACAGCATCTGCCCGTCGTGGCCGGCCTTCGTCCTGACGTTCGCCGTTATCGACATCATCCTGCTCGTCCGCTTCTTCCGGAAGTTCAGCATCTCCCTCCCCTTAGGCCTCATGGTGTTCATGGCCATGTACGGCACATCGATGGTCATCGACACGATGCGCAACAGTGTGTCCATCCTGCTCTTTGCCAACGCGCTGCCTTATCTCATAGAGCGCAAGCCGTTGCCCTATTTCCTGCTGTGCCTGCTGGGCGCTTCGTTCCACGCCTCCGGCCTCCTCTACCTGCCGCTCTATTTCTTCCTCCACCGCAAGATCAACAAGTGGGTGCTGCTGGGGCTGTTCTTCGCCGCGTGCGTCGTCTACGTCTTCAAGATCCCGGTGGTCAAGTCTACCGTCTCGCTCATCGCCGGCATCATCAGCCCGTCGTTCAAGCAGAAGATCGACGAGTATCTTACCTTCGACGTCGGGGGCGCCATCCTGAGCATTGGCTTCCTCGAGCGCCTCTTCTCCGGCATCATGACCTTCCTGTTCATCGACCGCCTACGCGATGTGAGGAAGGGCAACGACGTGTTCATCAACTCGCTCTTCCTCCTGCTGATCCTCAACATGACGCTCAGCGAATTTCGCACCATCAGCATGCGTATCTCGGGCCTGTTCGCCTTCTCCTACTGGATAATATGGCCCGACCTGATACAGTGCTTCAGATATCACGGCAACAAGGTGCTCTATGTCATCTTCCTCTTTGCCTACAGCATTCTCAAGGTCAGCACCACGGGCTCGATGCTCAAGTATGAGAATGTTCTCTTCCCCCACATGAATTACAACGAGCGGCTGATCTACTTTAGCCGGCATTTCTACGACGACAAATAAACCATGAGACGCATCCTTTACATCGATTATATCTTCCTCTTCGGGCATGTCAACTTTGACAAGATACAGATTAATGCCCTCCGCCGCACGGGGGCCGAGGTAAAGCTTGTGATGCATGAGGCCTTCGCCGCACGGCTCGGCTTCCCCGCTCAGGACTACGAGCTCGTCATCCCCGCGCGCCTCAATCCGCCCGCCGGCGCCTCTCCGCTGCTCAACAGGATCTATTTCCTGCGCACGCTGCTCTACATACGCCGCCATGTCGACTTCCGCGCCTGGGACGCGGTGGTCTTCTCGACCTTCGACGAGGTCACGATGTCGCTCGTGCCGCTCTGCCGGCGCAAACTGCTTTTCTGCCACGGCAATGTGACCACCCTGGGCATCACCGCCAAGCGCCTCCTCATGAAGCTCATCGGCCGGCACAACTATTTCCTCGTGTTCAACGATTACATGCGCCGGAAATGCCTCGCCACGGGCCTGAGCCGCACGATGGTCGTCTCCCACGGCTGCGTAAAGCCCTACCGGATGGACCGCGCCGCGGAGCGCCTGCCCTTCGACAAGAGCCGCTACTCCATGGTCATCTTCCATCCCTCGGCCAGCCCCAACGTCGAGTTCTTTCGCTCCCTGACGAGCGACCGCGGCTTCTGCGACTTCCTCATGAGGGAGAACATCCTGCTCGTGCTTCACACCGACACGGCGCTCGGTTCCGCCTGCCCCAACATCATGGAGATAAAAGGCTACATGGAGGGCGACGAATACAAGGCGCTCTTCCTCACCTCCGACATCATCCTCATCGCCTACCCCGCGTCCTTCTGCTACCGCGTGAGCGGCGTCAGCTATGAGTGTGTGGCCAATGGCAAGCGCGCCCTGATCCTCAGCTCCGACGCATTCAATTATTGCCGCGACTATTACAACTACGACCCCATGTTCGCCGACGCCCGCGCTCTGGAGGAGAAGATTCTCTACCTGCGCTCCCACGACGAAGCGCGCTGCACGGCCTCGCCCGCCTCCTTAGAGCCGGACTATACAGAGGTGTTGGCCCGCGTGGCGAAGGACAGAGGATAATTCCCCCTGCCGCCCAAGCCTCCGCGTCGGTGCCGCAGCGGGCTTTTCCGAATATTTCAAACCGCCTTGGAATAGCCTTTTATAACCCTTTCTAAGTAATTAAAATCCAGCGTCTCGCAGCGGGGGAAATTCTACTGCGAGATAAATTATTTTATCTACGAGTTAACGAGTCGTCTACTACGAGATAAAAATTTTTATCTCGTAGTAGAATTTCCTCTCGTCCCACGGGAAATTTTTCTTGTCTAATGAGGATTATTTTTGATCGCAACAGAATTATTTCTTGTCGCAACAGACTGCTCGTCCGTTCGCATCAGAATTTTTTCTGTTCGCATCAGAATTTTCTGACATGCGGCAAGCCTTTTCCGATAGCGCATGTCGT
>OMUV01000173.1 GCA_900314335.1 uncultured Prevotellaceae bacterium | reverse complement strand
GAGTAGTCGTTACCGTCGCCGAGGTTAGTCTCACCCTGGTCGTCCACCCACATACTATCCTTGGTATTGGCTGAAGTGTTACAGGTTTGCAGGTCGCTGCCAAAGGGGCCGAGAAGTTCCCATTTCCAGGAGTCGATGTCTTTCTCATCGCCCGGGGCCTTGCAGGCATATACGGACACTTTCCACGCGCCGCACATCTTCTTGACGGCCGTGCCGCCGGCGTCGATGCCGCTGTCGCTGGGGTCGCTGTCGCAAGAGGCCATGAATCCTGCTACGAAGAGAGTAGCCAGTAATAATAGATATTTCTTCATGATTCGTGATTTCATTTAGAGTTGTTTATTTCTCAAGAACTATGTTGAACGTCATAGCGGATGCATAGCCCGTGGAGTAGGTGATTTTGCCTGTCTGCGGGTCGTACTTGCAGTCGGTCAAGTCGTCCACCGAGTCACCCCAGCCGTTGATGTGGCTCGAGATGAGCGAAATGGTGTTGTCGGCGTTGAGCTTGAGGTAAGCGGTCATGGCGTAGCTGGAACCATAGCCCTTGTACTGATCGTAGAATCCTCCGAAAAGGTCGCTGATGTAGAAGAGGCCGTCGGCTATCTTGGTGATCGTCACTTTATAGCCGGTGATGGGCACTACCGATCCTGTGGTGCGGTTGCTGCCGGCGCCGGTAACATAGTCGCCCGAGATGTCGGTGGTGATGCTGGGATCGTAGACTACTACCTGGCGTGTGGCCGATGCGCTGTAGCCGTCCTTGTTCACGGCCGAGTAGGTGACATTGTACACGCCTACGCTGTTGGCGTCTACCTCGTCTCCGCCTACGGAGACCTTGGAGCTTACATCTTCGCTGCCCTCGGTAGCCTTGAAGCCCGGGTCTTTGTAGGTGCTGCCCACGGGGACGAGGTACTTGCTGCCCTGGTTGAGCTCAAAGGTGACGTAGTGGGTGACATAAGAGTCGTCGTCTCCGTCGTAGTCGCAGGAGGAGAGTCCTGTGAGAGTGAGCGCGAGGACGAGTAATCCGAATATCTTTTTCATATCTGTATGTCTCATTTGTCTGTTATGATGTTACATTATTTATCCCAGAATACGGGAACGGTGAGAGCGGGCTGCTTGGGAGCGTTCTTATTGACGTTGATACTGGCAGTGCAATAGAAGAGACGCACGGGAGCCACGTCCTTGCCCAAATCGTTGCGGTAGGGATAGATGAGGTTGCCGGCCGTATAGGTAGTGGCGTCGGCGGCGATGCCTCTGGCGTCGGTCTTGTTCCACTCGGGCACATTAGTGCGGCGCTGCTCGCTCCATGCCTCAAAGGGATCCATGTAGAGCAGGGCTACCCACTTCTGCATGTAGAGCAGGTGGAGCTTGGCGTCGGTAGAGCCCTGGGCGTCCCAGGAAGTAGCGCTCTGGGCGAGGAATGCATCGGCATCGGCCTCTTTGTAGCCGCGGGTGCTGAAGTCGGCCTTTACACCGGCCTCGTAGGCAGCCTTGGCGGAGGCGTCATCGGAGAGGTACTTGGCATATACCTCGGCCTTGAGGAACTGCAGCTCGGCCTGCGTGAAGAGCTCTACAGGCTTGGTGACATAGTACTTGAGGGCGCTGAAATAGCCGATGTTGTCGTAGGTGAAGCCCTTCTCGGCGTGGGTACCCGGGAGGAGGCCCGCATACTTGCCTGCGTTGTCACCCATGGTAGCCATCTCAAAGCTGTAGGAGATACGCGGGTCATTGGTGCCGGTCATATAAGAGATGATGGGCATGGCGGCAACGTGGTTGGGCGCAAGCTGTCTCTTGTTGGTCTCATACCATGGGTTGCTCTTGTCCTTCTCGTCCTTGAACTCGGGATTATACTCGATGTTGCCGCTGAAGAAAGCGCCGCTCTGCACGAGGGTCTTGGCCTTCTCGGTGTAGGAGGCAGCGTCTACTCCGCCCTGTATGAGGCGCAGGTACATGCGCAGGCGCAGGGCGTTGGCAAAGCCTTTCCACTTGGAGACGTCACCCTTCCATGAGCCGGCGGAGGTGCCGGTGATGAGATCCTTGCACTCCATGGCTTCCTCGGGATTGATCTTAGCCTCCACGGAGTCGAGCTCGCGGAGCAGGCCGAGATAGATGTCCTTGCCGTCGTCGTACTTGGGCATCTGCTTGGCAGAGCCCTGCAGAGCCTCGGAGTAGGGTGTCTCGCCCGTGAGGTCTACCAGCGTCTGGAAGGCGAATACCCTCATCACCTCGGCGGCATAGATGTCGGCCGTGTTCTTGGTCTTTTCCTGCACCTTCTTGATGTCCATCAGGCCGCCCGAGTAGTAGTTGGCGTATATCCGGTCCGTCAAGTTTTCGTCCGGAGTGATGTTGTACCAGGTGAGATTGTTGTACTGGTTGGCCGTGGGGTTCTGGTCAAAATACTGCACGAAGAATCCGCCCAGGTTGTAGAACAGGTCGCCGTATGTGCCGGCTATGTAAGTCTGTGCCGAAGGCATGACGATGTCGGCCGATACATTGCTGTCGCCCGGGTGGTTGGGGTCTTCGTTGATGTCGAGGCTGCCGCAGCCCGAGAGCACGGCGAGCACTACGCTTGTCAATAATAATATCTTTTTCATGCTGCAAATGTTCTTTTATTAGAAGCTGAGCTTGACATTAAATCCGAAAGTGCGGGTGGAGGGGTTGGCTCCGTACTCGCCGAACTGGCTTTCGAGGTCGTTACCGAACGAGGTAGCTTCCGGATCTACGAATGTATTGCTGTCGGGTGTCCACATGAGGAGGTTGCGACCGAATACCGAGAGAGAGGCGCCGGTGAGGAATGTCTTGTTAATCCACTTGGCGGGTACGTTCCAGGTGAGCACTACGTCGCGCAGCTTCACGAAGGAGCGGCTGACGAGGTCGGAGCCGTCCGTGTCATATTGGTCTGCCCAGTAGGTCTGGATGTAGGTGTAGTTGAGAGGCGTGGTGTTCTCCACGTAGCTTACGTTGCCCGCTGCATCGGTCACCTTGTTTACGGAGCCCGGGATGATGAACGGGTTGCGGTCGTTGTAGACTGTCTGCTTGGCGATACCGGTGAAGAAGGTCGTACCCTTGGTGCGGCAGTACATCTTGCCGCCGTGGCGTACCTCCATGTTGGCCGTCAGCGAGAAGTCTTTCCATGTGAGCGTGGTACCGAAGCCCATGACATACTTGTTGTTCATGTCGCCCATTTCTTTCAGCTTCGACTCCTTGACGGGCAGACCGTTGTTGGCGCTTACTACGATGTGGCCCTCGGGATCGTGCTCAAAGACCGTAGCGCGGTACGTACCGAGCGGCTTGCCTACGATGGCGTAGAGCGAGGTGCCGCCGCTGAAGCCGAAAATAAGTGATTCGTTACCGATCTCAGAGGGCAGGCTGATGACCTTGCTGGCGTTGTGGGTAAAGTTCCACGAGAGGTCCCACTTCCAGTCGCGTGTCTTGACGGGCGTGCCCTGTATGAGGATTTCCACACCGCGGTTGCGTATCTTGCCGAGGTTGACGTTGCGCCAGCCGAAGCCCGTAGCGCGGTCGAGGTTCATGGAGAGCACCTGATTTTTGTTGACGCGGTTGTAATAAGCTATGTCGAATGAGAGGCGGTTGTGGAAGAAGGCCATGTTGAGGCCGAGCTCAGTCTCCGTGTTCATCTCGGGCTTGAGGTTGTTGTTGCCCATGGTGTTGTCGAGAGTGAAGGCATTGATGCCGCCGAGCGGGAACTTGAGCTCGCCGAAGCCCATGTCTGCATCTGCCACGGCGAACGGCGTGCCGGTCATGTACCAATCGGCGTCGCGGCCCGTCTTACCCCATGCGGCTCTTACCTTGCCGAAGGAGATATACTCGCGCACGTCCTTGGGCAGCAGCTCCGAGAATACGAAGCCTGCGGTCACGCCCGGGTAGAAGTAGGAGCGGTTGTCCTTGGGCAGTGTGGAGGACCAGTCATTACGGCCCGTAACGGTCACGAATACCATGTCCTTCCAGGAGGCGTCCACCTGGCCGTAGAGGCCCGTGAGGCGGCGCTTGTAGAAGCGGTCTACGATGGTAGGCGTCTTACCCGAGTTGGTGGTGTTGAACCATGTCGGTACGTCGAGGCCCGTATTCTCCTGCGAGGCTGCGGTGCGGCGCAGCTCGTTGGTGTTGAAGCCCGCAATGGCGTTGAGATTGATGTCATCGGTGATGGGCTTGGAGAAGTTGAGCATAAAGTCCTGGTCTATCTCGCGGTTGGTGCGGTCGAGGGTGTACACCCAGCCCGTCTGCTGGCCTACTTCGGCGTTGTCCGTCCAGTTGGGCGTGCCGGCAAAGAGCGAGCTGAGGTTGGGGATACCGTCGCGGGTCTTCATAGACGTGTAGTCGAGACCTATGCGGTAGGTGAACTTGAGGAAGTCGAGTATTTTATAGTCGGCCTGGAACTTGCCCCACGTCTTGTAGGTCTCTGCACGGTCCTCGTAGTTCTTGAGGATGTAGTAGGGGTTGGTGGCGTTGTAGGGGGTGTAGTAATAGCCCGGCGTGTTGAAGGGGTCATTGAGGTCCTTCATGCTCGTGATGCTGATATCGCGCGGCACATTGTAGAGAGAGAACAAAGGACTGAGCTTCTGACCCGTGGACACGAAGTTCTGCTTCTGATATGAGAAGTTGACCGTAGAGCTGAAGGAGAGCTTGCGGGTGGCGTTGTAGTTGAGATTGGTGGCGAAGGTGTACTTATTGTATGCGTCCGCACGTGTGGGGTAAACACCGTTGGCGTTGACGTTGGAGAGAGATACATAGTAGTTGCCCTTGTCGCTGGCGCCGTCGAAGGCGATGCTGTTGTTGTAGGTCACGCCCGTGTCGAAGAAGTCGCGTATGTTGTTCTTGATGGCCTTGTAGCTCTTAGCTTTCTGTGAGTTGTCGTACACGCGGCCCCAGACGCGCTCTGCGCCGTCCAGACGCGCGCCCCAGCTGCCGTTCTCGATGGGTACCTGCTCGCCGCCGTAGCCCTGGCCGAACGTATTCTGCATCTGCGGGAGGCGTGCCACGGTGGCAAACTGGATGCCGCCGTTGTAGGTGATGCCCATGCCTCTCTCGCGCTTCTTACCCTTCTTGGTGGTAATCATGATGACACCGTTGGCGGCGCGACTGCCGTAGAGGGCCGTAGCTGCTGCACCCTTAAGGATGGTCATATCCTCCACGTCGTCGGGGTTGACGGCATTGGTACCGTTACCGAAGTCATACTGGTGATTGAGCTCATCAGCGGAGCGCACCACGCTGTTGTCCATAGGCACACCGTCTATCACGTAGAGAGGCTGGTTGTTGCCCGAGAGGGAGGCGAAGCCGCGGATGATGACCTTGTTGGAGGCGCCCGGGTCGCCCGTCTGTGACGAGATGGTCACGCCGGCCACCTTACCCTGCAGGCTCTGCATGATATCGGTGGTGCGGGCCTCCGTGATGTCCTTGGCCTTGATGTCCGTGGCCGAATAGCCCAGCGACTTGGCGCTGCGCTTGATGCCCAAAGCCGTGACTACTGCGCCCTTGAGCACGTAGTCGCTGGACTTCAGGGATACGTTGACCACGCTCTTGATAGGTAGCGTCTGTGCTTCCATTCCGATAAATGAGAAACGGATCTGCTTGGCAGACGCCGGGATGCGAGAAAGCGTGTAGCGACCGTCTGCGTCGGTGTTTACTCCGACTGTGGTGCCCGGTATGCTCACGCTCACACCGATCAGCGGTTCACCGTTGTCGGCTGAGGTAACACGTCCGGTTACGGTCTTGATTTGTGCGTTTACCAGGAGGCATGAGAATACCCCTAATAAAAGCATCATCAATTTTTTACCCATAATCTTGTTTTTTAGATTAAACTTAATATTAAATGTATTGTTATGTCCCGAATGTAAATGTTCGCTCTTTACTTCTTTGTTTTGTCTCAGACGAAAGGAATATCTGTGCGCGCGTCCCTACGCTTATCCCGGCCTGAAAGTCCTCTTTTGTATATTTTTTGCAAAGATACTCATTGTTTTTCTATCAAAAAAAGTTTCTTTAGAAAGTTTTTTGAGACATTAAAGCTTTCCCGCTCCCAAAAATTTTACATTTTGTCACTTTATCGATTTATTTCAATGTGTAAAAATCGATGAATGTCTCCAAAATACCGACAACCGGGTCACAAAAAACGACAAATGGCACAATTGTTAAAAATTACCCCTCCGGTTTCCGGGGGTGCGGAAAAGTGCGCAAACGACCTCTTTTATAATGTAAAGGTAGCGTTTCGTCACGTATTTTCACCATTCATCCCCGCCCGCAATTGTAGAACGAGGAGAATGATGTGCGCGGCGATTGCCTGGCGGGCCGCTGCAATTATCCCGGCCAAAAGCACAACACGCCACTATATAACATCGCGCATTCTTTCGCGCACACTCTCTCGCAGCGGCCTCCCAGCTAAAGCGCCTAAATGTGTATCGCGTAATTCTTCGCGCATACTCTCTCGCGGCGGACGGGCCGCGCTGCAGCGGCCCTCCCAGTTATTTATCGCGCATATGCTAACACGAATCATAGTTATAGATGTAGTCACCCTCCTGTGCGGCTGATATAAATTCGCCATACGAAAAACGCACGCTTTTTCCGCTTGTTGGAAAAGGCCATTCCCTACACTTCAAAAAACTTTCCGCATACGAGAAACCTCACATAGGACATGAGTAAAACTACATTTGAGATGTTTTAAAACGTCTCAAATGTAATTTTGGCCTTTGGGGAGCGTTGATTTTCAATGCGTTGCAAGGGATCAAAAATCGCCTTTGGAGACGCCTCTAACGGGGGTAAGGAGATTCGATGAGCGCGGCTAATTTTCGCGCATACGCAAACACGAATCATAGTTATATATGTTGTCATACTCCTGTACGACTAATCTAATTTCGCCATACGAAAACGGGCACTTTTTCCACTTGTCGAAAGAGACCTTCCCCACACTTCAAAAAAACTTTCCGCTTAACCCAATACTTACATTTGAGACGAGGGAAATTACATTTGAGGTAGTTTAAAACGTCTCAAACATAATTTTGGCCTTTTGGAGACACTGAAAACCATACAGTTACGAAGGGTAAAAATCGCCTCTGGAGACGCCGTGGAGGTGGGCAGGAAGAATCGATGAGTGCGGCGTTAGTTGGGAAATTCGCTAAATCAGTATGGAGACCGCTTAGAATGCGGCCTGACTAAGAGAGAAGATAATGATTTGCGCGGCGTT
>OMUV01000108.1 GCA_900314335.1 uncultured Prevotellaceae bacterium | reverse complement strand
CAGAACAGCTTGCTATGAAGCATTTCCCGTAGGGAAAAATCAGAAGGTAGTATGCCATGACCGGCACATTTTACAAAAGAAACGATGCCGCAGACAAAAGAATCGCCGCATTGGGCCAAAGGGCCGTAAAAGCGGGCAATAGAACCGCCGCTGCGAACTTAAAAAGCGTCGCGGGGGATCAGCGCCCGATGCAGTAGATGGCGGGGATGTGGCTGAGGTCGGGGAGGCTCACTTTGTGCCAGTCGGCCACGCTGCGGGTGACGATGTGCTCGTCGGGAGTGGTGACGCCGGATGCGATGCAGAGCCGCGTGTGGGGCTGGAGTGTACGCAGGAGCAGCGAGATGAAGCGCGCGTTGCGGTAGGGCGTCTCGATGAACAGCTGTGTCTGACCTTCGTTCAGGGCGCGGGCCTCGTAGCGGCGCAGCGCACGCACGCGCTCGGTCTCGTCGATGGGCAGGTAACCGCAGAAGGCAAAGTTCTGCCCGTTCATCCCGGAAGCCATCAGCGCCAGCAGTATCGACGAGGGGCCGATGAGGGGGATGACGCGCAGGCCGCGGCTCTGAGCTATCGCCACGACGGCTGCGCCCGGGTCGGCAACGGCGGGACAGCCCGCTTCGCTGATCATGCCTACCGATTCGCCGGCTTGGAGCGGCGCAAGGTAGGTGCTGTAAGCGGCGGCGTCGGAGTGCTTGCCCATGGGATAGAAGGTGAGCGCGTCGATGTCGATGCTGCGGTCTACACTCTTGAGGAAGCGGCGCGCCGTGCGCACTTCCTCGACGATGAAGTGGCGCAGGGAGAGGATCACCTCCGTGTTGTAGGGCGGGAAAAGCCGTGCGTAGGGCGCTTCGCCGAGGTTGGTGGGGATGAGGTACAGAGCGGGAATCATAGAGATGGCATTTTGAGCTGGGAGAAATGGTGACGGCCCCTTATATAATAGGAGTAGAGAATGCTGCGCCTGTAGACGCACGGCGGCGTGAGGGTCACAGAGAGGCGCATGTTGACCTCGCGCTCGGGGAGGAAGGTGCGGCGCATGCGGCGGAAGTCGCGGCGGGCGCGCATCACGGCGGCGGCATCGCGCGTGTGGCCTGTGAGCAGGAACATGAGCGCCGCGGCGGTGTCGGCGAGGGCGCGGAAGCGCAGCATGCCGTGAAGGCGCGCCGCGGGTGCGTTCTTGTAGATCATCAGCAGGTTGTTGCGGAAGTTGAGATATGTCTTCTGCGGGTTGGCCTTGCTCAGCGTGGCGCCGCCGACGTGGAAGACATAGCTTTGCGGCACACACATCAACCGACGGCCGCGGCAGCCGAGCCGCCAGCACAGGTCCACCTCCTCCATGTGGGCGAAGAAGCGCGCGTCGAGGCCGCCGGCATTGACGTAGTCGGAGCGGCGTATCATGAGTGCGGCGCCCGTGGCCCAGAAGACGGGGACCGGTGTGTCATACTGCCCCCTGTCCGTCTCCACGGCCGAGAAGATGCGCCCGCGGCAGAAGGTGTAGCCCCAGCGGTCCATATACCCGCCCGCGGCGCCGGCATACTCGAAGCGCGACATATGACGATAGGAGAGAATCTTGGGCTGGCAGGCCGCCACGTCGGGGTGATGGTCGAGCATATCTTCGAGCGGAGTGAGCCAGTTGGGCGACACCTGGACATCGGAATTGAGCAGCATCACATATTCCTCGTCCACCTTTGCGATGGCGCGGTTGTAGCCTTCGGCGAAGCCGTAATTCTCTTCGAGCTGGATAAGGCGCACTGTGGGAAACTCGCTTCTGACCACCTCGCACGAGGAGTCGGTGGAAGCGTTGTCGGCGACGTAGACGGTGGCGTCGGGGGAATAGGCTGTCACACCAGGCAGAAAACGCCTCAGCATCTCTGCGCCATTGTAATTGAGGATGATAACTGCGGTCTTGTTCATATCTGGGCTTTAAGTGCGCTGTGATCGGCGTTGAAATCTCCGAGACGAACGTTCATAATCTTATTGTCCGCCTTATCGCCTGCGGCCTCCTCGGGCATCTCTACGCGTATATAATTGTCAGTAAAGCCATGGATGTGGCCGCCACGGACTGCATGCTCCCAGAGCACGGGACGGACGGCGCCGATATAGCGGGCGTAGAATTCCTGACGCTTCTGCTCGGAGAGGGCTATGAGGCGCTGCGCGCGGCGGTGCTTCTCCTGGGGCGGGACAACGTAGGGGATGCTCAGAGCGCGCGTGCCGGGCCGCTCGCTGTAGGGGAACACATGAAGCTGGGCGTAGGAAAGCGTGGACAGGAAGTTCAGCGTCTCATCGAAGAGCTCCGGTGTCTCGCCGCGTGTGCCTACGATCACGTCGATGCCGATGAATGCGTCCGGCATAGCGGTGTAGACCTCGGCGATGCGGCGGGCGAAAAAGGCGGTGTCGTAGCGGCGGTGCATGAGGCGGAGCACAGTGTCACTGCCGCTCTGGAGCGGGATGTGGAAGTGGGGCATGAACCGGCGCGAGCCGGCGCAGAAGCGGATGATGTCGGAGGTGAGCAGATTGGGCTCAATGGAGGAGATGCGGTAACGCTCTATGCCGTCCACGTTGTCGAGAGCGCGGAGGAGCGAGAGCAGGTCCTCGTCGGTACCGCGCCCGAAGTCGCCGATATTTACGCCTGTGAGCACTATCTCGCGCCCGCCCTGAGCCGCCACAGCGCGCGCCTCGTCCACGAGGAAGGAGATCCGCGGGCTGCGGCTTAGTCCGCGGGCATAGGGAATGGTGCAATAGGTGCAGAAATAGTCGCAGCCGTCCTGCACCTTGAGGAAGTAGCGTGTGCGGTCGCCCCTGGAGCAGGAGGGGACGAATGTGCGGATGTTCCTCATGGCTCCGCTCTCGCTGCGATGTAGTGCGCCGCCGCCCGAGGCGCGCTTGAGGCGCAGCCCCGCGGCGATAAACTCGAGGGCGCGCCCCTTGCTCTCCATGCCCACCACGAGATCGACGCCCGCGATGGAGGCGACCTCGCCGGGCTGCAGCTGCACATAGCATCCCATCACCATGACGAAGGCGCCCGGGTTCTCCTTGACGAGCTTGTGTATTATCTGCCGGCATTTGTGGTCGGCCGTCTCGGTCACGGAGCACGTGTTTACCACGCAGATGTCCGCGCCGCCGCTCTCCACGATGCTCACACCGCTGGCGCGCAACTTGTCCTCAAGCGTCGAGGTCTCGGCGAAATTGAGCTTGCAGCCCAACGTGCGCAAAACGGCCTTTTTGCCATTCAATAGCTCTGTATCTGTCATTTAGTCCAATAATGTGCCAAATTGTAGCCACAACTGGCCGCCCACAAAATTACGAAATAAGTTTTACTCACGGAAAAGCAAAAAAAATTTATAGCGCAATTTGTTCTGATTCAGCGCATTGAGAGAAAATCCCAAATTATTTAGAAAAAAAAGAGGCAAAAAAAGATACGCCGTATTAAGAAAAGTCCTTACCTTTGCAACGGTTTCAAAAGCAATTGATTGTTTTACTAAAAAAAAAAGAAATGAAAAAGTTAGTATTCATGTTCGTAGCAATTGCAGCTATGTCTTTCGCAAGCTGCGGTAACAAGTCTAACGAAGCAGCTCCTGCAGCTGACAGCGATTCTGTACAGGTTGACAGCGTAGACAGCGCTGCTACTGATAGCGCCGCTACTGATAGCGCTGCTGCTCCCGCTGATAGCCCTGCTGCTCCCGTAGCTAAGTAATCTGCGAACAACAGAGAATTGAAACCTGTAAGGACACTGTCCTCACAGGTTTTTTTGTGCCCTTATGTGAATAACGCGTGGACGTTTGTGAATAACGAGGCGCCGTTACGCTAATAGCGCGTGCACATTTACGAATAGCGCGGCGCTCGTTTGCAATAGCACGGCGCTCGTTTGCAATAGCGCGGCGCACAAACACCAATCCCCGGAAGCTGTGCAGGCTTCCGGGGATTGGTGTATTCGGGGTTATCGATAAAATATAAATCTAATTTGCCCGGGCGTACTTGATTTTCATTACGATATAAATCTAATTTGCCCGGGCGTACTTGATTTTCAATATGAGATCAATCTGATTGGTCCGGGTAAAAGTACGTTTCAATACGAGATCAATCTGGTTCGCTCATGCGTCACTACTTTTCTTCCTGCCGGCTGCGGCGTCGCGGCCGGGAGCGGCGATGACTCAGAGCAACTGGTCGCGGTAGGCCTCGACAGCCTTGTTGAGCGTGGCCACGGCCTCCTCCATCGTGCCGCGATACTCGCCGCCGCTGGCGTTCAGGTGACCGCCGCCGCCGAAATACTCCGCCGCCAGTTTGTTGCAGGGGAAGTCGTCCACCGACCGCAGCGACACCCTGATGACGCCCTTCTCGGTATCCTCCCTGAAGGCCACCGACAGCTTCATCCCCTTGACGATGAGGCCCGTGTTGACGATGCCCTCGGCGTCGCCGCGCTGAAAACTGAACCGCCGCATCTCGTCGCCCGTGAGCGTGTAGTAGCAGGCGCGCAGGTGCTTGTAGAAATGCAGTTTGTGGTAGAGGATATAGCCCGTGAGGCGCACACGGTGCTTGGAATAGTTGTAGAACACGTTGCGGTACACCTTGTCGCGGTCGAAGCCCTTTGTGAGCAGTTCGCTCACCACGAAGAACACCTCCGGGCGGGCGGAATTGTAGGCGAAGCAGCCCGTGTCGGTCATCATGCCGCAGTAGATGCAGACGGCCTCGTCGCGCGTCATGGCGGAGAAGTAACCTGCCTGCCACAGCAGATGGAAGAGCACCTCGGAGGCCGATGTGAAGTCGGGGCGGCACACTTTGAGCACCTCGCCCATGGGCACTGCCTGATCGGCGTCGGGCAGGTGGTGGTCGATCATCACCCGCGGCGCCTCGCTGCGCACTACCGCGTCGGCAAGATCATTGATGCGCGAGAGATTGTTGAAGTCCGTGCAATAGATGACATCGGCCTCGCCAATGGCCTTCACGGCCTCGTCGGGGCTTACATCGTAGCAAATGATGTCGCCTGCGCCAGGCAGCCAGGTGAGAAACTCGGGCAGGCTGTCCGGCAGCACCACCTTCACCTCTATGCCGCGACTGCGCAGATAGCCCGCAAGGGCCAGCGATGAACCGACCGCGTCGCCGTCGGGAGCAGCGTGGGCCGTCACCACGGCGCGGTGGCAATGGTCCGCCACCTCGTTCCAGAGCTTCAGCTCGTCTTCTGTTATAATAGGAGAAAGCATGTCTTTTGAAATTGTGAAGATACAAAAATACTAATTCTTTATCAAATACGCCGCGTCTACAGCTATCAGATTGAAGGTCACGAAGAAGGAAATACAGCCATCGCTCCTCCGCCGCTTCCTGACGCCCGTTTTCGCTTTCTGCTCCGTGCATTTTTGCGCTTTCCGGCTGCGAGCCGTCCACGGGCCGCAACTACGCATATATAATGCGTCGCGCAAATCGGGAAAGCCAGTCAGCCCCGCGCACATCGGCACCAACGTTCCTCTTACGCCAGTCATCACTTCCCTGCACCACTATTATTAATCGGGCACACTTGCGGAGGCGGCGCTAACGGCAGACGGGAGCGCGGTCTGTGGCGAGGTCGACGGGACGGATGCCCGCAGCGCGGCAGGCCTGTACGCAGCGCGCCCTTTGCCAGGGCGAGAGGCGCGCGTCGAGCAGCACATGAGCGGCCCTGATCTGCTTGAGCCACGGTCTGAAGTCGCCCCTGTAGCCGCGGGCCACATAGAGCGCTTCGGCCCTGAGGGGCGTGGGGACGGCATCGCGCGGCGTCGTGGAGTCGAGGACAACATAGAATCGCCCGCCGAAGAGGACGAGGCTGCCGCGGCGGCGTATGGCCTCGCCGTTCATGGTCTCAGGCAGGCGGCGCGGCGGGAGCAGACGGCAGCGGCGCCAGAACTGCCGCGCGATGCCCGCTGTGGCGCGCCTGAGGAGCGTATCCGGGACCTCTGGCGGCGCATAGAGCAGCGACTCGCCCGAGGGCTCGATGAAATGGATGACGGAAGCCGAGATATTGCGATAGAAATAGACGCCCGCAAAGCGCTTCTCCGCCCGGCGGTCGGAGGCGGAGACAATGGCGGAGGCCACAAGGAGCGCGATGGCCGGCATGAGCAGGCTGCGGCGACGGAGGAGCGCCGCCGTCACGACGAAGGCAAAGGCCGCGTAGAGCAGCAGGACGACGCGCTCTGTGGGATAGAGCGTAAGGGAGGACATCGGCAGGGCGGCGATAAAGGAGAGGATGCGCTGCATGAGGCTCAGCACGCCGCCGAGGAGGGCGGCGAGGAGCGAGGCGAGCGGTGCGATGGGCGAGATGAGGAGCAACAACAATCCGCCGGCGGTCACGACGGCCGAGAGGGGGACGATGAGAAGGTTGGAGAGGATGAAGTAGAGGGGGAAGTTGTGGAAGTAATAGGCCACAAGCGGCGCTGTGGCGGCCTGCGCGGCGATGGACACGGCCATGGCGCCCCAGAGGCGGCCGATAAAGGTGCCGTGGGTGACGAAGGTGGGGGCGATGACAGGATAGAGCGTGATGATGGCGAAGACGGAGAGAAAGGAGAGCTGGAAACCCACGTCGTAGAGCGCCAGCGGGGAGAGGAGCAGGATGACGAAGGCGGCGAGGGAGAGCGCAGTGAGCGAACTGTAGCCGCGGCCCGTCATGAGGCAGAGCGCCATGATGGTGTACATCACGGAGGCCCGCACCAGCGACATGGGGAGGCCCGCCACCAGCGCGAAGGTCCACACGAAGGCGATGATCACCACCTGCGCGATGCGCGCCCTGCGGCCCGTACGCATACCGCCGGCCAGGAGGAGCTCCAGGATGGCGAAGATGATGCTCAGGTGCAGGCCCGAGAGCGCCAGCACATGGCTCACGCCCGCCTCGGAGAACAGGCTGCGCGTCGCGGGGGTGAGCAGATCCTTCGACCCGATGGTCATGGCGGCGACGAGGGCGAGCCCGCCGCCCGTGAGCCCCACGGAGCGGTAGACATCCATGAGCCGCATCCGCACATGGTCGCCCCAGAGCCGCGCACGGTAGCCCGCGCCGAGACAGCGCTCCCTGAGCCGCACGCTCTCGGCTGCGGAGGCCCGCTTCAGGGCGTCGGGATAGACGAAGGCCGTGCCGCCCACACCGTGGTGGATGAGGTAGGAGGCGTAGTCGGTCTCGTAGGGATTGCCGGCGTTTGCGGGAGCGCGGACAATGCCCTCGAAGATGACGGCGTCCCCCTCGGCGAGGCTCCTCGTCGAGCTGTCGGCGACGGTGGTGAGCTCCACTACCCCGCTGCGCTTCATCGCCCTGTCGCCGGCCCACATGCCGCCCGTCATGACGCGCATTCTGACTGAGCCGCCGCGCACACGGGGCTCTGACACTATCACGCCGCCGTAGACGGCCTTCTCGGCGGGGAAAGCGACCAGCACATTCCTCAGGCTCACCACCGTGAGCAGCGCGCCGAAGGAGAGCGCCGTCGCCATGAGGCAGAGGCGCGTCAGCACAAGCATTCCCCTCCCCTGCCGTAGCAACAGCAGAAGCGAGAAACACAACGCCAGCGCCACGGTAACAATGACCATGAGCGTCAGGCGGGAAGAAAGCAGGGAATAAAGGCTGTTGGCGGCGAGGATGCCGAGGATGAGCGGCACAAGGAGCATCACGACGGGATAATCTCCCGTCACGCTGTAGGAGAATGGCCGCTCGTCCCTGCTGTCCATCGTCGGCGCCGCCGCTCTGAGCGTCTACTCGAGGGCCTTGAGGGCGTCGATCTCGGCTTCGGGGTCCGGCGCATTAAAGACAGCGGAACCGGCGACAAGCACATCGGCGCCGGCGTTGATGAGCTGCTGGCCCGTATCGGCGTTGACGCCTCCGTCCACCTCGATGAGCGCTCCGCTGCTGCACGAGTCGATCATGCTGCGCAGGCGGCGCACCTTCCGGAGCGAATGAGGGATAAACTTCTGGCCGCCGAAGCCCGGATTGACCGACATAACGAGCACCAGGTCGATGTCCTCTATCACATCCTCCACCATCTCGACGGGCGTAGCGGGATTGAGCGCCACACCGGCCATCATGCCCGCATCGTGGATGCTCTGCACCACACGGTGGAGGTGGGGGCAGGCTTCCTGGTGAACGGTCATCATATGCGCGCCGAGTTCGCTCAGACGGTCGATGAATTTTTCCGGTTGCACGATCATCAGATGAGCGTCGAGCGGTTTGCGGGCTGCGCGCGAGATGGCCTCGATGACGGGGAAGCCGAAACTGATATTGGGCACAAAGACGCCGTCCATTATATCGAGGTGCATCCAGTCGGCATTGCTGGAATTGAGCATCTCTACGTCGCGCTCCAGATGGCCGAAGTCGGCCGAGAGGAGGGAGGGTGAAATTAATGCATTCATATCAAAAGGAAATGAGTCAGAAAGTGTGGGACATTACATCAGATTAGTCAGCCTTCATGCGGGAGACACTACACCGTATGCACCTTGGCGGCGGCGGCCTTTACCTTGTCGCGCAGCGCGTTGATGTCGCAGCCGGGATCATCATAGGCCAGCATCACACCGAGACGGCGGTCTGGCCACACAGGATGCTTGCCGAAGATGCGGAAGTCCGTGCGCCGCTCGCTCAGAGCCTCGGCCACGCCGGTAAACTCGGCCGGGCGGTCGGCACGTATGGTGGAGAGAACGGGGCAACTGGCACCGGCGCGCAGGAGCTCTATCTCCGGGATGGGCAGCCCCAGCACGGCGCGCAGATGAAGCTCAAACTCGTTCAGGTTCAGCGTGCCGGCGAGCGTTACCATGCCCGTGTCGTGGGGCCGCGGGGACAGTTCGGAGAAGTAGACGCCATTCTTGTTGCTCACGAAGAACTCGACGCCCCATATCCCGTAGCCCGTGAGCGCGGCAGTGACCTCGCCGGCCATACGGCGGGCTTCCCGGAGGTGTTCCTGACGCATGACGGCCGGCTGCCAGCTCTCGCGATAGTCGCCGTGCTTCTGCACATGGCCCACAGGCGGGCAGAAGAGCGTGGGGCCGTCTTTCTGTGTGACGGTGAGCTGCGTGATCTCGTAGTCGAAGTCGATAAACTCCTCCACGATGACCTCCATGACATCACCGCGGGAGCCCTCGCAGGCCTTCTCCCACACCTCGGGGATCTCGTCCATACTCCTCAGCAGGCTCTGCCCGTGGCCGGAGGACGACATGAGGGGCTTGACGACGCAGGGCAGACCTACCTGCTCCACGGCCCCGCGCATCTCCTCGGCGGAGCGGGCGTAGCGGTAGCGCGCCGTCTTGAGGCCGAGCTCCTTTGCGGCCAGTTCGCGGATAGCTTTGCGATTCATGGTGTAGTTGACCGCGCGTGCGCTCGGCACCACCTGTATGCCGCCCTTCTCATAGTCGTAGAGGCGCTCGGTGCGGATGGCTTCGATCTCGGGCACGATGATATCGGGCTTATGCCGCTCCACGACGCGGTCGAGAGCATCGCCGGAGAGCATGTCCAGCACCTCGCTCTCGTCGGCCACCTGCATGGCGGGCGCATCGGCATATTTATCGCAGGCCACTACGTACTGGCCCATTCTCTTGGCCGCAATGGTAAACTCTTTGCCGAGCTCGCCGGAGCCCAGCAACAATATCTTTTTCATAAGGATAATAACAAATAGCGCCGGCCTCAAGTGGCGGCACAGCGCACCGACACTTCAGACCGGCTTAGAGGTCAATAAGCTAACTTCTGTCCGTTTTTCTCCAGATCGCACTGCACAGGACAGTATGTGCGGGCCAGGAATCTTAAGAACTCGAGCGTGGATTCACGCGGTGACAGTTCAGCGAGAGTATAATTCTTCATAGGCAGACAATAATAATAGTTATTACCCTTATAACGTCTGCCCTCTATGATTTATTATTGCTCCGGGCTATAAAAAAACATGTAATGAATGAAAAATCAATACACCTCGAGCACGATGTCGCGCTCGTTGACCATGCGCCTCAGGTTGAGAATGCCGTAGCGCATGCGTCCGAGAGCCGTGTTGATGCTCACGCCGGTGGCTTCGGCTATCTCCTTGAAGGACAGGTTGCGATAGAAGCGCATCACGATCACTTCCCGCTGATTCTCCGGCAGCTCGGCGAGGAGCCTCTTGACGTCGCAGAGCGACTGCTCCGTGATCATCTTCATTTCGATGGTGATGTCCGAAAGCGATGCGTTGTTAAAGAGGTCCAGATCGCCCGCATCGTTTGAAACGACGTTGTTGCTGCGTTCCTGGCGAAACTTGTCGATGATCATGTTGTGCGCTATGCGCGTCAGCCAGGCAGAGAAGCGCCCGCTCTCCACATAGCGGCCCTGGCGGATGGTCACAATGGCCTTGACGAACGTCTCCTGAAAGATGTCATCGGCTACGTCGCGGTCGTGTACCTGAAATAATATATATGAGTATAGTTTCTGCTGGTAACGGGAGAGCAGTGTGTCAAACGCCGAATTATCTCCCGCCGAATACTTCTTCACCAATTCTTCGTCAGTGAACTTGCACAATTTATCCATAACTATCTTTTATTATCTGTTTTGGAGTAAATATGTGCGATAGGCGTCAGTTTTTAGAATTCGATAAAGCAAAGTAAGCGAATTTATTTATAACAGCCAAATTTTTCCGGGAGAAAATACAATAAAGGCCGTCGGCGGCCATCATTTTGCCCCGTAATTCCTATTTTTGCACCAAAAAGAAATAATGTTACTTCACGTATTACTCGTTATCGTGGGCATAGCCCTCGTATTATGGAGCGCCGGACTTCTCACCGACGGCGCGGCGGGCATCGCCTCGCGCACGGGCATGTCGCAATTGGTCATCGGCCTCACGGTGGTGGCCATGGGCACATCGATGCCCGAGTTTTTCGTATCGCTCGTCTCCGCGCTCAGGCACAGCCCGGGCATGGCGGTGGGCAACGTGGTCGGTTCCAACACGTTCAATGTGCTGCTCATCACGGGCCTTACCGCGATGGTGGCGCCGATCACCGTCACACCGCGCTCCATAAAGCGCGACATCCCCTTCGCCGTGGCAGCCTCGGCCATGCTCGTCGTGCTCTGCTTCGACGGGGTCATCTCGCGCCTCGACGCGCTGCTGCTCACCCTGAGCTTCGCCTTTTTCATGTACGTCACCATCAAGGGCGCCCGCGACGGCGACGATGACTCGACGCCCGCCAAGCCAATGAAGGTCATGAAAGCCGTACTGCTGATCGTGGGCGGACTGGCGGGCCTCATCATAGGCAGTAACATCTTCGTGAGCCATGCCGCCTCCGTGGCCCGCGCCCTCGGAGTGAGCGACGCCGTCATCGGCCTCACCATAGTGGCCTGCGGCACATCGCTGCCGGAACTGGCCACAAGCCTCGTGGCCGCGCGCAAGGGCAACAGCGGCATAGCCATCGGCAACGTCGTGGGCTCCAACATCTTCAACATCCTCATGATACTCGGCTTCACCGGCCTCATCTGCCCCATGCCCATACAGGGCCTCACGTCGGCCGACTTCACCGTCATGATGCTCTCCATCATCCTGCTCTGGCTCTTCTCCTACACGCGCCTCAAGATAGAGCGCTGGGAAGGCGCCGTGATGGCAGCGCTCTATGTGGCCTATACAGTATGGCTCATAGCCGGCGCCACCGCAGCCTGAAATCCACTGACACGGCACACGGCGATACACGCCTGGTAAAAATAGCAACACCTGTGCTCAAATATTTCAGGGCAAATTTCAGCAAACCAGCTGACTCAGTTTCACAACTACCATTGACCGGGTACTGCTGATCTAACGCTTTCTAACAAGTCCGCTGATCAGAATGTCGAGCAAAGTATTCTGTCCTAAAATCACGGTTCCGGATATGAATCTTTCTCCGTTCAGTCTCCTGGCCAGCACATTATCCCCGTCTTTATGATGCACGTAAAATATGGTATATGACCGACTGTACTCTGCAGAGTCGATCGCGAACCGGAATAAATTTTGATTTGAATCATATACGTTCACCGTCTCTCCTTTTTTATCTCCTATCTCTATGTTGGATGGAACTAAAAGAAGACAATTGCTGGAAGTTACAAGCACATTGACGGTTTCTTTATTCATGACTTTAATGCCCGAGGTAATAATGAATATTCCTACAAACATCATGAACATCATTACATA
>OMUV01000096.1 GCA_900314335.1 uncultured Prevotellaceae bacterium | reverse complement strand
GCGCGGATACTCACAAGGCACCTGAGGAAAACTACATTTGAGGTAGTTCTCCTCGTCTCAAATGTAATTTTGCCATCTGAGTGGCGCTGGAAATCATGTAGTTACAAAAAGGCAATGCGCGGGGGAAAATGTGATACGACAATGTGGCATCCTTTCTGACGGGCCGTTTGTCGAGATGGCGCGGGGCAATTAGCGCTAAGCCTTCCCGTTCAGAATTGCCGTGCCGCGGCGGGACATAAAAAGGGGGCTGCATCGCGTCAAAAGGGGACGTAGAAAGCGCGATGCAGCCCCGGCTGAAATAATCGTAAGATCAGGGTTCGGATGTTTCTTCTTTGTCAGTCTCGCTCGCTTGCACCTCGTCGGCTGCGGGCGCGGCATTATCCTGCATTTTGCGGCGCAACTTCCACTCCGCGATGAAGGCTACGAGGAGCCCGATGCCGGCGCCGGTCATTGCGGCCACTATGAGAAAGACGGGGTTCCGGTGAAACGCGGTGCCGAAGAAGGGGTAGCCGCACAGAGCTCCTACGCCCAGGCCTATCAGGCCGGCAGCCGTCCGCAGGGTGCCGAAGTTGATTCTGCCTTTGCCTTGTTCCTTTTTGCCGGCCTCCGATTTCAGCAGTTCCCTTATTGTCCCGGTGTCGAGGCCGGCGTGGACTATCTCGCTCTTGAGCATTGTGAGCTCCTTGTTTTCCTTCATCTTATTGAGATAGTACATGATATAGAATACGATTGGCAATCCGAAGATGAGGATTACAGCCATCAGGCCAGTGATTTCGTTGTCCATTTTTTTGTTGATTTATCAGGGTTATACATTAGATTGATTAATTGTCTTTTTTTGACCTTGTTCACCTGTATGACAGACGATGGGCGGAATTATTACAGGTTTCTGATCTTAAAATGCACGATGATACTCCCGTAGGCCGCCGTGACGATGCCGAGCATGAGGGCTGTGAGCGCGATGCTCTCCGCGCTGCCGTTGCCGCCGGCCCTGTAGAGCGCCAGGATGCACACCACGGCCGCTACGGCGAGCGCCGGCAGACCGAAGGCGGCGGCTATGAGGCGCGCTATGGCCATGACGCGCCTCCGGCGACTGCGGCGGCGGATGTCGGTCATCACGTTACGGCCTATTGTCTCCAGCGTCTCCTCCCGCTTAAGGCTGATGCGGATCATATTGTCTATCTGTTCGTCATTCATTGTCATTATCGTTTATGCGTTTCTTTATCCTGAGCCGTATGCGGTGCAACCGGACGAGCACATTGGCCTCGGTGAGGTGCATGGCGCGGGCTATGTCGGATGTCTTTTTGTTGTCGTAGTAGAAGAGCTTCACTATCCGTCGCTCCTCGTCGGGCAGCGCTTCGACCTCCTGCCTGATGCGCTCGATCATCTCCTCCCGCTCGGGCTGATAGTCCTCGTCGGGCAGGTCGACGGGCGTCTCGACCTCGCCGCGGCGGCGCCGCTTGTCCATGAGGTTGATGGCGAGATGGAGCGAGATGACCGAGAGCCACGGCGCGAGGGATGCGCCGCCCGCCCAAGCGTCGAGCTGCGAGTAGGCCTTGATGAAGGTCTCCTGTGTGATGTCTGCGGCCAGATCTTCGTCGTGGGTGACGGAGAGCGCGCGGGCGAAGACCATCGCCGAGTGGCGCCTGACGATGAGGGCGAAGCAGGAGCTGTCGCCCCCGTCCAATATGCGCTTTACTATCTCGTTATCGTTCATCCGTGCTGAGGTGATGTCTTTTCCCTTATGACAGCTATGTGGCCTGATTATTACACCTGTGTGGCAAAATTAGGCGGAAATTTTTTCTCCGGCCATTTTCTCTGCCTTTTTTAGGGCTGTAAACTAACGAAATGAACCATTCCGGCCGTGCGTTTTCGCGGAAATTGATATTTTTGCAGGAGGCCAAAGTGTCTCCGGCCCCCAGTGGCCGAGTTTATAACAGAATAATTATCAACTATGGAGAAGAAAAGAAAAATACAGTTCAGTCTCGTATACAGGGACATGTTCCAGTCGTCGGGCAAGTACCAGCCCCGTCGCGACCAGTTGGAGAGGGTGGCTCCGGCCATCATCCGCATGGGCTGCTTCTCTCGCGTAGAGACCAACGGCGGCGCCTTTGAGCAGGTCAACCTGCTCTACGGAGAGAATCCTAACAAGGCCGTCAGGGCCTTCACCAAGCCCTTCAACGAGGCAGGCATCAAGACCCACATGCTGGACCGCGGCCTCAACGCGCTCAGGATGTTCCCCGTGCCGGCCGATGTGAGAAAACTCATGTACAAGGTGAAGCACGCTCAGGGCGTGGACATCACGCGCATCTTCTGCGGCCTCAACGACGTGAGGAACATCATTCCCTCCATCCACTACGCCAAGGAGGGCGGCATGACGCCTCAGGCTACGCTTTGCATCACCCACTCGCCCATTCACACGGCCGAGTACTACAGCGCAGTGGCCGACAAACTCATCGAAGCCGGTGCGCCCGAGATCTGCCTCAAGGATATGGCCGGCGTGGGCCAGCCCGCAATGCTCGGCAAGCTCACCGCCATGATCAAGGCCAAGCATCCCGAGGTCATCATCCAGTATCACGGTCACACAGGCCCGGGTCTGGCCATGGCCTCCGTCCTCGAGGTGGCCAAGAACGGCGCCGACATCATCGACTGCGCCGTCGAGCCGCTCGCCTGGGGCAAGGGACATCCCGATGTGATCTCCGTGCAGAGCATGCTCGCCAACTACGGCTTCGACGTGCCCGAGATCAACATGGACGCCTATATGGAAGTGCGCAAGCTCACGCAGGAGTTTATCGACGACTTCCTCGGCTACTTCATGAACAAGCAGAACCGCCTCATGAGCTCCCTGCTCCTGAGCTGCGGCCTCCCCGGCGGCATGATGGGCTCCATGATGGCCGACCTCAAGGGTGTGCAGGACGCTATCAACCACAACCGCACCGCCAATGGCGAGAAGGCTCTCTCCGAGGACGAGCTGCTGGTACGCCTCTTCAACGAGGTGCACAATGTGTGGCCCAAGGTCGGTTATCCTCCCCTCGTGACCCCCTTCAGCCAGTATGTCAAGAACATCGCACTGATGAATCTGCTGGCCGAGAGCATGGGCAAGCCGCGCTTCTCCATGATGGACGACAGCATCTGGGGCATGATCCTGGGCAAGAGCGGTAAGCTCCCCGGCCCGGTAGCTCCTGAGATTGTCGAACTGGCTAAGGAGAAAGGCTACGAGTTCACCACCGCCGATCCGCAGAGCTATTATCCCGACGCCCTTCCCGAGTTTGAGAAGGAGATGAAGGACAACGGCTGGGACTTCGGCGAGGACAATGAGGAGCTCTTCGAGCTGGCCATGCACCCCTCACAGTATCGCGACTACAAGAGCGGCGTAGCCAAGAAGCGCTTCCTCGCCGACCTCCAGAAGGCCCGCGACGCCGAAGCAGGTCAGGGCATGAGCCCCGAGCAGGTCACTGCCTACAAGCACGCAGGCGCAGACGCCATCGTGGCCCGCGAGAGCGGCAAGGTGCTCTGGGAGATACAGGGCGATGCAGAGGGTCAGAAGGCCATCGAACCGTACATCGGACGCGAGTACAAGGACGGCGAGACATTCTGCTACATCGAGAACAGCCACGGACTCATCACCGAGGTGCCCGCTGATATGGGCGGCCGCCTCGTAGAGATCTGCGCTAAGCAGGGCTCCGACGTGCGCCGCGGCGATGTCATCGGATACATCCGTCGCCCCAAGGCCTGATGTGCTGAGATAAGAAAATTCTTTTTTTACCAATTCTATGTCTGTGCAGCGAGGGAGGTCACACCTCTCCCGCTGCTACTTTTTTGCGCCGCGTCCGGGCGCGGATGAATGGGGTCAGGCCATGTGATCGGTACAAAGGTCATAGGCTCGCTCACGTTACTACCCTTTTTCCGCCGCATCCGCTCCGATTCGGGCGGCGCTCTCTTGCAGGAAATCCTGTGTGCCGCCCGGCCTCGGCGGAGCGCCTTTGAATGGCCCGGAAAAGCGGTTTCGCGTCCCATTGCAAGTATTTAAAAATCAGAGGCCATAATGGGGGTGAAATTACATTTGAGACGAGGAAAACTACATTTGAGGTAGTTTTCCTCAGGTGCCTTGTGAGAATCAGCGTATGCGGGAGCATTTTTACGATGGTGAGGAAAAGGGGTGTTTGGCAGCAGAAAATGGAACGTGTGCAGAGGCCGGCGGACTATTGCAGCGTTCGGAATGTTGTCGCTTCCGCATGCGGGAAAAATAATGAGCGCCGCGCGGGCTGCTACCCGGGAAATGCGTAATTTTACACCGATAAACAGAAATGATATGCCGGGAAATTATACTTACCGATACCCTCATCCCGCGGTGACTGTCGATACCGTCGTGTTCGGCTGGGATGGAAACATGATCAAAGTGCTGCTCGTGGAGCGCGGCGGCGAACCGTACAAGGGCTGCTATGCTGTGCCGGGCGGCTTTCTCAATATCGACGAGGACGCGCGCCATGGTGCGCAGCGCGAACTGCAGGAGGAGACGGGCCTGAAGCTCCGCGACCTGGAGCAGCTTCACACCTTCTCCGCGCCTGCCCGTGATCCCCGCGAGCGCGTCATATCCATCGCCTACATGGCGCTGACCTCTGTGCAGCCCGTTGCGGGCGGCGACGACGCTGCCGCGGCCGCGTGGTATCCGCTCACGGATATGCCGTCGCTGGCCTTCGACCACCTCCGCATGCTCCATATCGCCTGCATACGCCTCGCCGAGACGCTCTCGTTCCGGCCCATCGGCCTCGACGCCCTGCCGAAGCAGTTCTACCGCGCCGAGATCTCGGACCTCTACACGGCTATCTGTGAGATCTGTCACATGCCTGTGCCGCCGGTCTATTGGATTGAGCGCCTGCCGTGGATAGAGAAAGTGCCCGGCTCGATGGATGCCGATTGGGAATATTTGTACCGCTTCAACGAATCGACCTACCGCAACAGACTCATGGACTATTACGAGGTGCACGACGACCTCCTCTGAGCGGCGGCAATGCATCCCCGTGCCTCCGCGCCCCGCACCGCGGAGTATACGCCTTATATATTATATGCGTAGCGGGGGACAGGACTAATCAGGGCCGGAGACTAATTCGACAAGTCTCCGGCCCTTTGTGTGATGTGCCGCTGCGCGGCGGATGAGAAGGGTGTATGCTATTCAGCGTCCTCTTCCCATTGTATGATATTCCTTCCGGGCCCGCGCATTCGGCGAAGCCGGAAAATTCTCTCCGTTAAATCAACCTCCGTAAGCCCGAAGCGGGGCAATGTCTCCGCGGCGGGCGCGCCCGATGGCCGCTACTGCCGGAGCTTGTCCCAGGCGGGCGGCGAGACGTGCAGCAGATTGCGGACGAAGAAGTCGAACCGCTTGTGCTCGCCGTAGTATTCTCCCATAGTATGGTGTACGCCGGGCAGCACGACGAGCTCGAAGTCCTTGCCGGCCTTCTCGAGCGCGTTGACCATCTGGTATGTGCTCGACGGGTCGACGTTGTCGTCCAGTTCGCCCACCACGAGCATCAGCGGCCGCCGGAGCTTGGGCGCGTTGTAGACATTGCTGCTCTCCACATAGCTCGAGTCGACCGGCCAGCCCATCCACTGCTCGTTCCACCATATCTTGTCCATCCGGTTGTCGTGGCATCCGCAACTGCTGTAGGCCGCCTTGTAGAAGTCTCCGTGGAGCAGCACCGCCGTTAGGCTCTCCTGTCCGCCGGCCGAGGCGCCGAAGATGCCCACGCGCGCCGTGTCCATGCAGGGGTACTTCTCCGCGGCCGCCTTGATCCACAGTTCGCGGTCGGGAAAGCCCGCGTCTTTGAGGTTCTTGTAGCAGACGTCCTCAAACTGCTTGCCCCGCCACGATGTGCCCATGGCGTCGAGCTGCACCACGATGAAGCCCAGTTCCGCAAGGGAGGTCATGTCCCAGTTGTACGAGATGAAACTCTTGGGCGTGTAGGCGCTGCCCGGGCCGGCGTAGATGTATTCGATAACAGGGTACTTTCTGGCGGGGTCGAAGTGGGACGGGCGCTGAATGATGCCCCACATGTCCGTCTTGCCGTCGCGTCCCTTGGCGGTGAACACTTCCGGCGCCCGCCATCCGTGCTTCACGAGACGCGAGATGTCGGCCTTCTCCAGAGTGCGCAGTAGTTTGCCGTCGGCGGCATCGCGCAGTAAGGTCACGGGAGCCTCTCCGACGGTGGAGTAGGAGTCGATGAGGAAGCGGTGGTCGTAGCTGTAGACGGCGCTGTGCTCTGCCGCTTCGGGCGTGAGGCACCGCATGTCGCGCCCGTCGAGGCCGATGCTGTAGTAGTGGACAAAGTAGGGGTCTTCGCCCTTGTTGACACCGCTTGCAGAGAAGTAGATTTTGCCTTTCTCCTCATCCACCCGTTGTATGTCCCTCACGCACCAGTCGCCGCGGGTCACCTGACGGATGACAGAGCCCTTGCTCACGTCGTAGAGGTAGATATGATTCCAGTTATCCCGCTCGCTGGTCCAGAGGAGCTGTTTGCCGCCGTGGATGAACTGCCGCCAGATGCGGGAGTAGTTGACAAACGTGGCGGACTTCTCCTCTGCGATGGTGCGGAGCCGGCCCGTGGAGGCGTCCATGGCGAGCATCTGATAGAGCTTGTGCCCGCGCTTGTTGTATTCCATGGTCACCTCGCGGCTGTCGGGGCTCCAGGCGAAGCTGCCGAGCTCGTACTGATTCTCTACGGCATGCGCATCGGCCTCAACCCTGCGCCCGGTGGCCACCTCTATGATGACTGGCAGATGCTGCGGGAGCTGGTCGCCCGGTTTGGCGTATTCCTGCTTATGGAGTATGGGCTGGAGCTGATCGGAGGGCGACGACTCGACATAGTAGACATACCTCTTGTCCACGGGGATGCGTTTGCAGACGAAGATGTACCGCCCGTCGGGGCTCCAGAGGATACGGTTGCTGTAATAGTTGCCCTCTGTGCCGTCCTGCGTGAGCACGCGCTTTGGCGCGGACGGGTTGCCGGCGGCCTGCACGACCACATTGCATCCCTCGATATAAGCGGCCTGCTTCCCGTCGGGCGAGACACAGGGATAGACGTCCTTCTCCTCGTCTACCTCCATCCAGTGGGGCTGATGATGTCGGCCGTAGACGGGCGGGCGCTTCGGAGCGGGCGCGATGTGCAGGGCCTTGTTCATCTCTTCGAGGGTGGTGTAGGTGGTCTGCGCGCCGCTGTCGGCGTCGTACACGACATAGCGCCGGCCCTGAGGCGTGGCGATGCGGTAGTGCAGGAGATGGGTGGAGTCTTTCCACGCGATGTCGTGCGCCCAGTGCATCACCGAGTCGCTGCTATAGAGGGTGCGCACGGCGTAGGCGCGCTGATATTCCTGAAGTGTGCCCTGGGCGGAGGCGGTGAGCGCTGCGGCGCCGAAGGCGATAGAGAGTAGGAATCTGTTCATACTAATGTCATTGTCCAATACAAAGGTACTAAAATCCCGCCGCATGACCCCCGCGCCGCGGCCCTTTTGCGCCGCCCACGCCTTATATATATGGTAAATGCAGCGCGGCAGAACAGGGGATGCAATATAATATATGCGTCGGGCGCCGGAGTTATGGGGAATGGAATGGGTCTTGGTTCTGCTGTTTTCCCTCACTGCAAGAAGTCGGCTTGGAATGCCGGAGGCGGGGCAGAATATGTTTTTCCGGAAATGCAAAATGGAGAAATTCGCGAGGCCGTTTGCTGACGAC
>OMUV01000079.1 GCA_900314335.1 uncultured Prevotellaceae bacterium | reverse complement strand
TTGTCCTGCGGCTCTTCTGCTTTTTCAGCAACCGGGATATCGTCCACAGGCATAACGGGCTGCTCCTCCGGTTCCTCTCCGTCCTTAATAACAGAATCTACATCCGGTTCCTGCTTTTCTTCTACTTCCTCACGGATATCTTCCACGGCAGGAGTGTCTGTTGCTTTTTTATTGTTGGGTCTGAGCTTCTTTCCCCAGGACTTGATAATGCGCAGGGTCTCGTCGGAGAGGTATATCAGGTAGAGCAACAGCGTGACCGCCAGAAGCATGACGGTTCCGGGCTTGCCAATGGCTGTCATGAGCTTGTCGCAGACAAATTGACCGTGGCGCCCGCCCGGCAGGAAGAACATGCTGTTGAGCAGATTGTCGGGGATGAAAAACTGCAGGGCAACGGACAGCCATATGGTGATGATGGACAGGTTTACGAACCATTTCCAGAGGCGGATCTTGCCTATCTTCAGCAGCTTGAGGCTTGCCACGCCCATAAAGACGGGGATAAGTATCGATGGAATGCCGAAGCTGTTGTTTACCAGAGTGAACGAGATCCACGCGCCCAGATTGCCGGCCCAGTTGCTGACGGGCCGCGTGCTCCTCTCCGCCGAGTCCATGAGGCTCTGGTCCAGACTTCCGTTTACGAAAAACGAGACGATGGCCACGGCAATATATATGGCTATCAGCAGGATAATGAAACCAATGATGAGCCTCAGGTTTTCCTTTTTCAGGAACTCCCGGCCCTCTTGCTTTACTGTTGCGGCGACTGCGGCGTCGCCTTTTTTAGATGTTTTCCTTTTGGTCATTTATTATCCTTGTTTCTGTGTTGCAAAGATACGAAAAACTATTATTTCATGTCTTTTAATAAAATGGAAGTTGCCGGTGGCCATCATCAGAAAAATGATTATATTTGCCCCGATATAAACATAAAATACTAACGCTATGGTTTACATAATGCTTGCAGAGGGATTCGAAGAAGTGGAAGCCCTGACGGTAGTGGACATCGTGCGCCGCGCTGGAATAGAAGCCAATACAGTCTCCATAACTTCTGATAATGAAGTGACCGGCGCGCATGGAATAGTAGTCAAGGCCGATGAGATTATGGCCGACGTGGATCTCCGCAACAGCGGACTCGTGGTGCTGCCTGGCGGAATGCCCGGCGCGCTCAATCTGAGGAATGATGCTACGCTGTGCGCCGTGCTCAAGGAAAGGGCAGAGAAGGAACGCCCGATAGCCGCTATCTGCGCTGCGCCGTACATCCTCGGCGAGCTTGGCATTCTCAGGGGCAAGAAGGCCACCTGCTATCCCGGCTTTGAGGACAAACTGCTCGGAGCTACCTACACGGCAGCGATGGTGGAGCGCGACGGCAATATTATTACGGCCAAGGGTCCTGCTGCTGCCATGGCTTTCGGATTTGCGATAGTAGAGCTCCTGGGCTCGGTATACAAGGCAAACGAAGTAGCCGAAGGTATGCTCTATAAGTTACAGTGAGCGGGAAATAATGTTGCTCGCTCAGGATGTAAAGTTTCTCAAGGGCGTAGGCGAGGCCAGAGCTAAAATCTTAAGGGAGGATATAGGGGTAAGAACGGTAGAGGACCTTCTTACCACCTATCCTTTCAGATACATAGACCGCAGGGAGGTGTACCGTATAGGGCAGCTCCGTGCGGGTATGCAGTATGTGCAGGTAAAGGGGCAGATACTCTATTTCGAGGAGGAAGGCGAAGGCCGCAAGAAACGCCTTGTGGCTACATTTACCGATGGGCTTGGCGTGATGCGGCTCGTTTGGTTTCACTATATCCAGAGCATCCGTAAGAGGTATAAGCCCCGCACCACATATATAGCTTTCGGTGTGCCGCAACTTTTCGGCGGCTACTGGTCCATGGCCCATCCCGACCTGGAGGAGGCTGACCAGAATAGCAAACAGCCCTCCGCCTTTGCTCCTATTTATCATACCTCTGAGCGCATGAAGCGCTCCGGTGTGACCTCCACTTTCATAGCCGGCCTTATCTCACAGACGCTGAGCATCGCCGCGGACAGCATAAGCGAGACGTTGCCCCCGTACATCCTCTCGCGCGAAGGCCTGATGCCCCGAAGGGAAGCTATATGCCAGATGCACACCCCGGACAGCTACGAACGGCTGGAAGAAGCAAAGAGGCGACTGAAGTTTGAGGAGCTTTTCTACATTCAGCTTTCTTTGCTCACCTACGCCGTGGAGCGCCAGACACACATCTCGGGCCAACGGTTTCCCCGGATAGGTGACGCATTCAATTCCTTTTATAAATATCATCTCCCCTTCGCTTTGACAGGTGCGCAGAAGCGTGTCCTCCACGAGATACGCCACGATATGGGGAGCGGCAGGCAGATGAACCGGCTCCTGCAGGGAGACGTGGGCAGCGGCAAGACTATCGTGGCGCTGATGTCCATGCTTATCGCTGTCGACAATGGTAAGCAGTCGTGCCTCATGGCTCCTACGGAAATTCTGGCCGAGCAACACTATGTCACGTTCAGCAAGATGCTCGAGGGTATGCCCGTAAGCGTGGCCTTGCTCACCTCCTCGGTTAAAGGAAAGCGTAGGGATGAAATTCTCAGTGGCCTCGCGTCCGGCAAGATAAATATCCTCATCGGCACGCATGCTCTGATAGAAGATACAGTGGTCTTTGCCACGCTCGGGCTGGCCGTGATAGACGAGCAGCACCGTTTCGGTGTGGCTCAGAGGGCCAAGCTGTGGACCAAGACCGTCACGCCGCCTCACGTGCTGGTCATGACGGCTACCCCAATCCCGAGGACGCTCGCCATGACTGTCTACGGCGACCTGAATGTCTCCGTGCTCGACGAACTGCCACCCGGGCGCAAGCCTGTGCACACAGTGCGCGTCGGCGCCTCTGAACATGCGAAGGTCTATCGCCTGATGCGCGAGGAAATAGCCAAAGGACGACAGGTATATTATGTATTCCCGCTCATCAAGGAGAATGAGAAAATGGATCTCAAAGACCTTGAGAATGGTTACAGGCATCTGTGTGAAGTTTTCCCGGACCTCAAACTGGGTTTCATCCACGGCAGGCTGAAGACGGATGACAAGAGCGCCGTCATGCAGGCCTTTGCGGATGGCGAGATAGACATTCTTGTGGCTACTACCGTGATCGAAGTGGGTGTGAATGTCTCCAATGCCACGATTATGGTGATAGAGAGCGCCCAGCGGTTCGGCCTCTCGCAGCTCCACCAGTTGCGCGGGAGGGTAGGGCGTGGCGGCGATCAGTCCTATTGCATCCTTGTAACCCCAGACAACCTCTCCGGCGATTCGATGAAGCGAATGGAGATAATGACGTCCACGACCGACGGATTTAAGATCGCAGAGGAGGACTTGCAGCTACGCGGCCCGGGCGACCTGCAGGGCACAATGCAAAGCGGCATCCCGTTCAATCTGAAAATCGCCAACCTTGTAACGGACGGCAATCTTCTTGAGGAGGCACGGCGTTTGGCGCATGAAGTGATAAGCGCCGATCCTGATCATACTCATTCTTATAATGAGATTCTCTGGAAGAATCTGAAGAATACCCATACCTCGGACATTCGCTGGGAAGAGATCTCCTGAGGAATGTAATCTGCCGCTTGCGGACCCACACACTTACGCTGGAAAATATTACGTCTTCGGACACATTTCTGAATGCATATATTGTGATCGCTCATTTTGCGAGAAAGGCCGTATGCGTACACTTGAAAAATGTTCCTGCATCCGCGGAAAATTACAAGGCACATAATTTTTCCCACAAGGCACATAATTTAAATTATCTCCTTTGTAATTTTGCCCCTCTGCGGAGCACTGTCTTTCAGTAATTTACCAAGAGCTCCGAGACCGCCTTTCCGCGGAGGATGTCGTTCGTTCTGTTTTGTATATTCGCGCGCCTCTGTTCTCTTTATACGCCGGCGGATTTCACGCAGGCAGGATGCGTCCTCCCCTCATCCGCCTTCTGTCACTACTGATGACTCAACTGTCCACGCATAAGTATTCTCATATTAATAATAATGAGTATCTGTCCGGGAAAGTTGTTGCCATAATCGATGCGATAGATGGTCAATATTGCAAAAGCCAGATAATATTATTCGATGTCCGGGAAATGAAATGCAAAAAAAATCTTTGTATAAGGTCTTATGCGGCCCATTTTTATAAGGAAGGAAAGCCCTTATGGCCTTTATATAAAAACAAAATGGTATCTTTGCAATCACATAAAATTAGTGAATATATCTGATAATCGAGAACGATAAAGTTTTGACATTATGATAGAACTTGAATTTCCAGACGAAACAGTGAAGCAGTACAAGGAAGGCATCACCGGATTGGAGATAGCCTCGTCCATTTCGCAGAAACTGGCAAAGGAAGCTTTGGCTATAGAGGTAAACGGAGAGGTGGAAGACCTGACGCGTCCTATAGACCAGAACGCCAAAATCAAGATATTAACATGGGAAGACGACGGCGGTAAGCACACCTTCTGGCACACGTCTGCCCACCTTATGGCAGAGGCCATTCAGGAGCTGTTCCCCGGTACGCAATTCGGTATCGGTCCGGCCATTGAGAACGGATTTTATTATGATGTCACCACTCCGGAGGGCGTCGTGATAAGGGAAAGCGACTTCCAGAAGATAGAAGACAAGATGAAAGAGCTCCTCAAGAGCAAGGACAAGCTGGTCAGGGAAAATATTTCCAAGGCTGACGCGCTCAAGCTCTTTAAGGACAAGGGACAGAACTATAAGTGTGAGCTGATAGATGAGCTGCAGGACGGCAACATTACAATCTATAAGCAGGGTAACTATGTAGACCTCTGCAAGGGCCCACACCTTCCCGATACATCGTATATCAAGGCCGTTAAGGTGACGTCCGTGAGCGCTGCATTCTGGAGAGGCGACGCAAAAAATCCCCAGATGACCCGTGTATACGGCATCACGTTCCCCAAGCAGAAGATGCTGGATGAATATCTCCACTTGCTCGAGGAAGCCAAGAAACGCGACCACCGCAAGATAGGCAAGGAGATGGAGCTGTTCATGTTCTCCGAGAGAGTGGGCAAGGGCCTGCCTATCTGGCTGCCCAAAGGCACTATCCTCAGGGAGCAACTTACCAACTTCCTCAAGAAGATACAGCATCGCTTCGGCTACCTGCAGGTAATAACACCGCACATCGGCAGCAAGCAGCTCTATGTGACTTCGGGTCACTATGCAAAATACGGCAAGGACTCTTTCCAGCCCATCCATACACCGGAAGAAGGCGAAGAATATATGCTCAAGCCTATGAACTGCCCTCATCACTGCGAAGTGTATGCACGCAAGCCCCGTTCCTACAAGGATCTGCCGTTGCGCATCGCCGAGTTTGGTACAGTATACCGCTATGAGCAGAGCGGTGAGCTGCACGGATTGACCAGGGTACGTGGATTTACGCAGGATGATGCTCATATCTTCTGCCGTCCCGATCAGGTGAAGAGCGAGTTCCTCAACGTGATGGATATAATTATGATTATTTTCCACGCACTCAAGTTTGACAATTTTGAGGCTCAGATATCCCTGAGGGATAAGAAGGATCACAGCAAATATATCGGAAGTGACGAAAATTGGGAGAAGGCTGAGAGCGCCATTATTGAGGCTTGCAAGGAAAAAGGTCTCAACGCAAAGATAGAATACGGCGAGGCTGCTTTCTATGGCCCGAAGCTCGACTTCATGGTCAAGGATGCTATCGGACGCCGCTGGCAGCTGGGTACCATTCAGGTGGACTACAATCTGCCGGAGCGCTTTGGCCTGGAATACATGGGCGACGATAATGAGAAGCATCGCCCCGTGATGATTCACAGAGCTCCGTTTGGTTCGCTTGAGCGGTTTGTGGCCGTTCTTATAGAGCACACGTGCGGTCACTTCCCGCTTTGGCTGACTCCTGTACAGGCTACGGTGCTGCCTATATCCGACAAATTCAACGACTACGCCGAAGAGGTGAAGAAGTATCTTGACGAGAACGGCGTAAGAGTGGAAGTTGATACCCGTAGCGAGAAGATCGGCAGGAAGATACGCGACAACGAGATGCAACACATCCCTTACCTGCTCGTCGTAGGCCAGAAAGAAGCCGAGAGCGGCACAGTTTCTGTCAGAAAACAGGGACAGGGCGACACTGGTAGCATTAAATATCAAGATTTTGCAAAGAAAATTGCAGAAGAGGTTCTCCAAGAGACAAATAAATATTAATTTTGCAGCCGGTTTGAGTCAGACTTCCCGAAATTACGCGGGAATGTTCTGACAACCGAGGACCACTGAATGAAGAACGACAAGATAAAGAACCAGTATCGCGTAAACGAGCAGATACACGTACGCGAAGTACGCGTGGTAGGCGATAAGATTGCCTCTACGGTCATGCCCACTAATCAGGCTTTGGCTATGGCACAGCGCGAAGGGCTGGATTTGGTGGAGATTTCCCCGAATGCCAATCCGCCAGTGTGCAGGTTGATAGACTACTCCAAGTTTCTCTATCAGCAGAAGAAGCATGCCAAGGAAATGAAGGCCAAGCAGGTCAAGATCGAAGTCAAGGAGATCCGCTTCGGACCGCAGACAGATGATCATGACTACGAATTCAAACTGAAGCACGCTAAGGAGTTTCTCTCCGAGGGCAATAAAGTGAAGGCTTATGTGTTCTTCCGCGGACGTAGCATCTTGTTCAAGGAGCAGGGAGAAGTGCTTCTCCTCAGATTCGCCAACGATTTGGAGGAATACGGTAAGGTGGAGCAGATGCCTGTGCTTGAAGGAAAGCGTATGACCATCTTCATTTCTCCCAAGAAGTCGAACGGTGGCTCTGATGGCAAGAAGGCTCAGGGAGCTGCCTCGCAGACGGCCGAAACAAAGAAGGCGCCCAAAAACAATGGCCCCAAAGTGTTCGAGGAGCCTAAGATAGAGGGTGAGTAAATAAAAAGATAAGATATTAACGAGGTGTCAGGCGTTATTGGTATACACCTGTACCGTAAAAACAACAATAAAAATCAATCACAAAATGCCAAAGTTAAAAACAAACTCAGGAGCTAAGAAAAGATTTTCTTTTACAGCCACCGGAAAGGTTAAGCGTCATCATGCGTATCACAGCCACATCCTGACCAAAAAGACCAAGAAGCAGAAGCGCAACCTTGACCACATGGCCATCGTTGACAAATCGAACGTAAAACAGATACGTGAGCTTTTGCTTAAGAGATAACTAATTTATTAACCCGAATGTGCAGCCCAAAGTCCGTAATATGAACGGCGCTGACATTCAAAAACAAAGTACAAATGCCAAGATCAGTAAATCACGTAGCATCACGCAACAAGAGAAAGAGAATACTTAAGAAGACCAGAGGGTATTTTGGCGCACGCAAGAACGTTTGGACCGTTGCCAAGAATACCTATGAGAAGGGTTTGACATATGCCTACAGGGACAGAAAGGCAAAGAAGCGCGAGTTCCGCGCTCTGTGGATACAGCGTATCAATGCTGCTGCACGCCTCGAGGGACTTTCCTATTCCCAGCTGATGGGCGCTCTCCACAAGGCAGGCATCGAGATCAATCGCAAGGTTCTTGCCGACCTCGCTATCAACGATCCCAAAGCATTCAGCTCTATCGTTGCAAAGGTAAAGTAAGGTAATTTCTCCACTGTATTAGGAGTAATCTATAAAGACAAGTACAGCAGAATTTCCATGAGAAATTCTGCTGTACTGCTTTGATGCATTCTCTAATAAGTCTCCTTGCTTACATTTGAAGGCTTTTCAGTCGCCAGTTAAGCTTGTATTGAGCTCATACATGCCTTGCAAATTTTCTTTGGTGGCAATTTGTTTGGTGCGGCATGCATATGGGTGTCCCATAGCGTGGAATCGGGAAGCTGAGTGCCTACAAAATGAACTGTAGGCCGAATTGATTTGCGGCACAAGTCTTAATCCTTCCTGTTGCTGGTTCTTCAGAGCGCGAATTGTGCTGTCCGTATCCCCTGCATCCCCTAATTCTGCTTCCGTTTTGTTTTGTTCTGTCTTGTGGCTTCAGGCGTATCGTCGGCTTTTGCCGCACTGCGGCGGATGTGCCGGCGGCGCTTGGGAGCACGTTTGGTAATACGTATATCGGCGAACTTTCCGCGGCTCACATAAATCCTGGCTTCGGCCAGCAGGCGTGTTGTCTCGTTCATAAGTTTCTCGTACGCCCGGGCGCGCTTGAGAGTCCGGCGGAAGCGACCCAGCGTAGAGCGGTCCGGTATCACCTCTTCTATGCTGAAGCCGGCAAAGCGGCTGAAAGAAAGCCTGTCGTTCACCAAATCCTCCACCTCGCCATCGCTCAGGCCGTACCAGACACGTAGCAGCTCCATCTTCCATAACTGGAGCGCTGAATAGCCGGGGCGCCCGGATGCGTTGCGCCCCTTGGTGACTACGGCGGACACCATATCGCCCACCGTGGTCCAGTCAACGGATGCATCTATCTCGGCGAGTAGGTCGCGGTGAACCTTGCGTTGCTCCATGAAGTAGTCCGCAAAGTTGAGCGTGATGATGGTATTTTTCATCTTTTCGTATCTTTTTCTGCACCGAGGAGAAGCAGTTTCCCGCTCGCTCCCTTGTTGCACTGGATGTATAGTCTCCCATCGTATAGGTCACAGTCCTCAAATTCGTACGGAACCTTGTCCTGCATATTTCTGACGCTTACCATACGGTGACGCTTCAGATCCCACGAATAGATGACACTGGGGTATTGCTCCGTGCCCACTCCCGTCGGCATTACGAGGCAATGTCCCACGATGGTGGCACCCTGTCCAATCTGTACGCTCGGGAAGGTAGCGTCATAGTCCTGGATAAGATAATTCTCCACAATGTCTTTCTCTCCGAGGACAACAGTTCGGCCCTGATTGATCTTTGGCAGCCGGAACGTCATGATGCGGAATTTGTTGGCTTTGTCGTAATTGTTTATTGTGTTGCCAAAGCCTACAAGCATTTTACGCCGTTTGTCTACGACCCACTGGACGGCGTTCCCGTAATATTTGTCGTGATTGTCAAGGATGATGGTCTGAACGGCATTCGCCTGCCCGTCGGGCGTAATCCTCTCGACATAGCATGCATCGGATGTGCCTTCTCCTTTACTCTGCTTGCATTGTGATATGTATAGCAGCGGCAACGCATCTCCCTTGCTGTATCTCTCGCGGCCAAAACTGGCGACATTGGCGTGGTTGTGCCCTCCATACGAGGCGAGGTGAAAAGTAATGCCCCGCTTGGCAGTGCCGTCCTGCATTATGGAATAAAGTGTAGCTATGCCTTTATTGCTAAGGCTTACGAGAGTATTGCCGCTAATGGCAAGCCCCTGAAACGATTCTCCTTCTGCCCGCGTCAAGGTGCCGAGGTCGGTCAATCTAAGTGCCGAAAGATCGCCCCCGCCGCCTGTGTTTTGCTTCGCGTCGCCGTATTCCGGCCACAGCGCTACCGCCAAGCACAATGATACGAGCATGCAGTTTAGCCATTTTCTGTTCATATGTAACATTTCTAAGATATTAGACATGGCAAATATACTCAAATTATTGAGAAATAGGAAGTACAGTCGGAATAAAGCTATGAAAACAGGCTTTTTCACGAGGATTTGCCTTGGAGAAGTCGTTTAAGCAGAGTTGCAGCATCCTTTGGTTTGCAGAGCTACGTTTCTGCCCGTGAAAATGCCTTTTTTACAAGCGGAGCAGGGCAATTGTTTCCGATGGCGAAATTAAATCAGTCGTACTTGAGGGAGTGGATCTGCATAAGTTGGCACCTGGTTCAGCATTGCGCGAATTATAGCTGGGAAGGCCGCGACTATCCCAGCTATTTCCCGCGTACAACAATCTCATCGCCCAAATTTGCAGTGCGCCAAAGAGTAGTTTCCGGCCTTATTACACCATCTGATTTTCAGCGCTCTGCGAGGGACAAAATTACATTTGAGACGTTTT
>OMUV01000099.1 GCA_900314335.1 uncultured Prevotellaceae bacterium | reverse complement strand
AATTCTCATGCGATCGGACGACCAGTCCGATGGGACGAAAATAAGTTCTCAAAGGACGAGAATAAATCCCCGTGGGAGAAGAAAAAATTCTACTCGCAGATAAAAAATTTTATCTCGTAGTAGACGACTCGTTATCTCGTAGATAAAATAATTTATCTCGCAGTAGAATTTCGTCCTCTGCGAGACGCTGAATTTTACGTACTTACGCAGGCTATAGAAATGCCTTTTGGTCGTCAGAGGCGGCCCGTTTGAAACTACCTTTAAGCGCGTAACAGATGAATATCCCCCTCTCCGGAATACTCCTCTCCGCACACTCCATAAACCCTTCCGCACAACTGAAAAACTACAAGGCACCTGAGGAAAAATACATTTGAGGTAGTTTAAAACGTCTCAAATGTAATTTTGGCCCTCTGCGGAGCGCTGATTTCTAAGTCTTTATAAAGGTCATTCCGGGCATAGCCGGGAGGCGTAATAAAAGGCATGACGGGCGGCTGTTCCCTTTTGAAATTCATAGTCGGGGCTCTGATCTTGTTCATGAACCTCGTGCGTGTTGTGGTGACCAGAAACGTTACCCGCGCCGCAATTGAAAAGCGCTGCCCGGGAGTAGTTCGTGTAACTCCCGAGCAGCGCTCATAATTTTTGCTTAGAAATCATCTTCCTCCGGCCGGATGTCGTACCTTCGCCCCGGCTCGTCGGAATAAGATCAATATTCCATACCTATATTATATATGAGGTAGCGTCCGCGACATCCGTCTCAGCTTCCTACTGCCATTGAGAACAGTTCGCTCAGCGTGGGATGGGCGTGGATTATGCGCCTCACGTCGTCCACCGTGGCGGAGAAGTTCATCAGCGTCGCGGCCTCGTGTATCATATCCGCAGCGTTGGCGCCCAGGATATGCACACCCAGGATTTTGCCAGAAGCATCGGAGAGCACTTTGAGCATTCCGTCGGACTGCCCTTCGGCGAGAGCCTTACCGTTGGCACGGTAGAACGACTTGTAAGCCTTGTAAGCGACACCGTCCTTCTTAAGCTGCTCCTCGGTCTGCCCTACCATCGCCACGGTCGGAGAGGTGAACACGGCCGAAGGAACTATCCCGAAGTCGACAGAGTCATCCTTGCCGAGAAGATGATTGACCACATGGATGCCCTGATACTTGGCCACGTGGGCCAGCTGCATCCTGCCGTTAATATCGCCTACGGCGTAAATTCCCGGCACGTTCGTCTCATAGTTAGGCCCCGTCGTGATGCCGGCGCGGGTGTACTCTATGCCGGCGTCGTCGAGATTGAGCGAAGCGGTGTTTGCCGCACGCCCCACGGCGCTCAGCACGACCTCCGCATCAAGGGAGCCCGTCTTGCCACCATCCGATTTGTAAGAGACAGTCAGGCCGCCGTCCTTCGGTTCAATACCCGTCACGGCAGACTTGAGGTGGAAGTCGATGCCTTTGCCCTTTAGCGACTGCCGCAAGCGCTTGACGATATTCTTGTCAAAGTTGGGCAGTATCTCAGGGAGGAACTCGACGACGCTGACCTTCGTGCCGAAGGAGGAGAAGATGGAGGCGAACTCCATGCCGACCACGCCGCCGCCCATCACACAGAGGCTCGCGGGAATGTGGTCGATAGCCAGCAGCTCGGTAGAGGTAAGTACGCCTTCGCAGTCCATACCCGGGATGGGCAGGCGCTTGGGCACAGACCCCGTAGCTACTATGATATTGTCCGCCTGATATTCGCTCACGGTGTTTTCTCCGTTCTCGCCTACATTCAGGGCCACAGACACGGTCTTGTCCTTGCCTTTGACAAAAGAAGCCTTGCCCATGACGATGTTCACGCCGCGCAGGCTCTCCTTAAGGCCATTGCGCAGTGTCTCCACGACAGCATTCTTTCTCTCCATGACTTTGGAGAAATCGATGATTGAGGGGAGCTGCCCGAAGCCGGCCGCGGAAGGGTTTTCAGCCTTCAGCATATCGGCAATCTCAGCGCTATGACACAGACACTTCGTAGGGATGCAACCCACATTGAGGCATGTGCCACCCAGACGGGAAGCCTCGATAAGCGTCACGTCCATGCCTTTGGCGGCCGCATAGGCAGCAGCCTCGTAACCGCCCGGACCACCGCCGATGATTATCAGATCCGTGTGCTTCATGCATTAATGGGATTATCGGTGAGCTGCCTGTATGTGAGCCGCGGCTCCCTTGCAGCCATCACTTCGTCGAGACGGCTGATGGGCGTGTCGTGAGGCGCGGACTTCACCTTCTCGGGCTCGGCCTGTGCCTCGTCTGCTATGCGGAGCATGACGGAGATGAACTCGTCCAGCGTCTCCTTGCTCTCGTTCTCGGTAGGCTCTATCATCAGAGCCTCGTGGAACAGCAGCGGAAAGTAGATGGTAGGAGCGTGGAAGCCGAAGTCGAGCAGCCGCTTAGCCACATCGAGCGTCGTAACGCCGGTAGATTTGTCCCTGAGCCCGTTGAAGACGAATTCGTGTTTGCACACGCCTGTGATGGGCAGTTCGTACTTCGACTTCAGCTTCTCGCGGACGTACATGGCGTTGAGCACAGCCATCGGGCCTACCCTCTTCAGGTTATCGCTTCCCATCGTCAGGATGTATGCGTAAGCCTTGAGCTGTACGGCGATATTGCCAAGAAACGCGGAGATGCTGCCGAGCGAGTCGGCCGACTCCTCTTCCACTGCAAATGTGCCGTCGTCATTCTTCACCACCTTGGGGAGCGGGAGAAATTTCTCCAGTCCGGCTCTCACGCCGACGGGGCCGCTTCCGGGGCCGCCGCCTCCGTGAGGCGTGGAGAATGTCTTGTGGAGATTGATATGCATCACGTCGAAGCCCATATCCCCCGGCCGGCAGATGCCGAGCAGCGGGTTGAGATTGGCACCGTCGTAGTACATCAGTCCGCCGCAGCCGTGGATGAGAGCGGCTATCTCGGGGATCTCGTACTCGAACAGGCCGAGCGTGTTGGGGTTGGTCATCATCATGCCGGCAATATCGTCGCCCAGCAACGGCTTGAGCTCTTCGACGTCGATTCTCCCGTCCGGTTTGCTCTTCACCTCCACCACTTCAAATCCGCAGCGGGCTGCCGAAGCGGGGTTTGTGCCGTGAGCGGAGTCGGGCACGATGATCTTGGTGCGCTTGCTGTCTCCGCGACTGCGGTGGTAAGCCTTGATCACCATCAGTCCCGTGAGCTCGCCATGTGCTCCCGCAAACGGGTTGAGGGTAAAGTCGGCCATACCGCAAATCTTCGCGAGCAATTCCTTCAGATCGTAATAAGCCTCGAGCGAGCCCTGCACGCTGGCTGCGCTCTGAAGGGGATGAACATCGTTGAAGGCCCTGTCGCGGCATACTTCCTCGTTGATTTTGGGATTGTACTTCATCGTGCAGCTGCCCAGAGGATAGAAGCCAGTATCGACGCCGAAGTTGTTGTTGCTCATGTTGGTGTAGTGTCTTACCACGGTCAGTTCGTCCACCTCGGGAAGCGCCGGTTCGCTCTGCCTGCACAGGCTGGCGGGCAACTGGCATTCGCCGTCCACTGTCTCGTCCGGCAGGGAATAACCGCGACGGCCGCTGTGCGAAAGCTCGAAAATCAGTTTGCCATAATATTTTGCATTCATCTTTATATCATTTTGGTTAATGAGACGAGCGTATCCATTTCCTCCTTTGTGCGCAATTCGGTGACGGCGAGTAGCAGATGCTTGTCGTCGATCTTCACGCCGCCGAAGTAACCTTTGTCCTCGCACACCTTGCTCCAGCGGTCGATGTCTCCGGATATCTCCAGGCAGAACTCGTTGAAGAACGGTGCTGCGGAATAGTCGCTGAACTTGCCCGTGGCAATCATTGCGTCGTGGAGGTAGTGGGCCCGCGAGTAAGACTTGGAGGCCGCTTCCTTCAGGCCGGCCGCTCCCATGAGGGACAGGTAGATGGCCACGCTCAGCGTCTGCAGTCCTTCGTTCGAGCAGATATTCGACGTTGCCTTTTCGCGGCGGATGTGCTGCTCCCTCGTCTGTAGCGTGAGGCAGAAAGCTCTTCTGCCCTCGGCGTCAACCGTTGCGCCTACCACGCGGCCGGGCATCTTGCGCAGATACTTCTCCCGGGTACAGAAGAAGCCGAGGTTAGCTCCGCCAAAGTTCATCGGCAGACCAAGAGACTGGGCGCTGCCGGCCGCTATGTCGGCGCCCCACTCGCCCGGAGTCCTGAGGATAGCCAGGTCGAAGGGCACACAGTCCATTATCATCAGGGCCTTGGCATTGTGAATAGTCTCAGCCACGCCGGTCAGGTCCTCTACGATGCCGTAGTAGTTAGGCTGCGGCAGGACAACGCCCGCCACATCGCCGCCGCCCAGCTCTGCGCCGAGTGCCTCCAGATCGGTTACGCCGTTCTTCTCGGGAATGATGTCCACGGTTATATTGCGGCAGAGAGCGTATGTTTTCACCACCCTGATGACGCGCGGATTGAGCGTGGCGCTCAGCAGGACGCGGTTTTTCTTCTTGCCGACGGCGACGGCCATCATCACAGCTTCGGCTATCGCAGTTGCGCCGTCGTAGAGGCTCGCATTGGAGACATCCATCCCCGTGAGCCCGGCCATCATGGACTGATATTCAAAGATGTACTGCAGTGTGCCCTGCGATATCTCTGCCTGATAGGGAGTATAACTGGTCAGAAACTCGGAGCGCGATGCAATATAGTCGGCCACAGAGGGTACGTAATGGTCGTAGACTCCAGCGCCGGAGAAGCATATCAGGCTCTTGTTCCTGGCTGCCAGCGCTCTGAACGCCTTGCGTACATCGGCCTCGGACTTACCCTTCGCAAAATCGTAGCAGCCCTTCATGCGGAGCGACGGGACAACGTCCGAATAGAGATCTTCCAGACTCTTCAGGCCGCAGGCATCCAGCATTTCCTTTATGTCTGCCTCTGTCTGAGGTAAATATTTATGAGAAGCCATATTCCGCTTATCCTAATGACTCTTCGTATTTCTTGTAATCGTCGGCGTTCATCAGCGACGAGAGCTCTGCCTTGTCGCTCAGTTTCACCTTAATAATCCACGATCCGTAGGGATCCTTGTTCACATTCCCGGGATTGTCTTCGAGGTCTGCGTTCACCTCTTCCACTTCGCCGCTTACGGGGGAAATCAGATCGCTTGCGGCCTTGACGCTCTCAACGGCGCCGAACTCTTCGCCGGCCGTTACTTCGTCGCCGGTCTCAGGCATATCGACATACACCACGCCGCCGAGCTGCTGCTGGGCATAGTCAGTAATACCTACATATCCGTATTCGCCGTCTACTTTTACATACTCGTGTGACTTGCTGTAATACAAGCCTTCCAATGTCTTTGCCATAGTTTATTTCTTATAGTTTTTGTTATAGAATTTCTTTTTGGTAACAACAGCCTTGTGCGGCTTCTTGTGGATATTCACTTCCACCTCGGTGCCGAGAGCGAAGTACGGGGCGTCAACCATAGCCATCGCCACGCTCTTGCCCGTCGAGATGGAGCGGTAGCCGGTAGTGATGTGTCCCACGACCTTTCCGTCGGCCACCACCTCGTATCCATGGCGGGGAATGGCCTTATCCTGCAGCTCGAGGCCTACTATCTTGCGCTTCAGGCCCTCGCTCTTCTGGCGGACAATGGCGTCGCGGCCTATAAACTCCGGTTTGTCGACCTTCACGAAGAATCCTAAACCGGCCTCAAGCGGCGTAATGTCCTTACTCAGCTCGTCGCCGTACAGCGGCAGGCCCACCTCGAAGCGCAGCGTGTCCCTGCAGCCCAGGCCGCAGGGCGTCACCCTACCAGAAGCCATGAGCTTGTCCCAGGTCTTTATTATATATTCGTGACTGCCGTAGATTTCGAAGCCGTCTTCTCCGGTATATCCGGTGCGGCTCACTATGATGGTCTCGCCCTCGGTATCGATGGTCCTGAACGTATAAAACTTGAGTTCGGCCACCTTCAGGGAGAGCACCTCGCCCATCACGGCCTCGCTCTCAGGACCCTGCACGGCGAGCTGACCGTAGTAGTTGCTCTGATTGTCAACGATCACATCAAAACCCTCGCTGTTGTCCTTCATCCACTGATAGTCCTTGTCGATGTTGGCGGCATTGATAACGATAAAATATCTGTCTCTGGCCTCCACGTACACGAGCAGGTCGTCCACCACACCGCCGTCGGGATAGAGCATCATGCCGTATTCTATCTGTCCGGGGGCCTTCTGGCTGATATCGCCCGTAAAGATGTGCTGCACATAGCGCTCGGCGTCCTTTCCGGTGACCAGTACTTCGCCCATGTGGCTGACATCAAACACGCCGCATCTGTTACGCACGGCATTGTGCTCTTCAATTATCGTGCTGTACCACATCGGCATATCGAAGCCTCCGAAAGCGCTGATTTGCGCGCCCTGGGCCACATGTCTGTCGTACAAGCAGGTTCTTTTGTTTGCGTTCTCGTCCATATTTTGCTGTTTAGTCGAATATTAATTTCAGGAAATTATCTCCGCTCAGGCCTGCGACGTATTTATCCGTAGGGAAATCCACGAGTCTGGCCTCAAAAGCACTTTTCTCCAGAGGCACGCCCCTGAAGGCGTCCACAAAATCGCGCACATTGCCCCTGTCAAACCAGTCGCCCTCGATATGCATGGAGTCTACCCGGCCGCGATGTACGGAGAGGTGAACCGTCATGTCGCCACATCCATCTATGCGGCCCGTCCGCTCCACATTCCAGTGCTTGCCCTTCCCCCAGAAGAAATCCGGGTCAAGGTAAGTCTTTTCTATCTCACGTATACGGCTGACATCATCCTTTGTGAGCCGGATGACATTGTCCCCGCAGAGCAGGGAGCGCAGCCCGGTGATAATCTGCGGAAGCGGTATGTCGCTATAGTCCTTGAGCAGGGCCACACGGCTCCGCACGCTCTCCACGCCATTGGCCTGAAGCTTGACCTGCGGCGGCGTGATGCTCTGAAGCATATTCTCAAAGTCGGTATCGTAAAGCAGGGTACTGTGCACTATATTGCGGTAGCCTTTGTGATAAAAAGCAGCGCCGCTCACCTTGCGGCCTTCTATTGTAAAATCATTTCTTCCCGTGGCCTTGACATCGAAACCCAGCTGTCTTAAAGCAGTGCCAAAAAGCGAGACATATTCGGCATAAGTGCGGCTCACATCATCGCCGTCCACGATATAGCAGAGCATCACATTACCCAGATCGGCGTAGACACACCCGCCTCCGCTCTTGCGGCGGAACACGTTGATGCCGTGCTCACGGCAGTAAGTCAGATTGACCTCTGCCTCCACGTTCTGATTACGCCCGAAGATGACCGTCGGCTCCACCTGCCAGCAAAAGAATAACGGGGACTCCTTTACATTATCCGCGACATACTCTTCCGCCGAAAGATAGAACGAGAGTTTCTGTTGGCCAATATCCGGTAATTCTACAAAATACATAATCTTTATCAGTGCGAGTGGGCTCTCACTTACTTAATTATCGACTCCAAAAGTACAAAGTTTTTCTTTTAAAACGGCTCTTGCAAAATTAAAAATCGTTCAAAGCGCCATTTCGCAGGCATTTCAGCCCCTGTTAAGCCAGCCGGCCGCTTCGTGTCATCTCACAAAAAGCTCTCATGCATCGTAATTTTCGTTCTGCGGATCGAGCGGAAATTTATCCGGGACATAATTATCTTTATCCCTGACACTCACGTCGTCTGATGGCGCGAGATTGGAAAGCATCCCGCCCATTAAACTAATTTCTTCTCCTATTAAATTATCGCATCGCAATTGTCATTCAATCGCATCGCAATTGTCATTCAATTGCATCGCAATTGTCATTCAATTGCATCACAATTGTCATTCAATTGCATCACAATTGTCATTCAATCGCATCGCAACTGTCATGCAATCGCATCGCAACTGTCATGCAATCTCATCGCAGTTGCCATGCGATAATTGTGAGCTGTGAAAAATTTTTCCGTTCGGATTATGTGGTTGTTTTGACGGCAGAATCAAAAGTTCCGGCAATATTCCCGACGGTGGTGGCGCGTCATTCGTCGGGCGAAAAGCGGATTTTATCGCGCCAGGCGTTTCTCTTGTCGGTTTTCCGGAGTTTCGTCCATTTCTGAGGCGGTCTAATCTAATCTCAATCAATATCTTTGCAGCGTCAAACAATAAACTTTACTCACAGATGAAGCTTAGAAAAGTCTATCTCGGCCTGCTCGCCGTCCTGATCACCACGATGGGGGCCTCGGCTGAGGGCATCACGAAGAAATGGACGCTGAAAGAATGCTTGGATTACGCAAAGGCCAACAATATCACCGTGCAGAAGAGCAGAGTATCGGAGGCATCCGCCAAGACCGACGTGCTCCAGGCCAAGGCAGCATTGCGGCCTACGCTCTCGGCCAACATGACACAGATGGTCAACTACCGTCCTCTGCAGGAGAGCATGGGCAATTTTATCAACGGCAACACGACATCCTCTTCGGGCAACAAGGTAACACAGAGCGGGAGCTATGGCATAAACGCCTCATGGAAAGTCTGGGACGGCGGCGTGACGCGCAATACGATACGCCTGCGCGAATCAGACCTCAAGACCTCACAACTACAGACAGAGACCGAAATCAAAAACATTGAGGAACAGATAGCAGAATTATACATACAAATCCTTTACTCCAAGGAGGCTATCAAGGTCAATGATAAGATTTATGCCAAAGACTCCCTGCTCTACGTACGGGGCGAGAGTATGCTCAAAAACGGAAAGATGAGCCGCAGCGAGGTGAAGGAACTGGAGGCTGCGATGAACGAGTCGAAATACAATGTGGTCAAGTCGCAGACCGTCACAGATGGCTACCTGTTGCAGCTGAGGCAGCTGCTGGAGCTGCAGCCAGGAGAGAAGATGGACGTGGCCGACACAAAACTGGCCGAAGAGGCCGCACTCTCGACTATACCCTCCAAGCTAAAAGTCTACGAGGACGCCCTGAAGTACAGGCCCGAGATACTCTCAGGTCAGGAGAACATCAACTCCTCCGCCCTTCAGCTCAAGATAGCCAAAGCCGGATTTATGCCTCAGGTCAGCCTCACCGGCGGCATAGGAGACAACCATATGAGCGGCACGAACGACAACTTTGGCAAGCAGATGAAGACCAACCTTACGGGCTCGGTAGGCGTCACGCTCTCCATCCCCATCGTGGACGGCCGGCAGACCAAGAGCGCCATCGAGAAAGCGCAGTACGCTCAGACCACCGCGACCCTCGACCTGCAGGACCTGCAGAAACAGCTCTACAGCAAGATAGAGACCTACCAGCAGAACGCCATAAGCAATCAGCAACGCTACCGCAGCGCCATGAGCAATGTGAGCAGCCAGGAGGAGAACTACAACTCTATCGCCGAACAATTCAAGGTGGGACTCAAATCGGTCGTAGAGGTCACCACGGCAAGGGCAAGCCTTCTCAGCGCCGAGCAGGAAATGCTCGAGAGCAAATATTCCACTCTTCTCAATCTCGCTATGCTCAATTTCTACAGCGGCGGGCAAATCAAAATCTGAACAAAAACATACAAATATCATGACTAAGAAATCAAGAATCAAGCTGATAGTGATCGCCGCGATCGTCGTGGTGGCACTGATCATCATCCTTCGCCTCGTCTTCGGCTCAAAAGGCAGCGGAGTAACCATGGAGTATCAGACCGAGAAAGTAGCCCCCGCTACGATCAGCACCACGGTCACGGCCACAGGAACGATAGAGCCGGTCAACGAGGTGGAAGTCGGTACACAGGTGAGCGGTATAATAAGTAAGGTATATGTCGACTATAACAGCGTCGTCAAGAAGGGCCAGGTGATAGCCGAGCTGGACCGCACCAATCTGGAGAGCGAACTGGCCAGCGCGAAGGCCAATCTGGCAAGCGCCGCGAGCGACCTGAAATATCAGAAGGTCAATCTGGCAAGAGAGAAAGACCTCCACAAGAAGGGCTATGTGAGCGACGACGAGTATGATAATGCCCTGCTGTCCTACAGCAAAGCGCTGGAGACGTACAACACGCAGAAGCAGACGGTGAACAGAGCCGAGACAAACCTCGGATACGCTACCATCACCTCGCCCATCGACGGAATAGTGCTGACCAAGAGCATCGAGGAGGGCCAGACTGTGGCTTCAAGCTTCAGCACGCCGACCCTGTTCACCATCGCCAGGGACCTCACCAATATGAGAGTGATAGCCGATGTTGACGAGGCAGACATAGGCGACGTGAGAGCCGGACAGAAAGTGACATTCACCGTAGACGCCTACCCCGACGATACCTTCAACGGCACTGTGACGCAGGTGAGGCAGGAGGGAACAGAGGAGAGCAATGTCGTGACCTACGAAGTGGTCATCTCCGCGCCCAATCCCGACCTGAAGCTCAAGCCGAAACTCACAGCCAATGTCAGCATCTACACCAAGGAGATCAACAACGTCCTGAGCGTGCCTTCCAAGGCCCTCCACTTCACCCCCACGAAGCAGACCATTAACAAGGGCGAGAAGATCGTCGACTGTCAGGGCGACAAGAAGCTCTGGGTGAAGGAGAAGAACGTCCTCAAGGCCTACCCCGTCAAGACCGGCATAACCAACGGCATCCGCACGGAGATACTGAGCGGCGTAAAGCAGGGTACGGCTGTCATCACCGGCTCGAAGGCCATCACACCGGGCGACGACTTACAGAGCGACGACAGCTCCGACTCAGAGAGAAGCCCGTTTGCTCCCGGACCGCGCGGCAACAAGAACAAGAAGAGCAAGTAAGTAAAGCACACGTAAGTAATGGATTTCGAGAATAAGAAAACCGTCATCGAACTAAGGGACATCAAGCGGCAATTCATTGTCGGCGATGAGGTGGTCCACGCTCTGCGCGGTGTCTCGTTTAAGATACACGAGGGCGAGTTCGTGACCATCATGGGCACCTCCGGCTCGGGCAAATCGACGCTCCTCAATCAGATAGGATGCCTCGACACGCCCACGAGCGGCGACTATCTCCTCGACGGCATCTCGGTGAGCAAGATGAGCAAGAACCAGCTGGCCAGCGTGAGAAACCACAAGATCGGCTTTGTCTTTCAGAACTACAATCTGCTCTCCAAGGCCACGTCGATCGAGAATGTGGAGCTGCCACTGATGTACAACTCGAAGGTCAGCAAGGCCGAGCGGCTGGAGCGCTCCATCAAGGCGCTCAACCGCGTGGGGCTGGGCAACCGCCTCTACCATAAGAGCAATCAGATGTCCGGCGGCCAGATGCAGCGCGTGGCCATAGCCCGCGCTCTGGTCAACGACCCGTCAGTGCTTCTGGCAGACGAGGCAACGGGAAACCTGGACACGCGCACCTCGTTTGAGATACTCGTACTCTTTCAGGAGCTCCACAAGGAGGGCATGACCATCATCTTCGTCACCCACAATCCCGAGATCGCCTCCTACAGCTCACGCACTATCATGCTCCGTGACGGGCTGATACGCTCAGACAAGCAGAATAACAACATACTATCGGCAGCAGAGACTCTCAAGAGTCTGCCGGTACCAAAAGATATCTGATGAACATTCACAACTTATTTCAAATAGCATTCCGCGCTATTGCCGTCAACAAGATGCGCTCCTTCCTGACCATGCTGGGCATCATCATCGGCGTAGCCTCTGTTATCACGATGCTGGCCATCGGTCAGGGCTCCAAGCAAAGCATCCAGAAGCAGATATCCGAGATGGGCTCGAACATGATCATGATACGCCCCGGTCAGGATAAAGGCCCGGGCGGCGTAGGTCAGGACCCGAGCGCCATGCAGTCGCTCAAGCTCAAGGACTACCAGTATCTGGTGGACAACGCGCGGTTCCTGGCGGCCATCAGCCCGAGCGTAAGCAGTTCGGGGCAGTTTATTAACGGCAACAACAACACGCCGTCGACTGTCTACGGCATCAACAACGATTATCTCACCATCCGCCAGCTGACAGTCGAGGAGGGCGAAAAGTTCTCCGACGACGACATCAAGACCGGAGCGAAGGTGTGCATCATCGGCAAGACTGTCAAGGACAACCTGTTCCCCGACGGAAGCGACCCGGTGGGCAGAGTGATCCGCTTCAACTCCATCCCGCTCAAGGTCATCGGCATACTCAAGTCCAAAGGCTACAACTCGTTCGGCATGGACCAAGACGACGTAGTGCTCGCGCCCTACACCACCATCATGAAGCGTGTGCTGTCCGTCACATACCTGCAGGGCATCAACGCCTCGGCCATCACGGAGGATATCACCGACGAAGCCATCGAGGATATCTCCAACCTGCTGCGCGAGAGCCACAAGATCAAGAAGAGCGAGGACGGCACATACGACGACGACTTCACCATCCGCTCGCAGAAGGAACTCTCGACGATGATGAACTCGACAAGCGACCTGATGACCACCCTGCTGCTGGTCGTAGCCTGCATCTCGCTGGTGGTGGGCGGCATCGGCATCATGAACATCATGTATGTCTCCGTAACGGAACGCACGCGTGAGATCGGCCTGCGTATGTCCGTAGGCGCCCGCGGCATAGACATCCTCAATCAGTTTCTTATCGAAGCCGTACTCATGAGCGTCACCGGTGGCGTCATCGGCATCATCATGGGCATCGTCGCCTCCTACGGCGTCAACATCTTCGCCAAATGGCCCATCGTGATACAGCCCTGGAGTGTGCTCATCAGTTTCATTGTCTGCTCCGGCGTCGGCGTGTTCTTCGGATGGTATCCCGCCCGCAAGGCCGCTTCGCTCAATCCTATAGAAGCTATCAGATACGAATAGAGGCACGGAGGGCACATGCTGCCCTCCCGCCTTTATGCAATCAAAGTCTGCAATGAACAAGTACCGCTTTTTCTCCTCCGAGGCCGTTCTGCATATCCTGGCATGGCTCTTCATCTTCTCCATGCCGCTGATCTTCCACCACGGGCAGCAGCAGGTGAGCATGAGAGACTATTTTCTCGGGCTCTTCATGTCGCTGATGCTCTTCGTCACCTTCTACACCAACTATTTCGTGCTGGCGCCATGCCTGTTCATGAAGGGGCGCAAGAAGGCGTTCTTCATCCTGGAGATCATCCTGCTCATAGTCGTAGTCATCATCGTACAGGAAGTGTTCACGAGCTATGCCCCGCCCATCCGCCACGCCGGCGGCTTGCACCACATGCACGCGGGGCCCGCGAGATGGATGTTCGTCATCCGCGACTTTGTCACGCTGTCCCTCTCCGCCGCCATAGGCGTCGCTATACGGCTCAGCAGCAGCTGGCACAAAGCCGAGGACGCCCGCAAAGAGGCCGAAATCGGGAAGCGCGAGGCCGAACTCAAGAACCTGAGGAATCAGATCAACCCGCACTTCCTGCTCAACACCCTCAACAACATCTACGCCCTGACCATGTTTGACACGGCCAAGGCCCAGCAGGCCATTCAGGAGCTCTCCAAGCTGCTCCGCTACCTGCTTTACGACAATCAGAAGCCCCTCACCAGTCTGAAAGAAGAGACCGGCTTCATCGAGTCGTACATCGAGCTTATGAAGATGCGCACGTCGGACAAGGTGAAAATCGATGTGAACATCAACATTCCTCACGACCAGGACATTCAGATCGCCCCGCTGCTGTTCATACCTATCGTGGAGAACGCCTTCAAGCACGGCATCAGCCTCTCCAAGGACAGCTTCATTAACATCCGCATCGACGCGAGGGCCGAGGACGGCGTGGTGGATTTCTGGTGCGAGAACTCCAATTTCCCCAAGAACTCCGAGCAGGAGCTCAGCCCCGGCGGCATAGGACTGAAGAACCTGCACCTGCGCCTCAGCAGCATCTACAAGGATCATTACCATCTGCAGGAAGGCCCCTCCGAGGACGGTCTGAGCTATAGTACACACCTAATAATCAAAACCAAGAACTAAATTATGCAGATCTCTTGTGCCATAATCGACGATGAACCGCTTGCGATAGAGTTGCTGAGCAATTATGTGAGCCGCATACCGTTTCTCAATCTGACCGGCAAATACACCAGCGCCGTGGACGCCCTGGAGAATATCCGCAACGACCACACACAACTGCTGTTCCTCGACATTCAGATGCCGGACCTCAACGGACTGGAATTCTCCAGGCTCATTAGCCCCGACACCAAGGTCATCTTCACCACGGCCTTCAGCGAGTACGCGCTCGAGAGCTACAAGATACAGGCCCTCGACTACCTCCTCAAGCCCATTAGCTTTCAGGATTTCCTGAGCGCCGCCGACAGAGCGCTCAAATGGTTTGAGATCAGAAGTCAGCACGAGGGCAAAGAGAGCGACAAGACCAAGCCGGAGGCAAAGGAGGACGAACTGATCTATGTGAGAAGCGAGCACAGGCTTGTGGCAATCAATCTGACAGACATCGAATATATCGAGGCGCTTAAGGACTACGTCATGATACACATCGTCGGGCAGAAATCGCCGATTTACACCATCACCACAATGCACAGCATGGAGACAAAACTGCCCACGAACCGCTTCATGCGGGTGCACCGCTCGTTCATCATAGCGCTCAAGCGCATATCGGCCCTCGAGGGCGACACCGTGATAGTGGCCAACCGACATATCCCCGTCTCGCGGGGTTATCGCACCGCCCTGCTGGACTATCTGCAGAGCAAGACAGTGTAAGGCCCCGGTACACCTTATTATATTGTGTGCCTCCCGCAGATGGGAGGCGCAACCCGGCACAAGCGGGAGCGGATAATGCATTTCCTGCTCCCGCGCAATATTATCCCATTCGTGGAAGCATAGCGAGCGCTCTCCGGAATGCATGACAAGCTTAATAATTCGCATCGCGGGGAATGCTGTTTCCACACATCGCAAAAAGCGTCCCGCATAACTCAAAAACTACAAGGCACCTGAGGGAAAACACCTCAAATGTATTTTTCCTCGTCTCAAACATAATTTTAGCCCTATTGGGGGCACTGATTTTTAGAAAGTTACAAAGGTGGGGAAATTGGCTTTACGTCGTCAGCAAAGCCTCACGAAGAATACGCCGGACGTGCACCAAATATACCTGCTCCCCTCCGGAAGCGACGACATGCGCGCATCGGAAAGGCCTTCCGCATGCACGGAAATTCTGATACGAACAGAAAAAATTCTGCCCAGAACGGACGAGCAGTCTGCCCAGAACAGAAAAAATTCTG
>OMUV01000081.1 GCA_900314335.1 uncultured Prevotellaceae bacterium | reverse complement strand
CGGTGGCCAACTGGCACTCGTTCAGCGCACTTACCCGCGCCCGCGGAGCCGCACAAACGGCTTTCAGATGGCATAAACATCGGCGGGAAGGAGAAGGGAGGCCTCATCGCGCATTTCGCAATCACATATTACGGCGCCCCAAACGGAGAAAGATGCACTCTTATATAAGTGGTCACCATCCGGCGCAGCCAATATAACTTCTTGGTCCGAAACAACTGGCGCTGCCCGCATTTTGGAAAAGGCATTCCCCACTCTTCAAAAAACGCTTCCGCATGCGCGGATACTCACATAGGACATAAGTGAAATTACATTTGAGGTAGTTCTACTCGTCTCAAATGTAGTTTTGGCCTGTTATGGGCGCTGTAAATCAGACATTTGCAAAGGCGATTTTTTGCCTGTCTCCGGAGCTGATATCATCCATCGCGTTTTGCTTGCCATCCATATCGGCACGCAAGGCCCGCTTGTCGCAACGCCCGGAAGGCGATCATCGGGGCGCTCCGGGCGGGCGCGATTGACAACAGCGCAGAGCGGACTATCAATTCCGAAAAATTATGTCCAAAAATCCCTTTCCCAAAAGGGCCCATAGCATTTAATTTTCGTAATTTTGCAACTAATAGAAAAAATTCCGCCTACCGTGGCACAGAGACAGATACAGACCGAAGTTCAGACGCAGACGATGACGCTCACGCCGCAGCAGTTGCTGCAGGTGCACCTCATGGAACTGCCGCTGAGGGACTTTGAGCAGAGGGTCAACGAGGAGATGCTCTCCAACGAGGCTCTCGAGGAAGCCCCCGGGGACGGTGCCGACGAGGAGGCCGCAGACACGGTGCGCGCCGACGAGGGCGAGGAGACGGACGATGTATCAAGCGCCCGCGACGACGCCCTGGCCGACTATGTGTCGCAGGACGACACGCCCGACTACCTGCTGCGCGAGCAGAACGACAGCGAGGAGCGCGACGCTCCCCTGCCCTTCGGCCAGCAGGTGTCGCTCTTTGAGACGCTCAAGGATCAGATAGGCGAGCACGACCTGAGCGACAAGGAGCAGGAGGTGATGGTCTATCTCATCGGCTCCTTAGACAGCGACGGATTCCTCAGAAAAGACTCCGAACGGCTGAGCGAGGAGATGGCCGTGTACCATAATATAGATGTGTCGGCAGAGGAGGTGGACCGCCTGATAAAGGTGCTGCAGAGCTTCGAGCCCCGCGGCATCGGCGCGCGCTCCCTGCAGGAGTGTCTCCTCATCCAGCTCAGAAGCGAAGACTACGACTCGCCGCTCAGGGACCTCGAGATAGAGGTGATAGAGAACAACTACGACGACTTCACCCACAAGCGCTGGCCCGCCATAGAGCGCCGCCTGCACATCGACGAGGAGACGGCCGCCAGGATACAGCAGGAGCTGCGGCGCCTCAACCCGCGGCCCGGCAGCGCGCTCGGCGAATCGCTCTCAAGCGCCGCCCGCGAGATCACGCCCGACTTCATCGTCGAGAACGACGGCAACGGCAATCTCACGGTGAGCCTCAACGAGGGCGAGGTGCCTCACCTGCGCATCAGCCGCTCCTTCCGGGGCACGATAGCCGACTATGCGGGCCACCGCGACAAACTCACCAAGGCGCAGAAGGATACATATATATATGCGCGTCAGAAAGTGGAAGCCGCACGTACCTTTATCGACGCCATAGAGCGCCGGCGCAACAATCTGCTCGCGGTCATGCGGGCCATCGTGGCCTATCAGAAGCCGTTTTTCCTGGAGGGCGACGAAGCGCTCCTGCGCCCCATGATCCTCAAGGACATCGCCACGCGCACGGGGCTCGACGTGTCCACCGTCTCGAGGGTGAGCAACAGCAAATATGTGGAGACAGAATACGGGGTGTTCCCGCTGAAATATTTCTTTAACGACAAGATAGTGACCGCCGACGGAGACGTCCACTCCACGGTGGCTATACGCAAGGCCCTGCAGGATATCATCGACGGCGAGGACAAGAAAAAGCCCTACTCCGACGAACGTCTCGCCGCCCTGCTCAAGGAAAAGGGCTATCCCGTCGCCCGACGCACGGTAGCGAAATATCGCGAGATGCTCGGTGTGCCGGTAGCACGATTACGAAAATGAGAGACAAATATTTAATACAAGCCGCGAAGATCGTTTCGCTTCTCTTCACGCCGTTCTACTTCCCCCTGATGGCGTTCATCGCTCTCATGCTGTTCAGCTACATGCGTCTGCTGCCGCTGAGCGTCAAGGTGACGGTGCTTGTCATCGTCTACGTGTTCACGGTGGCCCTGCCGCTGCTGAGCATCTACCTCTACCGCAAGATCAACGGCTGGACGCGCCATCAAGCCAGCCACCGCACACGCCGCCTCGTGCCCTACATCCTGAGCATGGTCTGCTACGGCTGCTGCCTCTATGTGATGATGCGCATGAGCATGCCCCACTTCATGAGCGGCATCCTCATCGGCGCCCTCGCCGTGCAGCTCATCTGCGCCATCATCAACCGCTGGGTCAAGGTGAGCACCCACTCGGCCGCCGCAGGCGGTGTGATAGGAGCGCTGCTGGCCTTCTCCATCGTCTTCGACTTCGACCCTACCTTCTGGCTCTGCCTGTCCATCCTCATGGCGGGCGCCGTGGGCACGAGCCGCATCATCCTCCACCAGCACACCATCGGCCAGGTGACCATCGGCACCCTCGTGGGCGTGGTCTGCGGATTTCTGAGCATATTATACGTATAGCATTATATATATGAAACCAATAGTAAGCATCATTATGGGAAGCACGAGCGACCTGCCCGTGATGGAGAAAGCCGCACGCGAGCTTGACTCCCTCGAAATCCCCTTCGAAATGTACGCACTCTCTGCCCACCGCACACCGACCGAGGTGACGCGCTTCGCCAGCAATGCCGAGGCCCGCGGCATACGCGTGATCATCGCCGGCGCCGGCATGGCAGCCGCCCTGCCCGGTGTGATAGCCGCCCAGACCACCCTGCCCGTCATCGGTGTGCCCATCAAGGGAATGCTCGACGGCCTCGACGCCCTGCTCTCCATCGTCCAGATGCCGCCCGCCATCCCCGTGGCCACCGTAGCCGTCAACGGCGCGCAGAACGCCGCCGTCCTGGCAGCAGAAATGCTCGCCCTGGCCGACGATGACCTCGCTGCACGTCTCAAAGTGGCCAAGGCCAAGCTCGGCGACAAAATCGTCAAGGCCAATGAGGAACTGGCCAAGGTGGAATACAAATTCAAGACAAACTAATTTCGGCCTTCTGTAATACTTAATATTACTTTGACCCGCCGGCGGTGCTATGGCATAGCCGGCGGGGTTTTTGTGCCGTATTAAGACCATGCGGCGCGGAATGCGCCGCATGGAAGCGATAACGGGCAGGATGCATGCCGCGCACACGCATATATTATAATGTATAGGACGGAAGTCGTCGCACCACTGCCCCGCTGCTATAAATTCGCCATCCGGAACATCTGCCTTTTTCCCCATTTTGAAAAAGGCATTCCCCACACTTCTGAAAAACCTTCCGCATGCGCGGATACTCACATAGGACATGAGTAAGATTACATTTGAGGTAGTTGAAAACGTCTCAAATGTAATTTTGGCTCTCTCGGGGCGCTGAATTTCAATCAGTTATAAAGGGTCAAAAACGGGCATTCCGCGAAGCGTAAAAACCGGGCTCCGCACGGGGATCACGGCGGCCGGCGGTCAGTCGAACAAGGCGGCGAGGACGGCGGGCGACTTGAGCTGCGGGAAGGCGGGAATGTGCAGGCCGTAGTAGCGGATGATGCAGTCGAGGATGCGGGCGCGCTGATCGCGGGAGAAGTGGATGCGCTCGGCGGTGGCATAGCGCATGCGCATGAGCTGCGGGATGTAGGCGGAGTCGGCGGCAGGCAGGCAGTCGTCCGTGGCGAGGGGCACGAAGCGACCGTCGCGCAGGTTGAAGCTCGAACCCGGCGTGTAGTCGTCGGTGTTAGGGCGGAAGCCGAGGTACTCCGTCAGGTGGAGGAGGAAGACGATGTGATAGTTGGCGCAGCTGCCCTCCGTGACATCGAGCCAGCGGAGCGATGTGTCGAGAAACTGGTAGAGCCTCTCGTCGGCGACGCCCGCGCGGAGGCTGGCCGTAAGCATCTCGGAGATGAACATGGCCACGGCCATCTTGACGGGAGAGTACTCGAGGCCGGTGTAGATGTAATAGGGGCGGGCGGAGACGACGTGCGCCAGGCCCTTGCCGCGGGCGTCCTTCCAGTCCACCTCCAGCATGGCGAGCGGCACGACGAGGCTGCTGCGGAGGCGTGTGCGGGCCGTCCGGGGGATGCGCACGGCGAAGCTGGCCCGGCCGTCGGTCGCGGTGTACATCTGCGCGATGATGGTGGAGTCCTTATATTTGATGGTACGCAGTACGATGGCCCGGGAGGTGTGAAGCATGCTATAAATCAGATTGGGAAGGCGCGGGCAGTTCGCCGCGACGTATGGCATCCATGACGCCGGAGGCGGGGCGCTGAGCGGAGAGCTCGTGTTTCATATAATCCATGTATGGAGCGACGTGGCGGAAGTAGCTGAGGTAGCCGCTGCAGAGGTAATTGAGCCCCGGTTCGCCGTAGCGGTCCCTGAGGAACCGGTTACGGGGGCATTCGCCGTGGCAGGCGAACAGGAATTCGCACTCGCGGCACTGGCGCGGGAGGCTGCCGCGCTTCATGGCAGCAAACTGCCGCTGCTGCTCGCTGTAGATCATCTCCGTGATGGTCTTGCTGCGGATATTGCCGAGGCGGTACTCGGGGAATACGAAGTGGTCGCAGGAGTAGACATCGCCATTGTACTCCATCACGGCGGCGTGGCCGCAGTCGCGGGCCAGGGTGCAGATGCCGGGCGGGAAACCGGCCCAGAGGGCGAGCGTGGCGTCGAAAAGCTGGACGAACATCGTGCCCACGTCGCGGCGCACCCATTCGTCGAAGACGGCGATGAGGAACGCGCCCCACTGCTCCGCGCTCACGCTGAAGGGCGCGAGCTTTCCCTCCTCCTGCATGCCCGGCGCCAGCGTGAGGCCGTCGCCGCGCTTCATGATGCGCTCCGCCACGGGGGTGAACTGGAGGTAGCGGCAGCCCGCGTCGCGGAAGAATCTGTAGAACTCGAGGGGATAGTCGGCGTTGTAATCGTTGACCACGGCCATCGCGTTCCATTCCACCCCGTATCTGTTGAGCAGTCCGACCGCGTGCATCACCTTCCGGAAGGTCGGACCTCCGGCGACGGTGCGGCGGTATTCGTCGTGAAACTCCATGGGGCCGTCGACCGAGAGCCCCACGAGGAAATTGTTCTCCCTGAGAAACCGGCACCAGTCGTCCGTGAGCAGTGTGCCGTTGGTCTGTATACAGTTCACTATCCTGCGGCCCGCGCCGTAGGCCCGCTGGAGGCTCAGCGCGCGGCGGTAGAAGGATATGGGGCGCATGAGGGGCTCGCCGCCGTGCCATGTGAAATTGACCTCCGGGCCTGTCTGCGCCTCGATATACTGCCGGACGAACCGCTCGAGCAGGCTGTCGGAAAGGACGTGATTGCCCTTCTCCGTGTAGAGCTTCGATTTCTCTGTGTAGTAGCAGTAGTCGCAGCGCATGTTGCAGAGGGCGCCGGCGGGCTTGAGCATCACATAGAGCGGGCGGGAGAAAGGATTGATGGTGGTCAAGGGAAGCAGGATTTCAGGGAACGGGCTTACGCCGCTGGGCGTCGGGGCAAAGCTGCGCGCGGCGCGAGGGCCGGTAGCCTGATGCCCGATGAGCGCGCGGGAGACAGCCGCTGCGGGAAGCGCGGGCCGGGCTCAGAGGCCGGCCCTGACGGTCTCTACGAGGTCTGCCTGTCCGACGGTCTGCTGCTCGCGGCGGTCCATGTCCTTCAGCGTCACCGTGCCGGCGCTGAGTTCATCGCCACCGATGATGGCCACATAGCGCACACCGAGGGCGGAGGCGTAGGCCATCTGCTTTTTCATCTTGACAGCGTCGGGAAATACCTCGGTGCGGATGCCGGCCTTGCGGGCGGCGGAGGCGAGCTTTAGGCAGCGCGTCGTGGCGGCCTCGTCGCCAAAGTTGACGAAGAAGAGCTGCGTGGTGCGGCCTGTCTCGGGCGGGAAGAGATCGAGTGTCGTAAGAACGTCGTAGATGCGGTCGGCGCCGAAGGAGATGCCCACGCCGCTGAGGCCCGGCATGCCGAAGATGCCGGTCAGATTGTCGTAGCGGCCGCCGCCGGTGATGGAGCCGATCTGTGTGTCGAGGGCTTTCACCTCGAAGATGCAGCCCGTGTAATAGTTGAGGCCGCGTGCCAGGGCGGGATTGTATGTGACGCGTGAGCGCAGGCCGAGACTGCTGAGCGCGCCGAGGACAAATTCCGTCTCTTCGAGGCCCTTGGCGCCGGCGGGGATGTCGCCGAAGGCGCTGCGCATGGCGGCAAGCTTCTCATCGTTGGAGCCCTGCAGGCCGATGACGGGACGGAGGGCGGCTATGCCCTCCTCGTCGATGCCGGCAGCGCGGAGCTCCTCCTCCACGCCCTCGGGCCCGATCTTGTCGAGCTTGTCGATGGCCACGGTCACCTCGGTGATCTTGTCGGCGGCGCCTATGCGCTCGGCCATGGCGGTGAGAAGTTTGCGGTTGTTGATATTGATATCTACATTAATATTGAGGCGGGAGAATACCTCATCGATGATCTCCACGAGCTCCACCTCATTGAGCAGCGAGTCGCTGCCCACCACGTCGGCGTCGCACTGGTAGAACTCTCTGTAGCGTCCCTTCTGCGGGCGGTCGGCTCTCCATACCGGCTGTATCTGATAGCGGCGGAACGGCAGCTTGATCTCCTCGCGGTGCTGCACCACAAAGCGCGCAAAGGGCACGGTCAGATCGTAGCGCAGTCCCTTCTCGCAGAGCACGGAAGCCAGATGGCCGAGATGAGAGGGATTGATATCCCCGGGCTGTAAGTCGCTGAGGAAGTTACCGCTGTTGAGGATCTTGAAGAGGAGCTTGTCGCCCTCCTCGCCATACTTGCCCATGAGGGTGGAGAGGTTCTCCATGGCCGGCGTCTCGATGCTGCGGAATCCGTAGAGCTCGTAGACCTCGCGGATGGTGTCGAAGATATAATTGCGGCGCGCTGTCTCCTCGGGGAGAAAGTCCCGCGTGCCCTTGGGAATGGATGGTTTCGTAGTCATAATATAAATAGAATATTCACGGCGCTTCATGGGGAAGCGCACGGCAGTTGTCTTTTCCGAGGGCAAAATTACACTTTTCCTTTCATATCCGCCTCAGCCTGCGGGCATAAATATCGGCGCGGGGCACATACTGCAGGGCTATACGGGAGAGCTTCATTAAAAAATTCTCACACTTTGGCAGAGTGGGAATTAATATGTAAATTTGCGCCATAAAATGCCTGACCGCCACGCTTTGCCGCTTTTGGAGGGGCGTTGCGGGCACGCTTATAAAGATTATAAACAAAACAACAACATTATCGATGCGCTACAAGACAGTCAACAACCTCGTGGGTTGGATAGCGTTTGCCATTGCGGCATTTACCTATTGCTCGACCATTGAGCCGAGTGCAAGTTATTGGGACTGCCCGGAGTTCATCTCCTCGGCATTTAAGCTTGAAGTGGGGCACCCGCCCGGAGCTCCGATGTTCATGATCACGGCCAATCTCTTCACTCAGCTGGCCCATGACACGGCCCACGTGGCCATGATGGTCAACACGATGTCGGCTCTCCTGAGCGCAGCGTGCATCCTGTTCCTCTTCTGGACCATCACCCACCTCTCGCGCAAGCTCATCGTGAAGGACGGCGAGGAGCCGACCCTCGGGCAGACCATCGAGATAATGGGCGCCGGCATGGTGGGCGCTCTGGCCTACACCTGGAGCGACACCTTCTGGTTCAGCGCCGTGGAGGGCGAGGTCTACGCCTATTCGTCGATGTTCACAGCCCTTGTCTTCTGGCTTATCCTCAAGTGGGAGAACCGCGCAGACGAGGCCCACTCGGACCGCTGGCTTGTGCTCATCGCGTTCCTCACGGGCCTGAGCATCGGTGTCCACCTGCTCAACCTGCTCTGCATCCCCGCCATTGTGCTCATCTATGTCTACAAGAAGAAGCCCGACCTCGGAGCCAAAGGATCCATCCTGGCGCTGCTGGTGTCCTTCGTCCTTGTGGCCGTCGTGCTCTACGGCGTTGTGCCGGGCATCGTGAAGGTAGGCGGATGGTTTGAGCTCTTCTTCGTCAACACTCTCGGCTTCAGCTTCAACACCGGTCTGGTCATCTACATCATCCTGCTTGTAGCATGCGTCATCTGGGCCATCTACGAGAGCCAGACTGACCGCAGCCGCAAGCGCATAGTGATCTCCGCCACCCTGTCGGTGGCGCTGCTGGGCATTCCCTTCATCGGCTACGGCTTTGAGACCGTCGTGTCGGGCATCATCATTCTGGGGCTCATCATCTTCTTCCTGCGTCGTAAGCTCACGGGCAAGAAGCAGGGCTTCCTCGTATCCTCGAGGATCATCAACACCACCCTGCTATGCTTCCTGATGCTCATGATAGGCTACTCATCCTACGCCATCATCGTGATACGCTCCGTGGCCAACCCGCCGATGGACCAGAACTCCCCCGAAGACGTCTTTACCCTCGGTTCCTACCTCAACCGCGAGCAGTATGGCGGCTGGCCGCTCCTTTACGGTCAGGCCTACACCTCGCGCCCGCAGTATCAGGCCGCAGGCAACGGTATGCTCACCTGGAAGACCAAGCAGGGCAAGCCGATCTACAATCGTAAGGAGAAGGAAAGCAAGGACGAGAAGGACAAATACGTAGTAGTAGGTCATAACAACGAATACCTCTACGCTCAGAACATGCTCTTCCCCCGTATGTGGGACGCCGATCATGCGAGCGCATACGAGAGCTGGATGGGCGGCGTAGAAGGCAAGCAGGTGCCCTACGACGACCCGACGGGCCAGGCCACCTCGGTCAAGATGCCCACGCAGATAGAGAACCTCAGATTCTTCTTCTCCTACCAGCTCAACTTTATGTACTGGCGCTACTTCATGTGGAACTTTGCCGGCCGGCAGAACGACCTGCAGGGCTTCGGCGAGAAGGACCACGGCAACTGGATAACGGGCTTCAAGGCATTCGACAACATGCGCCTCGGCGATCAGGACCTGCTTCCCGACGACCTCAAGGCCAACAAGGGTCACAATGTGTTCTACTGCCTGCCGCTCATCCTCGGCCTCATCGGCCTGTTCTTTCAGGCCTACCGCGGCAAGAGGGGCATCCGGCAGTTCTGGGTGGTATTCTTCCTGTTCTTCATGACGGGAATAGCCATCGTCATCTACCTCAATCAGACTCCCACCCAGCCGCGTGAACGCGACTACGCCTATGCGGGCTCCTTCTACGCCTTTGCCATATGGATAGGCCTCGGTGTACTGGCCATCGCCGAAGGACTGCGCAAACTGAAGCTCGCCCCCGCGGCAGCCTCGGCTATCGCCATCATCGTGTGCCTCCTTGTGCCGATACAGATGGTGTCGCAGACATGGGACGACCACGACCGCAGCGGCCGCTACATGTGCCGCGACTTCGGAGGCAACTATCTGATGACTCTCCCCGATAAGGGCAACCCGATAATCTTCTGCAACGGCGACAACGATACCTTCCCACAGTGGTACAATCAGGAAGTGGAAGGCCTGCGCACAGACGCCCGCGTCTGCAACTTCTCCTACCTGCAGACCGACTGGTATATCGACCAGATGAAGCGCCCGGCCTACACCTCGCCCGGATGTCCTATCTCCTGGACCCGCCTGCAGTATGTCTCCAACGGCGAACACGAGCTCGTCTCCGTCGACCCGACGCAGAAGGACGACCTCATCGCATACAATCGTCAGCACCCCGAGCAGGGCGACATGTTCGAGCTCAAGTACATCATGAAGAACTTTGTGCTCAATCCCGATCCGCAGCTCCGCGTCATCCCCACCGACAGTATCGTGATGACCGTCGACAAGGAAGCCGTCAAGAAGAGCGGCATGTGGCTGCAGGGCGGTCCGGACAGCATCCCCGACAAGATGGTCATCTCCCTCAAGGGACGCCGCTCCGTCTACAAGAGCGAGCTCATGCTCTATGACATGCTCTGCCAGACCAACTTCAAGCGCCCGATGTTCATCTGCACCACCGTGGGCAGCGAGAACTATGGCAACATGGGCGACTACTTCGTACGCGAAGGCATGGCCAACCGCATCACGCCCTACAACACGGCGCGCAACGGCAATGTCATCGACCCCGAGAAGTGCTACAACAACCTCATGTTCCGCTTCCGCTACGGCGGCCTCAAGGAGCGCCCCATCTACATCGACGAGAACGCTATGCGCATGTGCTGGAGCCACCGCATCCTCTTCGCCCAGACAGCCCTCAAGCTCATCGACCGTAAGGAGATGGACAAGGCCCGCAAACTGGTAGAGAGATGCGAGAAGGAGATCCCCGAGATGAATGTGCCCTACGACTGGCGCAGCGGTTCCGTGGAACTGGCCCGCGCCCTCTGGCTCACCGGCAACAAGAGCCGCGCACAGTACATCCTGGGCAAGATCGAGACCTACGCCAAGCAGTACTTCGCATGGTACAACTCCCTCTCAGCCTCAGACCTCAGCAACTACCGCCGCGAGTACCTCATCAATCTGCAGGTGCTCCAGACTGTGAGAGCTGCTTACGCAAGCTTCCACTCGCCCAAGGCCAAGCTGCTGGAAAATGAGATAATGGGATACTATCAGAACTGGACCAGCAAGACCGGCACGTCACCCATGGACTACCAGGGCGGCGACGCAGACGGCGCCGAAGAGTAAAGCCGGAGGGCTGCGCTCCAAGAGTTCAGACTAATGATAATCGAGCAGCCTGCCCCCTTCCTCCGGTGGCTCTATCCCCACGCCCTGTGGAGGATGAACCCCGAGGAGAGGGCCGTGTACCTCACCTTTGACGACGGGCCCATCCCCGCCGTCACCCCGTGGGTACTCGATGTGCTGCGCCACTACGACATCCACGCCACCTTCTTCATGGTCGGCGAGAATGCCTACCGCCACCCGAGGGAACTGGCCATGGTGCGCGACGCGGGTCACCGCATCGGCAATCACACCTACAATCACATCGGCGGTCTCAGGCACGGGGTACGCTCCTACCTGCGCAATGTGGACAAGGCCAATATCCTCCTGCAGACGGACCTCTTCCGCCCGCCGCACGGGTGGATGAAGTGGGACCAGTATCACGCCGTAAAGCAGCGCTACCAGATAGTGATGTGGGACCTCGTGACCCGCGACTACTCTATCAGGCTCAACGGCCGCGACGTGCTACTCAATGTGCGGAAGTATGCGCGCAACGGGTCGATTATCACATTCCACGACTCGCTCAAGTCGGAAGACAAGATCATCTACGCCCTCCCGAGGGCGATAGAATGGCTCCAGTCGCAGGGTTTCGCCTTCCGCGTCTTCCCGCCGATGAACAGATGAGCCCCCTTTAGCCAGACGCTTAGCGCAGACCACCGCCAACATATACACGAGGCCGACAGTAAAAGCTGCCGGCCTCGTGTTGTTTATATGCGGATGCACTCCTGTATATAAGGGAATGCGTCATAAAATAAACTACTAAGCTTTCACGACCATCCGCCTCCTCGCATTTTGATGGCTATACGAAAAGAATGGAAAGCTCTTCCCCTCTCTCAAAAAATCGTCCCGCATTCTGGGATACTCACATAGGACATGAGGAAAACTACATTTGAGGTAGTTCTACTCGTCTCAAATGTAATTTTGGCCTTCCGGGAG
>OMUV01000080.1 GCA_900314335.1 uncultured Prevotellaceae bacterium | reverse complement strand
CTCGTCTCAAATGTAGTTTTGGCCTTCTGCGAGCGCTATAAATCAAGTAGTTAGAAAGGGCCCAAAATCACGATTTCTCGTGCCGCTGTCAGCCATATCTGTTAACAGGATTGCAGACTCAGTGGATGGACTTGCAGAATCAGTTGGCGGAAATGCAGAATCAGTGGACGAAATGCAAACTCCATTGCCAAGCTTACTGACTCGGTTGCTGAGCGTGCGTATACGGTCAAAAAAGCGCGGGTTCACCGGAGTTTCAGGATCTCGGCGCGCTTGCCGCCAAGCTCTGCGGCGATCTCGGAGAAGGAGGAATACCAGCTGCCGTAGACTTTGTCCGCATGCGAGAGGGCGAACATGTCCGCCGCGGCGATGATCATGCCGCTGCGCTCAGAGCGCGAGAGGCTGCCGCCGAGCGTAACGACGCGGCCGGGGAAGGTGGTGACGAAGGCGCGCTTGACGGCGACGCTGTCCGTGGCTACGAAGAAGGTGGCATCGGGGTGCTGCGCCAGTTCCTCCCGCCCCTTTTCGAGGAAAAGCCCGAGGGGGCTGAGGCGCATGGACTCGCGGTTGTCCGTGGTGCGGACATGAAATCCGACGGTGTAGCTGCCGAAGCGCGCGAGGAGTTTGTCGAGGATTTTCTGCACGGCGGGCGACGGGCGGAAGAGCTCGCTCATCGGTATGTCCTCTCCGGCAAATTCGTAGCCGCCCGAGATATAAAGACGGGGGAATTTCCCGATGAAATCGAGGATTTTTTCATCTCCTGACGAGTTGAAACCGTAGAGAGCGGCGTCGTAGCGGAAGCGGCGGAGCAGGGAGGGGATGTAGAGATTGCGGCGGGAAGAGGGCTTGTCGCAGAAGCGCGCGGAGCGGATGCGGAAACCAGGTGGCGGCGAGGGAAGCGGCTGAAAAAGGTCGGAGAAACGGCAGCGGCAGTCGCGCAGCGAGGCGAAGGCCACGTCGACGCGGCACACACCAAGGCGCGCCACGGCATAGGCTGAGCGTATGACCCGCATCCGGTTGCCTATTCCTCCGAGAGGAACTACGGTAAGTCGATGTGGAGAGGCGGCGGTCATTTCACCTTGACCTTGTCAAATCCCTCGCCATAGACGCCGATCACTTTGCTCTGCGAGACGAAAGCGGCGGGGTCGATGTGCTTGATGATGCGGAATATGTCCTTGCTCTCGCGACGGCGGGCCAGCACCACGAGCACCTTCTGCTCCTGCTTGCTGTACCAGCCGTAGCCGTCCAGCACGGTGACGCCGCGGTGGTAGTACTCGATGGCGGAAGCGATCTTCTCGTACTTGCGCGAGATGATGAGAAACTGGACGCTCTGGCGGCCGGCGTTGAGCACATAGTCGAGCGTGGTGTTGGTGATGATGAGTGTGCAGTAGCCAAAGAGGAGCTTGGTCAGGTTTCCTACCGGCGTGAAGAGGGAGGAGGTGATGATCAGCACATCGAGCACTATCATCATCTGTCCGATAGTGACGTTGCGGTATTTGTTGACTATTGCGGCGATGATATCGGTGCCGCCGGTGCTGCCGCCCTGCAGGAAGACGAGGCCGATGCCCACTCCCTCGAGGAGCGCGCCGATGACGCAGGCCATGAAGCCCTGACTCTCACCGAGGAGGATGGGGAGGTGCTCCGAGTTCATCGGGAATCCCTCGACCTGGTGCAGGAGATTCTGACAGATGGCCATGAAGGCGCTGAGCATAAGCACGGCGTAGATGGTCTTGACGCAGAACCGCCAGCCGAGCTCCTTGACGGCCAGGATGAGAAGGATCGAGTTGATGGCCAGAAAGGTGTACTGCGCTGGTATCTGGCCGTGAGTGGCGTAGAAGACCAATGCACCGATACCGGCCACGGCACCCGTCGTGATCTGGTAGGGAAGGATGAAACACGTGAAGCCCACAGCGTAGCACAAAAGGCCGAAGGTGATGAGCGCGTAGTCGTGAAGGTACTGCATGGGGGTCATCTTTACTCCCGGCATGCTCAATGAATGCTCCATATAATTATTGCCGTGGCGTTTGGAACGCCCTGATTTGTTTCTATTGCCTGCGCAGGGTCAACGCACTACGACGTTGACGATGCGGCGCGGCACGACGATGACTTTTACAATGGTCTTGCCATCGATATACTTGGCCGTCTGCGGCGCTGAGAGCACTGCCTCGCGGGCAGCGTCGGTGGTGATGTCGGCGGGGAACTGCATGGTGAAGCGTGTCTTGCCGTTGAAGGAGACGCTCATGGTCACCGTGCTCTCCTTGATGTATTCCTCGTTCCATGCGGGCCAAGCGGCGTCGCATACGCTCGTGGTGTGACCCAGCTGCTGCCACAGCTCCTCGGCGATGAAGGGCGCGAAGGGGGCTATGAGCACCACCAGCGGTTCGAGCACACGGCGCGAGCGGCACTTCTGCGAGGCGAGCTCGCCCACAGCGATCATAAAGGCGGAGATGGCGGTATTATAGCTGAATGTCTCGATGTCGCCGGTCACCTTCTTGATGAGCTTGTGCAGGGTGCGCAGCGAAGCTTCCGCGGGAGCGGAATCGTCGGGGAGGAACTGGCTCTGGCCGTTGTACAGGTTCCACAACTTGTGCAGGAAGCGGGAGCAGCCGTCGATGCCGTTGCTGTCCCAGGGCTTGCTCTGGTTCACCGGGCCGAGGAACATCTCGTAGAGGCGCAGCGTGTCGGCTCCGTAGCGGTCCACCACCATATCGGGATTGACCACATTGTACATGCTCTTGCTCATCTTCTCGATGGCCCAGCCGCAGACGTATTTGCCGTCCTCGAGGATGAATTCGGCGTCCTTATATTCTGGTCTCCAGGCGCGGAAAGCCTCCGTGTCGAGCACATCGCCCGAGACAATGTTCACGTCCACGTGGATAGGCGTCACATCGTAGCGGTCCTTGAGCCCGAGGCTCACGAACTTGCCCTTGTCGGGGCCTTCCTTGACGCGGTAGACAAAGTTGGAGCGGCCCTGGATCATACCCTGGTTTACGAGCTTTGCAAACGGTTCTTCCTCCACCGAATAGCCGTAGTCGTGGAGCACCTTGTTCCAGAAGCGGGAATAGATGAGGTGGCCGGTAGCATGCTCTGTGCCGCCGACATAAAGGTCCACTCTCCTCCAATAAGCGTCGGCCTCGGGCGAAACAAGAGCCTTGTCGTCGTGGGGGTCCATGTAGCGGAGATAGTAGGCCGAAGAGCCGGCAAAGCCCGGCATGGTGCAGAGGTCGAGCGGGAAGACGGTCTTATTGTCTATGCGGTCGTTGTCCGTGACCTGCATGGCTTTCTCGTCCCAGGCCCATCGTTTGGCGCGGCCAAGGGGCGGTTCGCCCGTCTCTGTGGGTTCGTATTTGTCGATATCGGGCAGCTGGAGCGGGAGAGCCTCAAGCGGCAGCATGTGCGGCATACCGTCCTTATAATATACGGGGAAGGGCTCGCCCCAATAGCGCTGGCGCGAGAATATAGCGTCGCGCAGGCGGTAGTTCACCTTCACGCGGCCCAGATGATGGGCTTCGACATATTTCTTGGTAGCGGCGATGGCCTCCTTCACGGTCAGGCCGTTGAGCGAGAAGTCGATGTAGGGCTTCACACCGGCGCGCGGCGAATTGGTCACTATTCCCTCCTTGGCGTCGAAGCTCTCCTCGGAGACATCGCAGCCCTCGATGAGCGGGATGATGGGGAGATTGAAGTGGCGCGCAAAGGCGTAGTCGCGGCTGTCGTGAGCGGGCACGGCCATGATGGCTCCCGTGCCGTAGCCGGCGAGCACATAATCGCTGATCCAGATGGGGATATTCTCTCCGGTAAAGGGATTGACTGCGTAAGCGCCGCTGAACACGCCGCTGACGCGACGGTCGGAGATGCGCTCGCGCTCCGTGCGCTTTCTCGTGGCTTCGACATAGGCGCTCACCTCTGCCCTTTGTTCGGGCGTGGTCAGCTCGTCCACCAGTTCGCTCTCGGGAGCCAGCACCATAAACGTGACGCCGAACATGGTGTCCGCACGGGTGGTGAAGATGGTGAATTTCTTATCGCTGTCCTTGACGGAGAACTCGACCTCAGTTCCCTCGCTGCGTCCTATCCAGTTGCGCTGAGTCTCCTTGATGGAGTCGGTCCAGTCTATCGTGTCGAGGCCGTCGAGCAGGCGCTGAGCGTAGGCCGAGACACGGAGACACCACTGCTTCATCTTCTTCTGCACCACGGGATAGCCTCCGCGCACGGACACACCGTCCACGACCTCGTCGTTGGCCAGCACTGTGCCGAGCTGGGCGCACCAGTTTACCTCCGTCTCGCCGAGATAGGCTATGCGGTAGTTCATGAGTGTCTCCTGCTGCTGGCGGTCGGTCATCGCGTTCCATTCTGCTGCAGTGAAGCTCATGGGCTCGGAGCAGGCGGCGTTGACGCCGGCGGTGCCTTTCTTGGCAAAATGATCGATAAGCCCCTTGATGGGCAGGGCGCGGTCGGCATCGTTGTCGTAGTAGCTGTTGAACATGAGGATGAATGCCCACTGAGTCCATTTATAATAGGCGGGGTCGCAGGTACGCACCTCGCGGTCCCAGTCGAAAGAGAATCCTATCTTGTCCAGCTGCTCGCGGTAGCGATTGATATTGCGCACGGTGGTCACGGCCGGATGCTGGCCCGTCTGGATGGCGTACTGCTCGGCTGGAAGTCCGTAGGCGTCGTAGCCCATGGGGTTGAGCACATTGAAGCCGCGGAGACGTTTGTAGCGGGCATAGATGTCGCTGGCTATGTAGCCCAGCGGGTGACCCACATGCAGGCCGGCGCCGGAGGGATAAGGGAACATGTTGAGCACATAATACTTGGGGCGCGACTTGTCCTCCGTCACATGATAGAGCTTCTCGTCCACCCATTTCTTACGCCATTTCTCCTCTATTTCACGAAAATTATAATCCATCTTGATTGAGCTGTTTATATTAATTAGCCGGACATGGTCCGCTTTTACGGCGCAAATATAGCAAATTAGTTTGACGTAAAGGTTACATAATCATACGCTATTGCCCTCCCGCGGGCTTTTGGATATGCATATTTGCTCCGCCGGGCCCCGGGGCAGCGAAAGAAAGGCGCCGATGAGGCGGGAATAAATAAATATCACTATATTTGCAGAGCGAAGAATAACTAAACAAATACTTATAATCATGAAAATTTCCTCCATTCTCTTCGGCCTGGCCACAGCCTTCGCGCTCTGCGGCCTGCCGAACGCCGCAGAGGCTCAGATCACCGTTGTGCCTCAGCCGCGCGTGGTGAGGCTGCACCAGGGTCAGGCCGCTGTGCCCGCCGCCCCGAAGGTGTACGTCGACGCCAAGGCTAAAATCAACGCTGCCTACACCATCTCGCGCCTGAGCGAGGCCGGCCTGAAGCCCACCATCGTCTCCAAGGCCGCCGCAGCCGACATCGCGATAACGATGGGCAAGGGCTCGGGCCACAAAGAGGGCTACAAGCTGACGCTCTCCGCCGGCAAGAGCCCCGCAGTAGCCGCCGTAGCCGACGACCGCAACGGCGCCCTCTACGCCATAGAGACCATCGCGCAGATCCTCAAGAGCGACAACGCCGGCCACTACACCGCCAACGTCTGCACCATCACCGACTGGCCGCAGTTTGGCTGGAGAGCCTACATGCTCGACGAGAGCCGTCACTTCCACGGCATGGCCAATGTGAAGCGCCTGCTCGACGAGATGATAAGGCTCAAGATGAATGTCTTCCACTGGCACCTCGTCGACTCTCCGGGATGGAGAATAGAGATCAAGGGCTATCCCAAGCTCACCGAGGTAGGTTCGCTCTCCGACTTCAGCCATTATTTCCTCGGAGCTGAGAAATGGAAGGAAGTACATCCCGACAGGGCTTACTACACTCAGAAAGAGATCAAGGAGATCGTGGCCTACGCCGCCGCCCGCGGCATCACCATCATACCCGAGATAGAAGTGCCGGCCCACTGCGACGCCTCGACGATAGCCTATCCGGAGCTTCAGACACCGGTGCCCAACGCGGAGGAGAACAAGTCGCTGCCGGCCCTCTACAATGTCATCAGCCCGAAGTTCAAGAAGTTTATCGAGACCACCCTCTCGCAGGTCGTAGCCCTCTTCCCCTCCAAGATCGTGCACATAGGCGGCGACGAGGCCAACTATGCGCGCTGGAGCAAGAACGAGGACATCAACAAATTTATGCAGGCCCACGGCCTGAAGACCTATCCCGACATGCAGCTCTACGCCATCAACAGCATCCAGAAGTTTCTCGAGAAGAAGGGTGTGAAGCTCATCGGATGGAATGAGATAACGGGCGACAATGTGCACAACGAGGCCGGCCGCGGCGAGAACTCGGCCGTGTCGCTCGACCCGAGCGCCATCGTCCAGTTCTGGGACGGTTCGCCCGATCTCGCCAAGAAGGCCATCCGCAAGGGTTACTATCTGGTCAACTCTAACTGCCACGACACATACCTCGACTACAACTACGGTGTGCTGCCCCTGGAGCGCGCGTACAATTTCAACCCCTACTTTGAGGACCTGACGCCCGAGCAGAACGCCAAGATCCTCGGCACCGGCTGCCAGATGTGGGGCGAGTGGACGCCGACCGAGGAGCGCATCAACTTCCAGACATTCCCGCGCATCGGCGCTTACGCCGAGGACGGCTGGACCAATGTCGAGAACAAGAACTATGCAGACTTTGTGCGCCGCATGGCTCCCATCGAGCAGATCTGGAAGGCCAAGGGTTACTTCTGCGGTCAGCCCTCCTACACGATGGGCGTAACGGCCGCGCCGAAGTAACGCCGCACCAGCCCGCCAGCTTTAACGACCGCCATAACCCCCGGTGAAGGGATTATGGCGGTCGTATTTTTCCGCCCTCGTCGCGGGGCCTTCATCACCCTGCGAAAGTTGCGCCGCGCATCCCCGGGAATGAACAATTTCCCATCGCTTTTCACCCACATTTCCGCACACGCGGAAAACGCTCCCGCATGCGGAGTTACTCACAAGGCACCTGAGTGAAAATACATTTGAGGTAGTTGAAAACGTCTCAAACATAGTTTTGGCCTGTTGGGAGCCCTTATTTTCAAGCATTTACAAAGGGGCGAAAACTGCCTATTTGGGCGCTATGAATGCGGACGAGAAGAATCGATGTGAGCGGCGTTAACTGGGAGGGCCGCTGCAGCGCGGCCCGCATTCCGCATAAGAGAGTGCGCGGTGAAATGCGCGATAAGAATTTCCCGCCGCTTAGCCGCTCATTAGAATTTCCACCTCGCTCCTG
>OMUV01000069.1 GCA_900314335.1 uncultured Prevotellaceae bacterium | reverse complement strand
TCCTTCTCCCACGGGAATTTTTCCCGTTCGCATTAGAATTATTTCTGTTCGCAACAGACTGCTCGTCTGTTCGCATCATAATTTTTTCTCATCCCACGAGAATTTCGTCTCGTCCATTGAGAATTTATTTTCATCCGCATGAGAATTTTCCCCGGTTCCATCGGGCTATTAGTCCGTTCGCGTCAGAATTTTTCCGGTCGCATCTGAATTTCTTTTCGGGTGAGATTTATTAACGTCAAAAACGACATCACACCCGTGCGGATTTACATCAAACTACTAACTTTGCAAACGAATTTTCCAGAGCTGCTATAAGATGCGTCACTATTCTTTTCTCTTTGTCGTATTGTCCGCCTTGCTTCTGCAGGCGTGCGGAGGCAAGGGCAACAATGCCACTACCACGACCAAAGACATGAACAAGACAAAATACGACCTCGCGGAAATAGAAGAATCAGGGGAAATCATTGCAACTACGCTCTACGGGCCTACGACCTATTACGATTACAATGGTAAGGAGACGGGAACGGCCTACGACCTGCTGTCCGCATTTGCGCAAAACGACGGTATAGGGGTGAGAGTAGAAGCCGTGAACGATACGTCTGCAATGATAAAGTTGCTCAAATCAGGGGAAGCAGATATCATAATCACTCCCCTGCCCACCGAACTGATACGCAAATCGGGACTGGAGGCATGCGCCGAGAGAAACAATAACGGGCAGAAAACGGCTTGGGCTGTGAGAAAAGACCAGACCGACCTGTACGAGGCGCTCAATGGATGGTACAAACCGGGCATCGAGAAAAAGACAATAGACTACGAGATACAGCATAATGAGGCGCATGAGGTAAAGCGGCATATCCACGCTCCTTATGTCTCCCGCAGCAAGGGCATTATCTCCTATTATGACCGGGAGTTTATCGCCGGCAGCCGCATAGCAGGCATGGACTGGCGGCTGATAGCAGCCCAATGCTATCAGGAGTCCGGCTTTGACCCCAACGCCGTTTCCTGGGCCGGTGCCAAAGGACTCATGCAGATTATTCCCTCTACCGCTCAACACCTTGGCGTCAATAATGTTTTCGACCCGAAAGAGAACATTTACGCAGGATGCCGGTATCTGCGTGAGCTGTCCGGACATTTCAGCGATGTGCGCAACAGGATGGACCGGATAAAATTCACCATTGCCGCCTACAACGGCGGAGCGCGGCATATCAGAGATGCGATGAATCTGGCTCGCAAGCACGGCAAGTCTCCCACAAGTTACAGCGATGTCAGCTATTATATTCGCAACCTCGACAAACCGCAATTCTACAATGACCCCGTCGTAAAGAACGGATTTCTGATGGGCAGGGAGACTTACAATTATGTAGAGCAGATAATGGAGCGCTGGAATAAATACCGCGGCGGCAAAGCCGTATCGATGCTCACGGATGATGTGCCGCTACAGATAAGAGGATCGCAACGCCGCAACCGTTTCACACGCGGGAAAACGGAGATAATAGACTTGCGCGACTCTTTATAATGTAGCCAACAGCGTCTGTTTTGCTCAATTTTATGCCCTTTTGTTTGCCAAAGAGGAGCAAAAGCCTTACTTTTGCAAAAGGATAAGTCGTGCATGGCAGCATCGGAAACGTTCAGGCAGAATGTTCTGCCGGTTTTGCAGTTCTCTCGCATGCGCTCCTGACGGTGAATCCCCGCATAAAAGTCACAGTTTACAGAAAATGTCTACAATTATATTGAAATACCCTGCAGGCAACATTTTCTCGGTAAAATCCGCGCTGAATCATTTAGGAGAAGAATGTGTCATAACCGATGACGTGCAGCAGTTGCGCGCAGCCAGTCACATTATTATTCCCGGACAGGGAGAAGCCGCGATAACGATGGATTATCTGAGAAAGACCGGCCTGGACAAGGTCATTACCTCGCTTCAATGCCCAGTGCTTGGCATTTGCATAGGAATGCAGCTCATGTGCGAAAGCTCTGAAGAGGGAGATGCCAAATGTCTGGGCATTTTCCCCGGGGTAAAGGTGGCGCGCTTCAGGCCGCAGTCTGGCGAGAAGATTCCCCAGATGGGCTGGAACAATATCCGTTCGCTCAGTTCACCGCTCTTTGACGGGGTACCCGACGGGAGCTATGTCTACTTTGTACATAGTTATTATGCTCCGCTATGCAGCTACACCATTGCGCAGACCGACTTTTGCGGCCTCTACTCGGCATCTCTGCACAAAGACAATTTCTACGCTGTCCAGTTTCATCCGGAGAAAAGCGGCGATACCGGGCTGCACATACTGGACAATTTCTTAAAACTATAAAGGCGATGATTACTGCAATTCCTGCAATAGACCTCATAGGCGGGCATATCGTCAGGCTGGCAAAGGGTGACTTCTCAAAAGTTACCCAGTATGGCAGCACGCCGGCCGAGATTGCCAAAGAGTTTGACGTCCTGGGATTTAAGCGATTGCATGTCGTTGATCTGGACGCCGCCGGCAGAAAAGGGAGAGACAATATCGCAACGCTCAGAGAAATAACCTCTGCGACCAGTATGAAGGTAGACTTTGGCGGAGGACTCAGAAGCGACGAAGCCATAGAGCGCGCTTTTGACGCTGGCGCTATCGCCGTGAGCATAGGCAGTGTAGCCATCAAAGAACCCGAAAAGGCAAAACGATGGATAAGCAAATACGGCACAGAGAGATTTATCTTATCGGCCGATGTGCTGGACGGCGAGGTGCGCATAAGCGGATGGACTGAGAAGTCGGGCACTACTATACATGACTTGCTCAATCTCTATTATCCATTGGGTATCAGGAACGTCCTCTGCACTGACATCAGCCGTGACGGCATGCTCAGCGGTCCGAACATCGATTTGTACAAAGATATTATGAAGGCTTTCCCGGACTGCTGTCTGATAGCCAGCGGTGGTATCAGAGACGTCGACGATATCAGGGCCCTCGACCGCGCTGGTATCCCTGCCGTGGTATTTGGGAAAGCCATATACGAGGGGCGCATTAATATGAAGACCCTTCTTAACGATATAAACGAATAATATGTTAGCCAAGCGTATAATCCCCTGCCTGGACGTCAAGGACGGCAGAACGGTAAAAGGCATCAATTTCGTATCCCTGCGTGATGCCGGCGATCCTGTAGAACTTGGTAAGGCCTACAGCAAAGAGCTGGCGGACGAGCTCGTCTTTCTGGACATCACTGCCAGCGCTGAGGGCCGCAAGACTTTTACCAAGATGGTAGAGCGTGTGGCCGCCGAGATCTCCATACCTTTCACCGTAGGAGGCGGCGTCGGCTCGTTGCGTGACGTCGAGACTCTTCTGAATGCCGGCGCAGACAAAGTGGCTGTAAATTCGGCCGCCCTACGCCGTCCGGAACTGATAGACGAGATCTCCAATCATTTTGGCTCGCAGATATGCGTAGTGGCCATTGATGCGAAATTTGACGGAGGACAGTGGCGTTGCTATCTTAACGGTGGCCGCGTCCCCACCGACCGGGACTTGTTCGACTGGGTCAGGGAAGCCTGTGACAGAGGCGCGGGAGAGATACTCTTCACCAGCATGAACAACGACGGTACCAAGGCCGGATTTGCGAATGATGCGCTCAGGAAAATCAGCACAGAGGTGGACATTCCTCTTATAGCATCCGGCGGCGCTGGCAGCATGGAGGATTTTCGCGATGCTTTCACTTTAGGATGCGCTGACGCGGCTCTCGCGGCAAGTGTCTTCCATTACGGCGAAATACGAATACCGGAACTGAAACAATACCTCCGTTCCCAGAACATAGAAGTAAGAATATAAACACAGAACATATGGATATAGATTTCAATAAAATGAACGGACTTGTGCCGGCCATCATTCAGGACAGCACTACGAGAAAGGTGCTTATGCTTGGGTTTATGAATGAAGAAGCCTATCGGCAGACTTTAGCCACCAAGCGCGTCACCTTCTGGAGCCGCACCCGTTCCTGTCTCTGGACCAAGGGAGAGACGAGCGGCAATTATCTGGAGCTTGTGAGTCTGAAGGCAGATTGCGACAACGACACCCTGCTTGTGGAAGTCATACCGCACGGACCTACATGTCACAAAGGTACCGACACATGCTGGGGCGAAACAAATGACCGCAATCCGCTGCTGTTCCTCACAGAGCTGCAGGACTTCATCTACAAGAGGCACGAAGAAATGCCGGAAGGCTCATATACGACAAGCCTCTTCAAGGATGGTACTAATCGCATGGCGCAGAAAGTGGGCGAAGAAGCTCTGGAAGCTGTCATAGAAGCTGTGACCGGCAACGACGAGCGTCTCATCTACGAATGCTCTGACATGTTGTATCATCTCATAGTGCTCCTGACTTCAAAGGGACTCAGGATAGAGCAAATAGCAAAAGAGCTGGAAGAACGCCACAAGCCCTCATGGCATAAACATTAACGACTATGGATGCGTCTGAAGAAATAAAAGCGCCGCTCCTCTCTTACGAAAAAGTCAGGATTAGCCATGGTAACTATACCGTGATAGATGGCGTAACATTTACCATTGACAGCGGCGATTTCGTATTCCTCACGGGAAGTACGGGCACCGGGAAGAGCTCAATAATGCGCACGATATACGGCGACATGAAAATATCCGACGGCAAGGCCTCTGTATTGGGCTACAATCTGCGCGAGATAAAGAAAAAGCAGATACCGGAGCTACGCAGGCAGCTGGGCATCATATTCCAGGACTATAAGCTACTCGGCAATAAGACCGTGCGCCAGAACTTATATTTCTGTCTCAAAGCTACGGGTCAGAAGGATCGCAAGAAGGCCGATGAGCGCATAGACGAAATATTATCTGCCGTAGCTCTCGAAGGAAAGGACGACAAACTCCCGTCAGAGCTTTCGGGTGGTGAACAACAGAGAGCTGCCATTGCGCGGGCCATCATCAACAAGCCCAAGATAATCCTTGCTGATGAGCCTACAGGCAATCTGGATTTCACTTCAGCTATGAATATTACCAGCCTGCTGAAGCGGCTGAGTGATGAAGGCACTGCCGTCATCATGAGCACGCACAGCAGCGAGATAATCAACAACTTCAAGGCGAGGACATACCTTTGCAAAGACCATAGCTTTGAAGAAATAACGAGTCCCTGCGTACCATCTGAAAGCGACAATCAGACAGAAGACCGGAAAGAAGACCAATAAAAAACGAAATAATCCACAAACAATGAAAGTAATGAAGTTCGGAGGTACCTCCGTGGGTAATCCCCAAAGAATACAACACGTAGCCAAGCTAATCTCCGGCGGGGATGCGAAGTTTGTAGTATTATCTGCGATGTCCGGCACCACCAACACGCTTATAGAAATATGCGACTATCTGGCACGTGACAACAGACTGGGTGCGGGAAACATCATTAGCAGACTGGAACAGACCTACAACGAACACGTATCCCATTTATACAGTAAGGCAGAATACAAAGCCAAGGCCGGACAGTTTATCTCCGAGACATTCAATAATCTCCGCAAACTTTCTCAGATGGCTTACACCATTTCCATAAGAAGAGAGATTGTCTCACAAGGAGAGATACTCAGTACACACCTCATGACTTACTATCTTGAGGAATGTGATGAGAGTGTCTGCCTTCTCTCAGCTCTGGACTTCATGAAGATTGGCGCTGACCGCGAACCCGATGAACTGTTCATCAGCGAGAAGCTCAGAGAGATACTCAAAGCACACGCCGGATACAACATCTACATCACGCAAGGATTCATCTGCAGAAACGTTGATGGAGAGACGGACAACTTGCAGCGCGGCGGTTCAGACTACACTGCTTCGCTTATTGGTGCAGCTATAGGCGCGGAGGAGATACAAATCTGGACCGACATCGACGGCATGCACAACAACGATCCGCGCTACGTCGAGAACACCAAGCCCGTCAAGCAGCTCAACTTTGACGAGGCTGCCGAGCTGGCCTACTTCGGCGCAAAAATACTGCACCCCACATGTATCCTGCCCGCCAAGTTCGCAAGCATCCCGGTGAGACTGCTAAATACTCTCGACCCGGAAGCCGAAGGCACCATCATCAACAACGACATGGAGCAGGGCAAGATAAAAGCCATCGCTGCCAAGGACGGCATTACCGCTATTCGCATCTGCTCCTCCAGGATGCTACTCGCCTCAGGTTTCCTCAGCAAGGTATTTGATATCTTTGAGCATTTCAAGACGAGCATTGACATGATAACTACCTCAGAAGTGGGCGTCTCAATGAGCATCGACAATCCGGAACACATCAACGAGATAACCCACGAATTGAGAAAATATGGCACAGTAGACATCACAAATAACATGTGCATCATCTGCGTCGTAGGCGATCTGAGGTGGGGTAATGTCGGGTATGAGAGTCTTATCACCGATGCTATGTCCGAAGTTCCGGTAAGAATGATCTCCTACGGAGGCTCGCCGCACAACATCTCTTTCCTCGTAAAGCAGGAGGATAAAGAAAAGGCTCTGAAAGCTCTCAGCAAAAAATTATTCGACAATTAAATAGAAGACAGATGCTCTATCAGGAAAATCCGCAAAATCTAAAAAGGACACCTTATTATATATATCACAAAGACATTCTTTGCCAGACGCTGGAGACATTACTTCAGTCTCTCCCGCCCGACCGCAAGTATGTTGTCCACTATGCCGTTAAGGCAAATGACAATATCGAAGTGCTTAAATGTATCGCTTCATATGGACTCGGAGCCGACTGCGTGTCTGGAGGAGAGATAGAGAAAGCGCTCAAAGCCGGATTTGAAGCCGGAAAAATAGCATATGCCGGCGTAGGAAAACGAGACGACGAGATAGAGCTAGCCGTAGAAAAGCAGATATTCTGCCTCAACGCCGAGAGTGAGCAGGAGATAGATGTCATCTCCGAAATAGCCGGAAAGATTGGCCTTACAGCTCCTGTTGCTATTCGCATTAACCCCAACATCGACGCTCACACGCACAAGAATATCACGACCGGAACGGAGGAAAACAAGTTCGGCATTCCTATTGACGAAGCAGTACGCGTGGCGCAGAGGATAATCAACGACCCGCATCTTCGCTTCATAGGAGTACACTTTCACATCGGCTCACAAATCACCCAGTACTCTCCGTTCATAGAGCTATGCAACACGGCTAACAAGCTCAGGCAGGAGTTTGCAGACCGCAATATTAAGCTCGGCATGATAGACATGGGAGGCGGCCTTGGTATAGATTACGAAAATCCTGAGAAGAACACAATACCGGACTTCAGCGGCTATTTCTCTACCTTTGCAAATCATACATCAAAAGACATAGAGCTACACTTCGAGCTGGGCCGCTCCATCGTGGCTCAGATGGGAGAACTGATCACAAGGGTGCTGTTTACAAAGACCACTCCTCATAAGTATTTCGCCATCGTCGACGCAGGCTTTACCGATCTCATTCGCCCCGCCCTCTACGGAGCTTATCATAAGATTGTAAATCTTTCATCAGAAGAGCGAACACTGGGCAAATGTGACATTGTAGGCCCTATATGCGAGAGTAGCGACGTATTTGCGAAAGATAGGGAAATACCCTTACCGCAGCGTGGAGACATTCTTGCCATCCGCTCTGCCGGAGCATACGGAGAGGTAATGGCCTCTACCTATAATGCCCGCCCGCTCATTAAGGGATATATGGAATAGGAGCTTGTCACACTTTCTCCAGCCTCTCTTACAAGATCATGAAGCTGAAGGCCGATGCCCATCAGCTCTGTTCCAGTAGTAAGAAATGGGACTCCTTTTGTATAAGAGATGGATATCACTTCATAGGTAGCGAAAAAGAGCACCGGGAAAAATCAATGCATATAATGAAAATTACAAAGGAGATAATTAAAATTACAAGGCACATAATTTAAATTATCTCCCTTGTAATTTTGTCCTTATCGGAGTTCTGATTTATAAGAGTTTACAAAGCCTCCAATTCGCCCTTTAATAACGATAGCCCTAAGCCAATTGCTTCGTATGAATTAATCTACGAGTACTTTTTGGGATAGCGGACGATGATGCCTAACACGGCTATTACAAAAAGTACCATCGGATAATAGATATATGGCACGATGCTGACAGGATTAAGTCCTGCCAAACCGGCAGCCATAAGTATCTGAGCTCCGTACGGTATCAATCCCTGCACAATGCAAGAGAATGTGTCCAGAATGCTGGCAGATTTGCAGGGATTAATGCCATGGCTTTTCGAAATGGCCCTTGCAAGATTGCCTACAGAAATAATAGCCACAGTGTTATTGGCTGTGCACAGATTCACTATTCCGACGAGGAATCCGATTGTGAGTTCTCCCCCGCGCTTTCCATGGATATGAAGCTTCAGGTGATCTATAATGTAATCAATGCCGCCTGCCGTCTTTATCACCTCGAGCATTCCGCCGGCAAGCATGGAGATTATTATCAATTCTCCCATAGATGCGATGCCATTGCCCATCGAGATTAACATCCCCTCTACGCTGCTTGCGTGCAATGAGATGCCGGAAATGAATACAAGTAGAATGCCAATGGAAAGAGTAAGAAATACATTTACGCCGCATATAGCTATGACTATCACTACAAAGTAAGGCAGCGTTTTAAGCACATCTTCCATTGACACAGATTGATGAAAGCTACCTCCGTTGCCCATAAAGGCGTATAATATAACCGTTATTATGGCCGCCGGCAGAACAATGAGGAAATTGGCCTTGAACTTATCGCTCAATGATACCTCCTGTGTTCGCGTGGAAGCTATCGTAGTATCTGATATAAAGGAGAGGTTATCCCCGAAAAAAGCGCCGCCAATCACGGAAGCTACGACCAATTCAGGAGATTCGCCTGTAGATCCTGCTATACCCGCCGCAATAGGTACAAGGGTCACCACCGTACCGACAGAAGTGCCTATACTCATGGAAACAAGACACGAGGCGATAAATAGGCCTGCTAAAATCAGGTTGGACGGAAGAATGTATAATGTGAGCTTTACTGCAGAATCTATTGCCCCGATATCTTTGGCTGTCTGGGCAAAGGCGCCGGCGAGAATGAATATCCATATCATCAGCATGAGGTTCTCCTGACCTGCGCCTCGGGAGAATATGCTGATCCTCTCGTTTATCGGCATTCCCCTTAGAATAAAAAGGGAATATATAGAGGAGATGGTGAAGATGATCGTGAGAGATACCTTGTAGAAATCACCGGCTGCAATACTTATGCCGAGGAAAAGCAATGCGAATACGAAGATAGGGCTAAGTGAGAGGAATCCCCCTTTTCCCGGGGTCGTGGTTTCAGCCTTTAGATGGGTTGCCATGATCTATTCTTCGAATGCTAAGTCGGACAAAGAGTAGTTGCCCGTCACCAGACTGCGATCCACATAGCCTCTGATACCATCTATTTTTCCACGCTGTGTGTATTGCCAGGCTTCGAAATCCTTACCGTCATCAAGCTGCGGTGCATCGCTGCGATAGCGCGCTATCATGAGCCGGTAATCTTTGAACTGACCGGAAAGATATCTGTTATAGAAATTGTGGAACGTATATATAATTGGCTTGGAATTATATTTCTTCTCCACCTTCAGAAGGAAGGCCTTGAGATCTGCAATAAAATCTTCCTCTGATTTGGAACCGCGTTTCTCTACATCTACAATAACAGCCAAATCCTGTTCGCTGCCACGAATCTGAGAGACAAGATTGTTGTACTGGGCTTCCTGATCGGCATCAGGTCTGTAGTAATGATAGCTGCCTACCTTCAGACCGACGCGATGAGCTCCCTCGATATTCTGCCGATAATAGTCATCCGTAAGGCTTTCGCCTTCGCTTGCCTTGATGTAGACGTAGCTTATTTCCTTGGTAGCGGCTACTGCATCCCAATCTATGTCACCCTGATAGTGTGATACATCAATGCCTTCGTTTACAAGTCCTGCCCAGGCATGACCTGCCTTAATTTTTGCTTCATGGGGAATGACAATAGTTTTGCTTATTAAGGCTTTAACCGGAAGCTTGTCGGGGTAAATTATTGTCGGCGCTGCAACCTTCTTCTTGCGCGGAGGCTCAGTTTTGTTGTCTGCAAGAGTTGGTACAACGGACAAAATTGCGAACAATATTATTAATATTCTTCTTAGAGGCATTCAATCGTCGGGCTTAGAATTGAGCGAATGCAAAGTTAGTCATATTATTCGAGTCTTGTCACGATTAGGGTGTTACACAATATTAAAATACAGCAGACATGGCTATTCTCATTGGAAAATAAGACAACAGACTTCTGACCTCCACTTAAAAGAGAGCCCATGAGGCATACCTATATATAAAAGAGAAATTGTAATTTTGCAGATATTTTATAAACAGGGAAACATACCTAAGAAACACATATGACAGAACTGTCACAGGTAATATCAAAGGAAGAGATACAAGCAATGCCGGTCGTTAAATACGAGGGAAAGATTGTTGTAGTATCGACGGCCTCAGAAGCAGAAAAATGTTGCGACTTCCTGAGAAAGCAGCCGCTGGTAGGAATAGACACGGAGACCAAGCCCAGCTTTCACAAGGGGGAAAGTCGGAAAGTAGCACTGCTACAAGTATCGACTTTGGACATATGCTTTTTGATCAGGCTCAATATGATTGGACTTACAGAGCCTATTAAGAAAATGCTCTCCAGCCGAAAGACATTGAAAGTCGGACTGTCTTTGCATGATGATATACTGGCGCTGCGCCATCGTGGGGAATTCAGGCCCGGCAAATATGAGGATATCCAGAAGATTGTTCCGCTTCTGGGGATAAAAGATTTGTCATTGCAGAAGATATACGCCAATGTTTTCAAGCAAAAGATCTCCAAGTCACAGCGCTTGAGCAACTGGGAAGCAGATGTACTGACCGAAGCCCAGAAGCGCTACGCCGCAACGGATGCCTGGGCATGCGTGAAACTGCACAACAAACTAATGGAGCTACAACAGACACATGATTATACTTTGAAACTAAATGCAGATGAACAACAGCAACAAAGCGCGCAAGATAACCCTTAAGCGCGGCAAGGACGCGAGTTTAAGGAGATTTCATCCCTGGATATTTTCGGGGGCCATTCAATCTTATGACAAAGACATCGTAGACGGGGATGTCGTAAGGGTCTTTTCTTCTGATGGTGAGTATCTCGCCACTGGGCACTATCAGCGTGGTTCCATTGCCGTGCGGATACTCTCCTTTGATGACGAAGAAATTGACAAGGAATTCTGGAAGCGTCGTATAGCAATCGCTTCTGAGTTGCGCCATACCATCTTCTATAATGCAACCAAAGAAACAAACATGTACCGGCTCGTACATGGCGAAGGCGACAATCTTTCCGGACTAATCGTCGATGTATATGGTGAGACAGCAGTTATGCAGGCGCACAGCACCGGCATTCACCGGTCTCGCCATGACATAGCCGAAGCAATAGTGGACGTGATGCAAGAAAAAATCACTTCGGTTTACTATAAGAGCGCCACAACTCTGCCCTATGCGGAAGAAAGCGAAGAAAGAGACGGCTTTCTGATAGGAAAAACTCAGGAAAACGTGGCCATAGAGAATGGCCTGAAATTCGCGATAGACTGGGAAAAAGGACAGAAGACAGGTTTTTTTGTTGATCAGAGAGGCAACCGCAACCTTGCCTATCAGTACGCCAAAGGTAGGAAGGTGCTGAATATGTTCTGCTACACCGGTGGATTTTCAGTTTACGCCCTGAGCGGTGGTGCAGAGCTGGTACATTCCGTGGACAGCTCCGCCAAAGCTATCGACATCACCCGTCAGAACATAGATCTGAACTTTCCTGACATAACGGTCCACGAGGCCTATGCAGAGGATGCGTTCAAGTTCCTCCAGCGAATGGAGCCTGAATTCTACGACATGATTATCCTGGATCCACCGGCCTTTGCCAAGCACCTGAACGCGGTAAAAAGTGCACTTAGGGGATACACTAGACTCAACGCTCAGGCCATAGCCAAGATCGCCCACGGAGGCATCCTTTTCACGTTCAGTTGCTCGCAGGCTGTCAACAAGGAGCAATTCCGCCTTGCCGTGTTCACCGCTGCCGCCGAAGCCAAACGAAAAGTGAGAATACTTCACCAGCTTCACCAGGCACCGGACCATCCTATTAATATTTATCACCCCGAAGGAGAGTACCTGAAAGGGCTCGTTTTGTATGTAGAATAACAAGTTTTCGCCGCGATTTCTTGCGGTATTGTTATGTTTACTATACAAAAATACGTATTTAGGCATCTTTTTTGAGGGCAGAATGAAATTTTTCTTGGTTGTAATTTGGTGCTAAAATAAAAAGAACTACTTTTGCAGTGTTTTCATGGTATTAGATTTAAGGTTAGTGAAGATTGGTTGTCGTGACGACAATCAATTTTTTTGTTTTATACAGATCCTACAGTCTTATTTTTTACGGTGAAAAGGCATATTTCCTGACTTAATTAAGTAAATAGATCCGGCATTTTTCAAAGGGGCCACTCTGCACCACTATCAGCTGAGCTCATATACGGAATTCTGTATGAATCTGCCTTGGAAGAACACATAATCGCTGTCCGGTAAACTTTTACGATAATAACGCATATTTCCGGGTGCGAAACAATTTTTTTTGCAATTATCACAATAAAATATGACTTTTGACGTAAGAATTTCGGATTTTTCTTTGGTAGTTTCAGAGGAATGCTTAAATTTGCTGCAACTAATTCTGATAGCAATGAAAGTATTTCGTTATATATTTTGCATAAGTATTATTGGTCTTCTTTGCGCCGCCCCGTCACAGATGAACGCCGCAGTAACTGAGGCTATGCCGGAAATATCAGAGCAAGCTAATCTTTCCGAAGTAAAAATAACGGTCAGCAACACTTCTGAAAATCAGGAGGTGCGTGTACGCGATGCGGAAGGCCTGAAGCTGGAAGTATATAACGTACTGGGCGTCAGGGTTGCCATCTACCGCATAGATAGTAATGACAAGACATTTACCTTGTCATTCCCCCGCGGATGCTATCTGTTGAAAGTAGATAAGGTAGTACGCAAGACTTTCATACACTAAGGTCCACTAAATTCAATAGCCAATGAGGAGAGGAGGAATAATTGTTTTCTTCCTTGTCTTATGTCTTGTTGGATGTAAGGAAAGAAAAGAATTTTTTCCTTACAAAGACTTATCTTATTCTTATTACGACACCCTCAGAAACAGTCAATATCTGATAAACAGTCGGGTCGTCCACTGGTATATTGATTCTTTACGACTTGCCGAGAGAGACACCTCATTTGTAGATCTGTTCGTCGACAAATATTATTACCGCTCCAAGCCGTATTTATGGGTAGACATGTCGGGCGCGGACGAACGAACAGACAGTTTGTTGCATTATTTCTCCGATGCAAAGGAAGAAGGCATTTCTCCGAACGCATTTTATTGCGAGAAATTGTCCCATGCTTTGGCACGACTGAAAGGCCTTAGTTTCACCAGACTGGAAAATATAAATCTGACTCTCGCCACCATCGAGTATTATTCTACCAAGGGGTATGCGCGATATGTCACGGGGATGAGATTCGGCTTTGTAAATCCTGGCAAGCTGTTTAATCACCTTGACCCAATCGCCCCCTTGGACAGCAATCAGGAGGTGAGGTACAGGGTACTATATGCGACAAAGACAGAGACTCCGGGAAGAGCTTTCATGGATACTTTGTTTGCTGCAGCCTCGGACAGCAGACAGCTCGGGCGGATGTTTGCGTCGTCTTATCCGAAGTCAAACAATTATAGACTGCTCAAGAGGAATCTGAATATGACCCGGGATGCATTCAGACGACGGACTATCGCTGTCAACATGGAAAGATACCGATGGCGCACTCCGAGAAATGGCAGAAAATATGTGTGGATCAATCTGCCGGAGTTCATGCTACGCGCTTATGACGACGATACAGGAGATATGATCGAAATGCGAGTATGTGAAGGCAGTTTCGAGCACAAGACTCCCCTACTCTCCAGCGATATTTCCCGTCTGGAACTTAACCCGGTCTGGGTTGTTCCACAGAGCATTATCAGCAAAGAGATAGCCCCGCATCATGCAGGAGACGCAGAATGGTTTGAGCACAAACGGATGATCATTGTGGACAAGAAGTCGGGAGAAGAAGTTCCCCCGGTAGAGGTCAGCTCAGAGTCTCTCAAGACAGGAAATTACAATGTCATTCAGGGTAAAGGTGAGGGCAACGCATTGGGTCGGATGATATTCCGTTTCCCCAATGACTTTTCCATTTACCTTCATGACACACCTAACCATGAAGTTTTCACATTACCTTACAGAGCCCTCAGTCACGGATGCATTCGTTTGGAGAGACCTCTGGACCTCGCTGTTTTCCTGATGGAAGAGAAGGATCCGCTGGAAATAGATAAAATGCGGATTGCCGTAGACCTGCCACCGGAGTCAGAGGAAGGACGCAAATTTTTATCTAACAAGAATCACAGACATATGGAGTCGATAAAATACAAGCCCTCCATTCCTCTGTATATCACTTATTATACTGCCTACCCCGACATTAACGGAAATGTCGTGTTTACTTCCGACCCTTATGATTACGATCAGCTGATCTATAGTCGGATAACCGGAATGTCTCAACCTTTGCGCCGTGCCGAATAATTTAGAAGAAGAGATGATATGCCGCCTGCTACGCGATTCGGATGAGAATGTGCGCAAGAAGGCTTTCGGAGAGATGGTCAGAAACTTTTCTCCGCGCATTTACTGGCAAATCAGGAGACTGGTATTCTCGCATGATGATGCCAATGATATAATGCAAGAGACATTCATAAAGGTCTGGACATCCCTTTCGTCATTCCGCGGCGATTCAAGCCTTTTTACATGGGTTTATCGTATTGCCGTGAACGAAGCCCTGACCTTCTTGCGTAAGAAAAAGAACAATGTATCCATCGACTCTCCCGAGGCTGATTATGTGAGAGAGCTGCCGACAGACGCTTATTTTGATGGAGACGAGGCTCAGATCAGATTTCAGAAAGCTATTTCCACTCTTCCCGACAAACAACGTCTTGTCTTTAACATGCGCTATTTTGATGAGATGAAGTATGAGGATATGAGCAAAATTTTAGGAACGTCAGTTGGGGCTTTAAAAGCCTCGTATCATATCGCCGTTACCAAAATAACCGCAAATTTAAGTGAGGCTGATTAAACCTATGCGGTTAAATTGTATCTATCAAGTAAAAGAATATCATTATGAATAAAAACGAAGATTATTTGAAAAATAAATTCGGCAAGGAGTGTCCGTTCACGGTGCCGGAAGGTTATTTTGACAAATTATCTTCTGACATCATGGCCAAAATGCCGGGCAATTCCGTTCCTCAGATGCCCGAACCCGAAGCGAACGCTGACAACGATACGAATACACAGCGCAAAAAGATATTTGTCAAGCTTCGTCCGTATCTATATCTGGCAGCTTTGTTCGCCGGCCTTTATTTCGGTATCAATGTAATGAAGTATCAGGAGAATGTAAAAAAGGCACAGGTCACCCATCAGGCATCGTACGATGAATACGACAAATATCTGGATGATGTCTGTGATTATGCCGACATCTCCAAGGAGGAGATATACGCTTACGCTCACGCATACGACCAGGACGATGTTGATTAGAACAATATTCAGAGATTATGAAAAGGTTTGGACTATTAGTTATATTATTCCTGTTTATAGGAGAAGTATCAGCACAAGGACCCAACGGGAAGCCCAGATTTTCGCCGGAAGAATTCCGTCAGAAGCAAGAGGAATTCATAATACGTGAGGCATTATTATCGCCAGCAGAGGCAGCAAGATTCTTCCCTGTATATCACGAACTGGGCAAGAAAAAATTTGAGATAGACAGAAAGATACGCATTGCAATACGCAGAAGTTTCAAAAGCGAATTGTCAGAAGGAGAAGCACAGAAAGTGCTCTCCCAAATAGACAAGCTACAGGTACAGAAGGTCAGGCTCGAACAAACGTATCATGAAAAATTCAGGAGAATGCTGTCAGCACAAAAGACTTTGAGAATTATGGCTGCCGATGCCAAGTTTGACAGAATGCTTCTGCGCAATCTGGCTCCCCCACGCAACAAGAAATGAAATAAGGAGAAAATATCTCTGACACATATTAGCAAGCTCTGGACGAGGAAATTCTCGTACAGGGCTTTATTATTACTGTCCGGTAAATATAGTGCGTCCTTCTCTGGTCCATTTATAAATGCAGATAACTAATTGAAAAGCTATTTCCCGCGCCCAACAATATCCTCGCCCGCATTCGCGGCACCTTCCAAGGGCAGTTTTTGATCTTTGGTAAATGTATGAAAATCAGTGTCCCGCAGAGGGCCAAAACTATGTTTGAGACGTTTTAAAATACCTCAAATGTAGTTTTCCTTATGTCCTATGTAGTTTTTGTGGAATGCGGAAGGATTTTTGAGGAGTGCATACACGATGTTTCTGAAAAAGTGGAAATCCATCCGTATGACCAGCAAGTATACATTCTTACGGCGGCTGCCGACGACTTGAAACCGCTTTGGCGGCCTCTGCAAATGTGCGAAAATCAGCCCCTGCGAGGCGGTCAAATTCTACTGCGAGATAAATAATTTTATCTACGAGTAGAACGATCGTCTACTACGAGATAAATTATTTTATCTGCGAGAAGAATTTTTCCTTCCCAAAAGCTACCGGACCTTGATATTCTAATTAGTGAGCTGTATCCACATCCATCTCCTGCGACATAAAATCCTAACGTTTTACGTTTCCTATTAGAATTACCGTCTGAATTCTCGGAATTTTCTTGGCAGAATGGGAATAAAATAATATTTTTGCTATGATTAAGCATGCAAATGATTACCAATTGATGATATAATATTGATATAACAATGTAATTGTCTAATTTTAAATTCATAGATTACCATGAGTACCGAAGAGGAAGAAGAAAAATTGACTGGCAAATTCAGAGTATCAAAATTTATTGAGTTTGTAGTAACTGTAGTAATCACTTTGATAGTATGGAATTTGCCATCGTCTTGTTTTGGCATTGAAGGTCTGACCATTGTTCAGCAAAGAGTTATTGCCATCTTTGTATTCGCAACATTAATGTGGCTAACCGAGGCTGTGCCAGCCTGGGCAACCTCAATCGGCATAATAACACTTATGCTGCTAACAGTATCAAATAATGGCATTTCCCTTTTCAGGCAGACAGCAGATCCCAATCTGGGCACATTAATATCGTCCAAGGATATAATGGCTACTTTTGCCGATCCTATAATTATATTGTTCCTGGGCGGATTTATCCTAGCTATCGCCGCATCAAAATCCCATCTCGACATGTTCCTGGCAAAGACTCTGTTGCGTCCTTTCGGAACAAAGAGCGAAAATGTTCTCTTGGGCTTTATCATGGTAACTGGCATCTTCTCCATGTTTGTGAGCAACACTGCTACAGCAGCTATGATGCTGACATTCCTTGCACCGCTGATAAAGGTGCTTCCGCCTGAGGGCAAGGGTCGCGTGGCCCTGACGCTTTCTATTCCTGTCGCAGCCAATCTTGGCGGAATGGCCACTCCTATTGGCACTCCTCCTAATGCCATTGCTCTTAAATTCCTCAACAATCCTGAAGGGCTCAATCTGGGTATCGGCTTTGGACAGTGGATGTCATTCATGCTCCCATTAGTATTGATACTGCTCTTTATTTCATGGATCCTGTTGAAGCGCATGTTCCCGTTCAAGCAGAAGACAATAAATCTGGTGATTGAGGGCAATGTTGAGAAGAACTGGCGTACTATTGTCACAGAGATAACTTTCGTGCTTACCATCGTACTCTGGATGCTGGACAAGGTAACTGGCATCGATGCCAATACCGTAGCCATGATACCTATTTGCGTATTTGGCCTGACGGGGGTGATAACTGCACGCGACTTACAGAAAATCAACTGGAGTGTTATCTGGATGGTAGCCGGTGGCTTTGCATTGGGACTCGGATTGGAAGATTCCGGACTCGCCAAGGCTGCAATAAAATCAATACCTTTCGGAGATTGGTCACCAATAGTGATTATCCTAGTATCTAGCTTGATATGCTACTTCCTGTCCAACTTTATTTCCAACACAGCGACGGCCGCTCTTCTTATTCCTATTCTGGCCACAGTCTGCACAGGCATGGGAGGCACACTTAAGGCTGTTGGAGGTCCGGCAATCGTGCTGATTGGTATTGCTATCGCAGCATCCTCTGCAATGTCACTGCCTATTAGTACGCCGCCTAACGCCATAGCAAGTTCCACAGGACTTGTAAAGCAGAAAGATATGCTTCGAATAGGTCTGACTGTAGGAATTATATCCCTTTTGCTGGGCTTCGGCACACTTTATCTGGAAGGCAAGATACATCTGATTTAGTCTGATATAACGAGGCACCAGCTCTTCAATGTGAGCTGATGCCTCGTTTATATAATTATAAAGTTATGCGCACATACGACGAAAAGGAAAAAGCATTCGGGAAATTACTCGAAGTGCTCGATGAGTTACGGGTAAAATGTCCCTGGGATAGGAAGCAGACAAATCAAAGTCTTCGTCCTAACAGCATCGAGGAAATGTACGAACTAAGCGATGCCATTGAGAATAATGACTTCGAGGATGAGAAGAAAGAGCTTGGTGACGTACTGCTTCACGTCTGCTTTTATGCCAAGATTGCCGAAGAGCAAGGTCAGTTTGATATAAGAGATGTATGTGATGCACTGGTAAAGAAACTCATCTATCGTCACCCGCATATATATGGCAATGTGCAGGCTGATACGCCAGAAGCTGTAAAAGAGAATTGGGAAAAGCTCAAGGAGCACGAAAAAGGAGGAAACAAAACGGTGCTTTCCGGAGTTCCTAAGGCCCTGCCTTCTCTGATAAAAGCTTTCAGAATTCAGGAAAAAGCCTCCAACGTCGGCTTTGATTGGAAAGACAAGAAGGATGTCTGGGACAAGGTAAAGGAAGAAATTTCGGAATACGAACATGCCTGCAAGGAGTCCAAGGAACGCATGGAGGAAGAATTTGGCGACCTGCTGTTTTCCCTTGTCAATGCGGCCCGACTCTATGGCATCAATCCTGATAACGCGCTGGAGCGTACGAACAGAAAGTTTATAAAGCGCTTCGACTACATCGAAAGCTATGCCAGAAAGAACGGACACCTTGTCAGCGATCTTTCGCTTGAGGAGATGGACGCTTTATGGGAAGAAGCAAAGAAAAAAGAAGCAAATGAAAATTGAGACAATAATATCAAAGAGGTTATTAGCTTTGCTCTCGGCCATAATTCTTATATGTCTGACTTCTGTAAAGGCTGAAGCGGGCAAAAAGATTCCTCTGGCTGACCCGTTCATCTACTACGAAAACGGAGTCTATTATGCATATGGCACAGGCTCCGATTATGGAATACCTATGTACACTTCCTCCGACCTGAAAACATGGCATTATGATGGTCTGGCTCTGAATAAGAACAATACCAATATTCCCCGTTTTTTCTGGGCACCCGAAGTATACAAAGTCGGACAGAAGTATATAATGTATTTCTCTGGTAACGAGCATCTATATGTAGCAGAAGCCAATTCTCCGAAAGGACCGTTCAAACAAGTCGGAAATGCCCCGATGCTTCAGGAAAAAGCCATTGATTCATCTATCTTTTATTCTCTTTCCGGCAAACCTTACATTGTATTCGTGAGGATGAACGATGGCAACAACGTATGGGTTGCGCCATTAAGGGAGGACATGTATAATATTGACACTACCAGCATGAAGCATTGTTTCAGTGTGTCTCAGGAATGGGAAAAGGCGCAGGCGCGGGTAAACGAGGGGCCCTGCGTATTTACGCGGCATAAGAAATATTACATGATATATTCTGCCAACGATTTCCGGTCACCATTTTATGGACTTGGTATGGCAGAGAGTCTTCTTCCGGAAGGTCCCTGGACGAAATGGGAAGACAATCCTTTTTTGCAAAAGCCCGACACACTGGTCGGAGTAGGACACAACTCCTTTTTCAAGGATGCAAAAGGGCGCATGCGTATTGTATTTCATGCTCATGCGAGTGCTCACCGCGTGCAGCCGCGCTATATGTATATAGGCACTCTCAAGTTCTACCGCCGCGGTGGTAAAGAGCACGTAAAGGTAGTAGATATCATACAGCCGACTACCGAATAGACCTCTTTAATGTAGGCCAGAATATCACCTGCTTCAGGAAAGTTCGGCAGTTTCTGTCTGCAAATCCGCTATTCGTGGCTGTCTAGAATAGTAAAGGGCAAGAAAATGCATGATTGATATCGATTTGTGCAATTTTTCCACTTGAAAACTTGTCGGAATAGTAAATAGTATCTAACTTTGCACAATAAATTCAGAATTGTGCAAAGCATTTAATGCATGGAAGCAAAAGAAATAGGTAGCTTTTTAGACTTAATAGAAAAAGCCATAACTACATATTGGGACTACGATGCTCTGACTGATTATGACGGAGCTACTCTGCAATATAAGGATGTAGCGAGAAAAATAGAGAAGCTGCACATTATTTTCGAGAATGCTCAGATAGAGAAGGGAGATAAGATTGCCATTTGCGGCAGGAATAGTTCTCAATGGGCTGCAGCATTTCTGGCAGTGCTTACATACGGTGCGGTCGCAGTCCCCATTCTACACGAGTTTACCCCGGAACAAGTATACAATATCGTCCGCCACAGCGAGAGCAAATTGCTTTTTGTCGGCGATCAGGTGTGGCCGACACTGGACGCATCCAAAATGCCAGATCTGGAAGGCGTCTTCGGTCTGCAGGACTATAATCTGCTGGTAAGCCGGCGTGAGAAAATCACCAATGCCCGCGAAAGGCTGAACGAATTCTTCGGATTAAAGTTTCCCAAGAATTTCCGGAAAGAACATGTAAAGTACAGACGCGATTTGCCCGACGAACTGGCCATGATCAATTATACAAGCGGTACCACAAGTCAGTCAAAGGGCGTAATGATTCCTTACAGAGCCTTGTGGAGCAACATGGATTTTGCCGCAGGTGCTTTAGGGCTGTGCATACAGAAAGGCAGCAAAGTCGTATCGATACTTCCCATGGCTCACATGTATGGTATGGCGTTCGAATTCCTGTACGAATTTGTCGCAGGTGCCCACGTCTTTTATCTCACCAAGAATCCCAGTCCTTCGATCATATTCAAGGCATTCAGCAGGATAAAGCCGGATCTAATCGTTTCTGTTCCGCTTATTATAGAGAAGGCTTTGCGCAGGGCAATTCTGCCCAAACTTCAGACACCCAAGATGAAAATGCTCACCCGTCTACCATACATAAAGGACAAGGTGGCCATCGCTATTGGCAATCAGCTTACGGAAGCTTTTGGCGGGAATTTCTATGAGATTATTATTGGCGGCGCAGCGCTAAACCGGGATATCGAGGATTTCCTCAGACGCATACGCTTCCACTACACCGTGGGCTATGGCCTCACAGAGTGCGCCCCGATTATTACGTATGCCGACTGGGCCATGAATCCTATCGGCTCATGCGGCTGCGCGGTAAGGCATATGGAGGTAAAGATCGACTCTCCTGACCCGCAGCATATCGTAGGCGAGATCCTGTGCCGGGGAACGAATGTGATGCTTGGCTATTACAAAAACCCCGAAGCCACAGCCGCCGTGTTGGACAAGGACGGCTGGCTGCACACAGGCGACCTCGGACTGCTTGACGAATACGGCTATCTGTATATAAAAGGCCGCTCCAAGAATATGCTTCTCGGCTCTTCCGGCCAGAACATTTATCCGGAGGAAGTAGAAGGTAAACTGAACATGCTTCCCTTTGTTGAGGAAAGCGTGATGATACAAAAGGGCAATCGCCTCTACGCTCTGGTTTATCCCCAGTATGAACTGGCGAAAGAAAACGGCTTATCCCGTCAGCAGCTTGCAGAGATCATGGAACAGAACCGCAGGGAGCTGAACGGCATGTTGCCAAGCTATTCACAGCTTTCCGGCATAAGGATGGTGGATACCGAATTTGCCAAAACGCCCAAGAAGAGCATCAAGCGTTACCTTTACGCCGACTACGACGTCACAAAATAGGCAAGCCCGGGGGCACCTGAGTCAATCGACCACGTAGTCCGTGCAGGCACGCCCGTCAAGAAACGGCTTAAGCGCTCCGGCCACCTTAAGATGCTGCGGCGATGTACTGTACTTCCGGATGTCTTCCAGAGTATCAAAGTTTCCCATCAGACAGATGTCCCATTTCTCAGAAGCGTTGACATTAAAGCCCACTTCGATGCTCCTGATTTGCGGGATTATGCCTTTAAGGTTAAGGATGCCTTCTTTAAATTCGTTTGCTGCTTTCTGCTTCGTTTCAGAGGGCAATTCCGGACGGAAGCGGAACAATACTACATGTCTGTACATAGATGTTTTCTGATTATTCCCTGCAAAATTACTGAATTTAAAAGCACCTTAGTATCTTTGCAAGAAAATAAAGACTAATGAGCAAGAACAAGAAGCCGCTGCCCTTGTTGGAAAACGTGGAGATTCACGGCATTTCCTCTGAAGGGAAAGGCGTAGCCAGAGTCAATGATATTATAGTGTTTGTGCCTTTTGTTGCTCCGGGCGACGTCGTCAACGTCCAGGTCACCCGGCGGAAGCACCGCTACATGGAGGGCACGGCCGTCAGCTTTGTCAAGTACAGCGACAAGCGCACTACCCCGCGCTGCAAGTACTTCGGCTTTTGCGGAGGTTGCAAATTCCAGGAAATAAAATATTCCGAGCAGCTGGCTTGGAAGCAGCAGATAGTAGACGATGCCCTCAAGCGTATCGGCCACCTCACCTACCCTGCCCTGTCACCCATAATCGGCTGCGAGAAAACGACGGAATACCGCAGCAAACTAGAGTTCGGCTTCTCGGAAAAGCGCTGGCTGACGCGCGAAGAGATAGCCGAGCAAAAGGTCTACGCCAACAAGAACGCCGTTGGATTTCATGTGCCGGGCGCCTTTGACAAAATAATCGACATCGACGAATGCCTGCTCATGGACGGCTGGCAGAACGATGTGCGCAACGACATACGCAGCTTCGCTTATGAGAACGGCATCACGTTCTTCAACATCCGGGAGAAGCAGGGCTGCCTGCGCAATCTCATGCTTCGCAAGACTACGCTGGGCGAAACAATGATCCTGCTACAGTTCCACTACACCAACGACGCCGAAGAGAATATGGCGAAGAGCCTGCTCCGGCACCTGACCGACAAGTTCCCCGACACGACGTCTATCGTGTATGTGAACAATCTGAAGCTCAACGATACCTTCGGCGATCAGGAAGTCAATGTCTGGTACGGCAGGGAATATATAATGGAAGAGATGCGCGGGCTGAAGTTCAAGATAGGGCCCAAGAGTTTCTTCCAGACCAACACCCCGCAGGCTATCAACCTCTACGACGTGGTGCGCCGCTTCGCCGCGCTGACGGGCAGCGAGACTGTCTATGACCTGTATACAGGGACCGGCTCTATCGCCATCTACGTGGCGGCCCAGTGCAGCAAGGTGATCGGCATCGAGTATGTGAGCGAAGCCATCGACGACGCCCGCGAGAATGCCGCGCTCAACAATATCGGGAACACCGAGTTCATAGCGGGCGACATGAAAGATGTGCTGACGGCAGACTTTATCGAGGCGCACGGCAGGCCCGACGTCGTGATCGCAGACCCTCCGAGAGCCGGCATGCACAAGGACGTGATCGATACCATCCTGAATGTCAAGCCCCGGAGGATAGTGTATGTCAGCTGCAACCCGGCGACGCAGGCCCGCGACCTCGCTCTGCTGTGCGAAGAGTATCACATCGCTGCCGTGCAACCGGTGGACATGTTCCCCATGACTCAGCACATAGAGAACGTATGCCTGCTGGAATACGGGAAGCAATAACTCAGGCTCCTTCGGCATGACAGACAGAATGCTTAACGAAAGACTGGACGCCCTCATCTGTGAGGCCGACTCAGCGAAATTCAGCGCATTTGCAGAGGCGCTTACCTGCAAAGATTTCCGTCGTGCGTGTGTTATCCTATCCGATTATACCCTGCCTTCTATCACAGACGAGAACGTCTTCTGGCACGCATTTGTCTTTCTGTGCCGGTGCAACGCCAAAGCATTCCTCGTAACGAGCCTCAAGGCTGTTCGCAGGCTTTACCTGAACGGCAAACTGACATTCCATTCTGATATCCTGGCAGAATACGCCGCGGAAGTCGCCCGCAACGACCTGAATATCGACAGACAAAAGTTTCTCACCTTCGTTCTGCCCTTTATCCGAACCGGCAAAGAGATAAACTATCTCTGGCGCATCTTTTCCCTCGACGACACCAAGACGCGCATTCACTACCTAATACAGTCGAACACGCCCGCCGTATATTATTGCATCTTCCGGGAGGCCGGAAAGATGGTGGGCGAAAGCGCCTATCTGGAAAAGCTATGCGCCGCGCTGATCAGGAAGAACGACGCCCTCGCATTCAACCTTGTCAGCATAATGCAGAGCTACTACGGCATCGCAAGCCACGACTGGAAATTTTCGCTCACCATTCAGCCGTATCAATTAGCATACCTCGACAAGTCGGAAGCAAACTTCAGAAAAGTTCTGACATCCGTATAAGCGATCCTCCGGTTAAGGATAAGTAAACCGGGATACGGAAGCAGACAATGTGGCATGAGTGATTCTCTCTGCGGAAAGGCCTTTTCCACGCTTCCCCAACTATGTGATTTTCGATGTCCCGCAGAGGGGCAAAATTACATTTGAGATGAGAAAAAACATCTCAAATGTAGTTTTCCTCAAGTGCCTTGTAGTTTTTCGGTTGTGCGGGAGGATTTGTGGAGTGTGCGGAAATGGTTATTCCTGCGAAGTGAATATTCGTCGTTTGCGCACTCAAAGGTAGTGTCGTGGGGCTACCGCTGACGACCAGAAGGCATTCCAGGGGACTGCGTAAGTACATAAAAATCAGCGCCCCGCAGAAGCGCAAATTCTACTCGCAGATAAATTTTTTTATCTGCGAGATAACGAGTCGTCTACTACGAGATAAAAATTTTTATCTCGTAGTAGAATTTTTCCTTCTCCCACGAGAACTTCGTCTCCTCCCACGGAATTTTATTTTCATCCGCATGAGAATTATTTTTCATCCGCATGAGAATT
>OMUV01000177.1 GCA_900314335.1 uncultured Prevotellaceae bacterium | reverse complement strand
CGTGTCTCAGTTCCAATGTGGGGGACCTTCCTCTCAGAACCCCTACCGATCGTCGGTTTGGTGGGCCGTTACCCCGCCAACTGCCTAATCGGACGCATCCCCAGCCTTCACCTTATACATTTAGTCACCATAACATGCGTCACAATGACACCATCCGGGGTTAACCTCTCTTTCGGGAGACTATCCCAGTGTGAAGGGCAGGTTGGATACGCGTTACGCACCCATTCGCCGGTCGTCGCCCAATAAAGCAAGCTTTACTGTCGTTACCCCTCGACTTGCATGTGTTAAGCCTGTAGCTAGCGTTCATCCTGAGCCAGGATCAAACTCTCCATTGTATATCTGTTTTTATTTTCTTCTATACTGAATCTGAACCGGACTTCTATCGGATTAACCTTTTTGCATATAACGCTCTCGATCTCTCTTAAGCTTCATACGCGGAATTGACTTTACTTTGACTTCTTAGAATTTGATTTCATTCCGGTCTCCTTCACTCTCACCTCGATCTCTCTCGGTCAGAAATTCAGGCTACCGGCATGCTGCCATTTCCTGTCTACTTCGTTTATGTAATTCTCTGTTATATCGCTGCTCCCGTTCGCTCCCCTCTTCGCGGCCTTCCGTCACTCTTCTGTGACCGGCCCCTCGGTTCGTTCCCGAAAGCGAGTGCAAAAGTACAGCCTCTTTTTGAATTGACAAAATATTCTTGCAAAAAAATTTTCCGGCCAACGTAACATTTCCTTCACAACACTCTGTTACTCACTCCAATCTGCAAAGAAAAAATTTTTCAAGATTTTTTCGACCTGCTACGCGCCACATACTCCCAGAAGGCCACAGCGGAGGCAGAACCGACGTTGAGGGAGTCGACGCCTGCGGCCATCGGGATACGCACCACATAGTCGGCCCGGGCAATAGCAGCGGCGGGGAGGCCGTCGCCCTCTGTACCGAGCATGATGGCCAGCTGCGGGCTGTCGGCTCCGTCGTGGGGCGAACCGAGAGCGACGGCATCGGGCGAGAGAGCCATGGCCGCCACGCGGAAACCGAGAGAATGGAGCACCGCAATAGGGTCGGCGCACCATGTCCACGGCACAAGAAACACCGACCCCATAGAGACGCGGACGGCGCGGCGGTTGAGCGGATCGCAGGAGTCGGGAGTGAGCAGCACGGCCTCGATGCCGAGAGCTGCCGCGGAGCGGAAAATGGAACCGATGTTTGTGGTGTCGACTACATTATATATAATAGCGACTCGGCGGCGGCCGCGACAGATAGCCTCAGGAGACAGACGTTCGCGGCGCTGCATGGCGGCGAGCACACCGCGTGTGAGGCGGTAGCCGGTAAGCTGAGCGAGGAGTTCGCGACTCCCCGTGTAGACGGGAATATCCGGAAAGCGGGCTATGATGTCGGCGGCGTCGCCGGTGATGTGGCGCTGCTCACAGAGCAGGGACAGAGGGCGATAGCCGGCCGAGACGGCCACACGAATCACCTTGGGACTCTCGGCTATGAAGATACCACGGTCGGAGGACGGGCTGATACGCAGCTGCAGGTCGGTGAGGCGGCTGTAGACCTCTACACCCGGGGATGAGAGAGACTGAATCTCGATAATCGGCATTTGATATAATATTACGTAACAAAATTATGACTTTTTCGATGAAAAGGAAGATTAATGTCAGGCTTAAAAAGCAGGAAACAGGAAATTTCATAATTTTGCAATATACCAATCCAAGATCAATGAACACACAAAGACTCAAAACCATCATTCTCGCCGCGTGCACACTCCTTATATATAATGCGTACGCGCAAAGGGCGGGATATGAGCAGACCGAACTGAAAACATGGGAATTCAGTAAAGACAGCACCAACTGGCAGGAAGTCACCCTGCCCCACTCCTGCAACGCTCAGGACGGGCACTCCGCCAAATACTACCGCGGCAAAGCCTACTACCGCTGCTGTCCGTCGCTGAGCCGCGAGGATATCAAGCACCCCGTCTACCTGCTCTTTGAGGGTGCAGCTCAGGCCGCGACGGTAACTGTGAACGGCAAAGTGCTCTGCCATCACAAGGGCGGCTACACCCCCTTCGTCGTAGACCTCAGAGGCGTGGCGAGAGAGGGCGACAACGAGATCTCCGTGTGCACCGACAACACGCTCAATCCGCAGATGATACCGGTGACCTCCGACTTCAACAAGAACAACGGCCTGCACAACCCCGCGTTCCTGCTCAAGATGAAGGACATCTACTTCAGCCCCGAGGCATACGGCATGTACCGCCTGCATGTCTCGACGCCCTATGTGACACGGACCAAGGCCTCCACTAAGGTGGAGACAAGGATCGTGAACGCCGGGAAGAAGGCCAGGAAGGTGAACGTAACGCTCACTCTGAAGAACGCCGCGGGCGCCACTGTCTATACCAACAAGGAGACGGTAGAGGTAGCAGGCGGCGGAGCGCAGGACTACACCAAGACGTTCGAGATAAGCGCGCCCCACCTGTGGGACGGCCTCGACGACCCGTATCTCTACAACGTAAGCCTCACGATGAGCGACGAGAAAGGCGCGCTCACCGACCAGGCCGAGACCAAGACCGGTTACCGCTTCTACCAGGCTACCAGCGGCAACGGATTCTATCTGAACGGCAGGAAATATCCCCTACGCGGTGTGGCGGAGCATCAGGACTGGGACGGGCAGGCCTCGGCCGTAACGCCCGACCACACTTATGCGGACTATCAGATAATGCAGGAACTGGGCATCAACTTCATCCGCATGGCCCACTATCCCCACAACGACCTCGAACTGCGTATCTGCGACTCGCTCGGCATCATCGTCCAGACGGAGATACCGTGGGTGAACGATTGCGGCGTAAATGCCACGGCCGAATACTTCGACAACATGCACAGCCAGCTGGACGAGATGATACGCAATCTCTACAATCATCCCTCCATCGTCTTCTGGGGAATGTGGAACGAGGTGAGCACGCTGGGAGACGCCAAGCTTCAGGGCAAATTTGACGCGGACCGCGTAGTGGCCGAGACGCAGCGCCTGTACAATCACGCCAAGAGCCTCGACCCGCTCAGGTATGTGGGGCTCACGGACTGCACCGTCTTCGGCTCCGCCCAATACCAGCAGCTCGCGGGCGACTATTTCTCGGAGAACCGCTACCCCGACTGGTATCAGATGGGCGGCAAGGACCGTCTGACCAAGGAGATGAAGGCGGTGCACGAGAGGATGGGCAAGGCCAACATCGCCGAGTATGGCGGCGGCTGCAACCCGTTCTGCCACACCACCGACAGCACGGTGATGAAGGACCGCAACAACGACAGCCGTCACTACGAGGAGTACGCCTGCTACCTGCACGAGAGCGCCGTAAGGCAGATACTTAAAATGCCGTGGCTCAACTTCACCTCGCTGTGGATCATGTTCGACTTCCCCGTGGCCGCACGCCATGAGGGCTATATCGACAGCGATGACGGCATCCACTTCACGGAGAACAACGCGCGGCTCTATATGAACGACAAAGGCCTTGTGACCCGCGACCGCCAGACGAAGAAGGACCCGTTCTACCTCTACAAGTCGCTCTGGAATCACAAGGTGACAACCGTCTACATCACGGGCCGTCGCCGCAAGGGCAGCCCCAAGGACAAGAATGTCATCGTAAAGGTGTACAGCAACGCCAAGGCCCTCACGCTCTATCAGAACGGCGAGAAGGTGCAGCGTCTGGACGCATGCCCGAGCGAGACCAGTGTGATATGGACATTCGCTCCGCTCAAATACAAGACCGACCGCGACACATTCCGCGTGGCAGACGACAACGGCAACAGCGACGAGGTGAGCTGGAGTGCGCTGTAGACGAGGACCAGACGAATGGACATGATAAGCAGTATCCAATCTGACAGAATAAAGACGGACGCCGGTATACATGCCGGCAGACTCTTCCACTTTATAGTATAAGATTTGGTATAAAACCCAAACAAAAAGCACGGGACTGCAGCATAAAAATAGAACTACGCTGCAGTCTCTTTTTGCGTC
>OMUV01000157.1 GCA_900314335.1 uncultured Prevotellaceae bacterium | reverse complement strand
ATTATTTTATCTGCGAGATAACGAGTCGTCTACTACGAGATAAATTTTTTTATCTGCGAGTAGAATTTCTTCTTCTCCTATGGGAATTTTCCCCGTTCGCAACAGGATTTTTTCTCATACCACGAGAATTATTTTTCGTCCGCATGAGAATTACCCTTGTCCTTAGGGGGATTTTTTACAGGCCGGAAGGATTGCGGGATGTGCGGTAAGGGCGTTACTCCCGCGGTGAATCATTCATATTATATGCCTTCCGGCGTACGCCGGAAGGCGTGGGATTTCCGGCGCGGCGGGGGAACGGACCGCACAGACCGTCCCGGGTTTTCTAATGCCGTTCGAATCCTTTTCGTACGGCGTTGACAGAAAACAAGCGAGGCACACGATATTGGATCATGTGCCTCGTATTGTTCTTCCCGGCGGCATGCCGGCCGCGGAGAATTGATTCCGATTATTTTATATTGCCCTTAGCCTGCCTGAGCAGCGATATGGAATTTTCCTGAATAGCTCTCCAGAAAGCAGGGGCGCCAGTGGCTTGCGCAGCAATGCGGAGCGCCGGCAGAAGGCGCGGGGCGGGAGATTATGAGTTCATCGAGATGAGGAACTCCTCGTTGTTGCGCGTGTTCTCCAGACGGTCCTTGACAAAGTTTATGGCTTCCATCGAGGTCATGTCGGCGATGTATTTTCTCAGCACCCACATCCTGTCGAGCGTCTGGCGGTCCTGCAGCAGGTCGTCGCGGCGTGTGCTCGAGGCCACTATGTTGACGGCCGGGAAGATGCGCTTGTTGCTGAGCGTGCGGTCCAGCTGCAGCTCCATATTGCCCGTGCCCTTGAATTCCTCAAAGATCACCTCGTCCATCTTGGAACCGGTATCGATGAGGGCCGTGGCGATGATGGTCAGCGAGCCTCCGCCCTCGATGTTGCGCGCAGCGCCGAAGAAGCGCTTCGGCTTCTGGAGTGCGTTGGCGTCGACACCGCCCGTTAGCACCTTGCCGCTGGCCGGCGAGACGGTGTTGTAGGCGCGGGCGAGCCTTGTGATGGAGTCCAGGAAGATGACCACATCGTGGCCGCACTCTACCATGCGCTTGGCCTTCTCTATCACGAGTCCGGCGATCTTGACGTGGTGGGTGGCGGGCTCGTCGAAGGTGGAGGCTATCACCTCGGCCTTGACGGTGCGGGCCATGTCTGTCACCTCCTCGGGGCGCTCGTCGATGAGCAGCATCATGAGATAGGTGTCGGGATGGTTGCGCGCGATGGAGTTGGCGATGTCCTTGAGCAGCATCGTCTTACCGGTCTTGGGCTGGGCCACGATGAGCGCTCTCTGGCCCTTGCCGATAGGCGTGAATAGGTCTACTATCCTCGACGAGATGCTGTCGTGGTCGCCGGAGCAGAGCTTGAACTTCTCGTTGGGGAACAGGGGAGTGAGGTGCTCAAAGGGCACGCGGTCTCTCACGATATCGGGGTTGATGCCGTTGATCTTGACGGCCTTGAGAAGGGCGAAGAATTTCTCTCCCTCGCGCGGGATGCGGATATTTCCCTCTACCACATCGCCCGTCTTGAGGCCGTAGGATTTTATCTGCTGACCGCTGACGTAGATGTCGTCGGGCGAGGCGAGGTAGTTGTAGTCGGACGAGCGGAGGAAGCCGAAGCCCTCGGGCATTATCTCGAGGCAACCGCTGCCGGTGAGGATGTTGTCAAAGTTGTAGCGCACCTTGGAGGCTGCGTCGGCGCCATCCGCCCCCTGACGGCCGTAGCCGTTGTCGCCGCCCATTCTGCCGGCCGCTATCTCCTCGCGCACGAAGCTCTCGTCCGAGGCAGGCGAGCCGCCGGCATAGCTGCCTGGTGAGCGCATACCCATGTTGTCGGCGTAGGGGCCGGCGTAATCGTCGAGCACAGGCACATCCTGAATGATGATAAAGTCCGTGCCCTCGTCGGTATTGGCGTCGTCGGGCTCGCTGGCGGCGGGAGCCGGCTTCTGCTCATTCGTAGCGGGCTTCTCGTCTGTGGCGGCGCTCTCCTGCGGCTCAGATGCGCGGGTGTCGGCGGCCTTGGCGGGCGTCTCTGCGGCGTCCTGACTCACGGCGGGTATCTCCTGCTTTATGACGTCGAAGTCGGTGACCCATTCTGCGCCCTTGCGGTCTGCGACCGGTTTGTCGGCCGTCGCGGGGCTCTCGGGTTTGTCCTCCTCTAGGTCGGAGAAGAGGTTCTTGACATTGGGGTTCTGCTTGGCCTTGGACAGGATCTCCGTGAGTGACGGATTGCGGCGCTCTTCCCTGACTTTGACGGAGTCGTCTTTTGCGGCGGCGCCGCTGCTCTTGACGTAGACGGGAGTAGCGCTCGTGGTGGCACCTATCCTGCGCCTCTTGCGGCGCACGGGAGCTGCCGCCGTGGCGTCGTCCGCGCCGGCTTTGGCTTTTGTTGTCTTTTTGCCCGAAGCGGTCTGCTCCGCCTGGGCGTCCAGTATCTGGTAGATCAGGTTTTCACGACTATCCGTATCGCTGAATGTGATGTTCAGGTCCGTTGCTATCGCTTTCACCTCCGATTCGCTCTTGCTTTCGAGCTCATCTTTGCTATAATTTGACATTGTTCTTGTGGATATAATAGGATTTGATGCGCGGCACGATGCTGACTAAGAGCGGGCGGCCGTTTGAATATTTCTATGGAATAAAAGTTTCTGTTGAATCAGAAAGGCTCACATCAGAGTGACCCGAAGACAAGTGCAAAGTTAATACTTTTTATTTTACAGCGCCCTCCTCGGGCATTTTATTTTCGATGTAAGTCAAATTATTTACTTTTGTACCGCAAAAAAGAGAATCAAATGCCATCAGTCAATACAATTCTTGACGTAAATGCGCTCACGAAGACCATCGGCGACCTGACCATCGTGGAGAATGCGTCCTTCTCGGTGGCCGAGCGGCAGAAGGTCGGGTTCGTCGGCAGCAACGGAAGCGGAAAATCGACCGTGCTCAGCATCCTCAGCGGCGAGGAGGGCTACGACAGCGGCTCTATTGTCTACCGCCGCGGCCTCAGGGTGGGCTACCTGCGCCAGACACCTCTCTACGATCCGGAGCAGACCGTCATGGAGGCCTGCTTTGAGGACGGGGGCGAGAACGCCGCGCTCATCCGACGCTACATAGAGGCCGAAAACAGCGGCGACGACGCTGCCGTGAGCCACGAGAGCGACGCCATCGACGCCGCAGCCATCTGGGACTACGAATATCGCATCAAGGAGGTGCTCTCGCGGCTCGAGATAACCGACTTCTCCGCCCGCATGGGCGAGCTCTCCGGCGGCCAGCGCAAGCGTGTGGCTCTGGCCAATGTCCTGCTCCGCGAACCAGAACTGTTTATTCTCGACGAGCCGACCAATCACCTCGACCTCAGAATGATAGAATGGCTGGAGAAATATCTCTCGGCCTCCTCCGTCACGCTGCTCATGGTCACGCACGACCGCTATTTTCTCGAGAATGTCTGCACGCGCATCTATGAGCTCGACGACCATACCATCTACGGCTACGAGGGCAATTATTCCTACTATCTGGAGAAGCGACAGGAGCGCAAGGACTCCGAGCGGGCCGAAGTGGCCCGGGCCAACAATCTCCTCCGCCGTGAGCAGGAATGGATGCGTCGTATGCCGCAGGCCCGCGGACACAAGGCGAAATACAGGGAAGACAATTTCTCCGTGCTCCAGGAGAAAGCCGCCAGAAGCACGGAGGACAAGCGGATGAGGCTGGTGCCGCAGAACACATATATAGGCTCCAAGATACTCGAGATATCCTACGTCAGCAAGGCTTTCGGCGACAAGAAGATACTGAGCGACTTCTATTATAATTTCTCCCGCTACGAGAAGCTCGGCGTGGTAGGCGGCAACGGCAGCGGCAAATCTACATTTATCAAGATGATCCTGGGGCTCGAACCGGTGGACAGCGGGAAGATCAACATCGGCGAGACTGTCCAGTTCGGCTATTATGCACAGGAGGGGATGAACTTTGACACCAGCATGAAGGTCATCGATGCCGTTAGGAACATCGCCGAGTACATCGACGTGGGCGGCGGACGGCATGTCTCGGCCATGCAGTTTCTGCAGTACTTTCTTTTCCCGCCCGCGCGCCAGAACGACTACATCTACAAGCTCAGCGGAGGCGAGCGCAGCCGTCTGTACCTCTGCACGGTGCTGATGAAGAATCCCAACTTCCTCATCCTCGACGAGCCCACCAACAATCTCGACATCGAGACGCTGCAGGTGCTGGAGGAGTACCTGACCGACTTCCGCGGATGCCTGATCATCGTCTCCCACGACCGCTGGTTTATGGACCGCGTGGTGGACCATCTGCTCGTGTTCCACGGCGAGGGCCGGATAGAGGATTATCCGGGCAACTATACCCAGTACCGCCTCTCCGACAAGGAGCGCGAGCAGGAGGCGCTCCGGGCTAAGGAGGCGCAGAAGAAGGCCGAGGAGAAGGAAGCCCCGCGTCGGTCCGCCCACAAGCGCAAACTATCCTACCGGGAGCGTCAGGAGATGGAGAAGCTCGAGAAGGAAATAGAGCAACTGGAGCAGGAGCAGGCCGACATTATAAAAGCCCTGAGCGGCGGAGAGCAGAATGCGGAGGAGATCACTCAGCTCAGCAAGCGCCTGCCGGAATGCGAGAAGGAGCTCGAAACCAAATCGGACCGCTGGCTTGAGCTCTCGATGATCGAAGATTAGGCGGCCCGCAGCGCACGCCTCCGTAGGCATTGCTGAGGGTAAGCCCTCCTTTGTAGCCCACACAGTCTTCCCCGGTCTCCTACACTAAAAACCACGCAAGGCACATAGTTCATCCACGACAGCTGCGATGTATATTCATGACAGCTGCGATGCATTCGTATGACAGCTGCGATGCATTCGTATGACAGCTGTGATTCATTCGTATGACAGCTGTGATTCATTCGTATGACAGCTGCGATGCATTCGTATGACAGCTGCGATGTATATTCATGACAGCTGTGATGCATTAAATAGAAGGGACAATTATTCATGACGCCGCAGTAAATGCCAGGAATGCTTGCGACCGCTATTACTGCGAAGGCAGCGGGGCGCAGGTAATGGTGGGCGCGGCGGCGGGCGAACCGGATTATGCAGGCTTTTCACTTATTCATTGCCTGACATATTAATATGAAAAGCCCCATTAAGCCAATAATTTTATATTTAAGAGAGCGAAATATAAAAATATGGAAATATTTTATGCGCGCTATTCATATAAATTCGTAATTTTGGCATTGAATCATGAATTAATGCATAAGTGAGACGGATGCAACCACAACAGATTTGCGAATCACATCTATTTCTAAAGCAAAATTCGAACTACAGTCACGCGGCGACAATTGTGCTTTCTTCTGAAAGTTCTCTTTTCGTGTCTTAAAACCATTAGAGACGTTAGAAATATTGAGCCATAAGACACAACAATGATTCTTTGCCCGACAGAGGCCGCTCAGGCGGTGCGGGGCGAGGTCGTACCAATTACAGGATTTAATAAACAGGAAATACTAATCGTTATCTAAAATCATCGAATTATGAAAGAGATTTCAAGAAGAGACTTTCTTAAGAAGAGTAGTGCTACGCTGGCAGGAATGATAGTTGTCCCGAGCATCGTGCCCTCTTCCGTACTGGGCAAGGCGTATAATCACCGCGCACCGAGCGATAAACTGAACATCATGGCCGTGGGTATCGGCGGCAGAGGCGCTGCAGACCTGAGCGCTATGGAGACGGAGAACATCATAGCCCTCTGTGACTGCGACTGGAAGTATGCCGATCATATTTTCAAGAAATATCCCAAGGCTGCGCGCTATAACGACTATCGCAAGATGTACGACGAGCAGCTCAAATCGGCCGATGCCGTGCTCGTGGCTACTGCCGACCACACACACGCCATCATCGCTGCCGACGCCATCATGGCTGGCAAGCATGTCTATGTGGAGAAACCTATGACGCTCTATGTATACGAGAGCCGTCTGCTGGCTATGCTGGCCAAGAAATATAAGGTGGCCACACAGATGGGTAACCAGGGAGCTTCCATGGCCGGTACGCGCAAGGCTATCAACTGGCTTTGGAACGGCGAGATCGGCGAGGTGAAGCGCATCGACTCCTTTACCAACCGTCCTATATGGCCGCAGGGCATTCCTACTCCCAAGGAGAAAGAAGCTGTGCCCTCGACGATGAACTGGAACGCATTTATCGGCCCGGCCAAGTATCGCGACTACAACTCGGCTTATACGCCCTGGAACTTCCGCGGATGGTGGGACTTCGGCTCAGGAGCTCTCGGCGACATGGCCAATCATATTCTTCAGGTGGCCTTCAAGGGTCTCAACCTCGGTTCGCCCTCTGAGATCATGGCTTCCTCTACTATGCTTATGTCCGACTCCTGCCCCTCCGCAGAGGCCATCACATATCGTTTCCCGGCCCGTCCCAACATGCCGAAGCTTGCCCTGCCTGAGTGCGAGCTCAACTGGTACGACGGCGGCCTCCGTCCCAACCTGCCCATCAATATGCCCGCCGGCAAGAACTTTGATGAGAACGGCGTTACCGTTTATTACGGCACAAAGGACACTATGGTGGTCGGTACCTATGGTATCGATCCGTTCCTCGTATCCGGCCGCGACCCGCAGGTGCCTCAGCTCTGCCGCGTAGTGAAGGACGACAATCATCAGCAGGACTGGATACGCGCCTGCAAGGAGAGCCCCGAGAACCGCGTGAAGTCGGAGTCCGATTTCAGCTATTCCGGTCCGCTCAACGAGATGATCGTGATGGGCGTGGCTGCCGTACGTCTCCAGGGCCTGCGCCAGTGGCTTAAGTGGGATGGCAAGAACATGAAGTTCACCAACATTCCCGAGAACAAGACCATCAGCTTCGTCGAGGAGGACAAGTTCCACATCAACGACGGTCACCCGACGTTCGACCGCAAATACACCGAGCCCATCAACGCCAACGAGTACGCTGCCAAGCTCATCAAGCCCGAGTATCACAACGGCTACAAACTTCCCGAATTACCTTATTAATGCATATATATAATGAAGAAATTATTTTTGTCTATTGTATGCCTCGCAATGTTGGTAGGCGTTAACGCCGCCACGCCGCAGAAGGGCAGTGCAAAGAAAGGAAAGACCGTGACGCTTTACTGCTCACAGGGTTTTCAGGGCCCCGAGCTATGGGACAAGGTTACCGTTCCCATCGACAGCAAGGGATTCATGACCATATTCAACGGCAAGGACCTCTCCGGCTGGAGAGGATACGGCAGGTCGAACGTGCCGTCGAAGTGGACGGTAGAGGACGGCTGCATCAAGTTTAACAGCGGCGCCAAAGGCGACGGCGGCGACATCATCTTCGCTCATAAGTTCAAAAACTTTGAGCTGTCCCTCGAATGGAAGATTTCGAAGGGCGGCAACTCGGGCGTCTTTTATCTCGCACAGGAGACCACCAATGCCAATGGCGATCTCGAGCCGATATATATAAGCTGCCCCGAGTGCCAGGTGCTGGACAACGAGAATCATCCCGATGCCAAGCTGGGCGTGAACGGCGACCGCAAGGCCGGCTCGCTCTATGACATGATCCCCGCCAAGCCGCAGAATGCCAAGCCCTATGGGGAGTGGAACAAGGTGCTGATCCGTGTGGACAATGGCGTAGTTACCCATTATCAGAACGGCGTTCAGGTGCTCCAGTACAAGCTCTGGACTCCGGCGTGGGTGGAACTGCTGCAGAAGAGCAAGTTCAGCGAGAAGGCTTGGCCTCATGCATTCGAGCTGCTCAAGGATTGCGGCGGTGACAATCACGAAGGATTCATCGGCATGCAGGATCACGGCAACGATGTATGGTTCCGCAACATCAAGGTTAAAGTCCTCAAGTAGAAGCTTTAATTCAAATTTATCGTAAATCATAAAACAGTCAAGTTAGTATGAACAAAATCTCGATTATTGCCCTTGCAATGGCATTGGTACTGCTGCCGATGAATGTGCAGGGCAAGAAGAAAACGGACAAGAAGTTGCCCCAGAAGGAAATGCTTCTGCAGCTCTATTCCATCCGCGAAGTGATGGGCGATGCAGCCAGCTACGCCCAGAAGCATGTGCAGGTATTCAAGCAGCTGAAGGATATGGGTTTCACCGGAATGGAAGCTGCCAATTACGGCGACGGTAAATTCTACGGCGTAAGCCCCGAGCAGTACAAGAAGGACCTTGAGGACGCAGGTCTGAAGCCTGTCTCCTCTCACGCCACATATTGGCTCTCCGAGCAGGAGATGACCAATCACGATTTCACCAAGGCTATGGCATGGTGGGAGCAGGCTATCGCCGCTCACAAGGCTGCCGGCATGAAGTATATCGTATCCCCGAGCATGAGAATGCCTAACAACGCCAAGGACGCCCAGACTCTCTGCGACTACCACAACGCTATCGGCGAGAAGTGCCGCGCTGCCGGTCTCCTCTACGGCTTCCACACTCACTCGGGCGAGTATCAGAACATCCCCGGCACGAGCACACCGTGGATACAGTACATGATGGAGCACATCAGCCCCGACAACATGTTCTGGCAGATGGATGTGTATTGGTGCGTGATGGCACAGCAGAGCCCTGTGTACTGGTTCAAGAAATATCCCGGCCGCTTCAAGATGCTCCACATCAAGGATAAGTATGAGGTAGGCGCAAGCGGAATGGTGAACTACGAAGCTATCTTCAACAACGCTGCCACTGCTGGTCTTCAGGACTATGTTGTGGAGCTCGAGGGTACCGACGGCACCATCGACATCATGGAAGGCGTTCGCCGCAGTGTGAACTATCTGCGTGCTGCTCCCTACGTGAAGGCTTCTTATCATTCGAAATAAGTCGCTGATATAGGTGCAGCTATTTATCGCAGTAGAGTAAATCAGCATTTACATACTATCGGGGCCGGCGCTCGCAATGAGTAGCCGGCCCTTCTATTTGGCCCAAGAATGCACGGCCGTTTGCTTTTCGAGAATATAGCTGTCCGGTAAACTATGTGCAACCGCGATTAATTCTGATGGGAACGGAATAAATTCTGCTGCGTTCAGACTCATAGTCCGATGCGATCAGAAAAAATTCTGATGGGAACGAACTTGTAGTCCGATGCGACTGGAATAAATTCCCGTGGGACTGGAATAAATTCCCGTGGGAC
>OMUV01000044.1 GCA_900314335.1 uncultured Prevotellaceae bacterium | reverse complement strand
TACTGGGCTTCGGGGAACTTTTGCATGACATTTTTAGTTTTACCGGACAGCAATAATTTACAATATCGAAGCAACGCTTGCCATGCGCCTTAAGTCTCTCGGCCAGATGCTATCGTTCGGCATGTCATCTAATATATACGGCAATCAGATGCCAATGGCTTCACATTCAATCCGGGTACGGGCGTTTATACCACAGGCCGGAGAACGTGAACGGCAATTGGGACATGAAGGGCGAGGCCAATTACAGCATTTCATTCGGCAAGGAGCAGTGCTTCAAGTTTGAGAACAAGGCGAGCGCAAGTTTCCTCCATTCGGTAGATATCGCATCGGTGGACGGCTCAACGGAAGCTATGCGAAGCAAAGTGAACACCACCATCGTCGATGACAGGGGCTCGTTCGCTTACAGCAAAAAGGAATTACGGGTGGAAGCTTTCGGCGGACTGACACTGCGCCACACCAGTTCCGCGCTCGATATGTTTGAGACGATCAACGCCTACGACTTTAACTATGGCGTGAATGCCCGCTATACCGTCCCTGTCCTCAAGCTCACTGCCGAGACCAATCTTACGATGTACAGCCGTCGCGGTTACGGCAGCAGCGAGTTCAACACCAACGACCTGAATTGGAATGCTACCTTGTCGCGCCCGCTATTGAAGGGTAAACTTGTTGTAGCTGCCGACGCTACCGATATTCTTCATAATCGCCGCAGCACCCAATACGCAGTCAATGCACAGGGCCGCATCATTACCTAGCAGCGCACCATGCCGAGCTACGCCATGCTGCGCTTGCAGTGGCGGTTCAATTATAATCCGAAAAAGAAGGAATAGAGCAGAGGGAAGCAGAACGTGCTCAGCTCCGCGCTCACTTTAGCCGGGGCGCAATATTTCGCCCGCATAGCGGAGAAGTTACAAAGCACATAATTCATGCATGACAGCTGCGATGCATAAATCATGAGGGAGGAAAAATCAGGTATTACCTATTCCATCGCCCTGTTGACAATAGTCAGGGCTTTCTTCCAGTCTGTGTCCAGACAGAACGGAGTTATCTGCTTGTCGGCATCGATGTATTTGTTGATTTTCGCTTTGTCAGTGTCGTTGAACAGCGGGCAGACAGCCGAGGCATTGACGAAAAGGAAAATCATAGACTTCTTGACGGAATCGGGCTGCCCCTCGTTGTAAATGATCTCTGTGAAATAGCGCGTCAGAAACTCGGACATGAAGTACGCCTGTATGTCCATTATCTCTTCCTTGGATAAGGAATCCGTGTCAACGGCCTTCGACTTCAGATAGTTCAGCTCGTCTATTTTGAACTGCGCTACTTGCGTCTTCATAAAGTTTTTAACGGGATCGTTTAGAGCCTTCTGCGCGCTTTCCATTACGCTGCGGAACACTTCCTGAGCATTGGCGTGAATGGCGAAGCCTGATAGTATAACGGTCAATATGATTAATCTGCGTATCATTTTCTTGTGTCTGATTTTGTGTATATGCAACACGTATTATTGCTGAGTAGCAATTCGTGGTCTATAATTTCCGGATATTCGTTTTTATAATGGCTGACCATGAGGAGAGTCTTGTTCTCCTGACGGCAGTAAATGTCTATGATATGTCGTGCGCGGCGAAGAGCATTGCCGTCGAGACCGTGAAAGGGCTCGTCGAGAATGAGAAGGTCTGGGTTTTTGACGAAGGCACGCGCGAGCAACACAAGCCGTTGCTCGCCACTGGAGATTTGCAGGAAATTGCGCTCGGCGAGGCCATCGATGCCGAAAATGCGGAGCCAGAAAGATGTAGAGTCCATGGCGCCCTGGTCCGCAGTGCTCTTGATGATGCCGGTATCATTAGCGCCGCTGGCCACAATCCTGCGCACGGTTGTGTTCTTCTTGTAAGCCCTGTATAGCTCCGGGCTGACGTAGCCGATGCGCTTTTTGATATCCCAGATGCTCTCGCCGCTGCCGCGCTTGAAGCCGAATAGAGTAATATTCTGGGAATATGCCTGCGGGTTGTCCGCGCAAACCAAACTAAGGAGCGTTGATTTTCCGGCGCCATTTTCGCCATTTATGGCCCAATGTTCTCCTTCGTTGACTGTCCACGTAAAGTCGCGCAGTATGTGCCGGCTGCCGTAGCTTATATTTACTTTATCGCATTCTACGATTGATCCTCCCGTCTTCTCCTTGTGGGGCAGGGATAGCAGAGCTCCTTCTATTTCCTTCGGCAGGCTGTCTTCCGTCGTTTCGTCCGGGCAAAGCTCACTCTTGTCGCAATATGCGGATATGTTCATGTCGCGCATATAGATTACCTTGCGGACAAACGGGGGAATGTCCTTAAGACGGGACACTACAATAATGATGGTCGTGTCTGTAGTGTCAATGATGTTTTGCATGATGTCTGTCGTCTGTCTCCGTGCATTTTCATCGAGGCCGATATAGGGATTGTCGATGATAAGAAGAGAGGGCATGTGCAGCAGTGCCTCGGCAAATTGCATTCGCCGCAGCTCGCCGCTTGAGAGCATAATGATTTTCTTATCGAGGAGAGAGGATAGATTGAGATTCTCAACGATGGACTGTGGCAGTTTGCCGTCGGAGGCGTGCTGCTCCAATGACTCGCGGACGGTCTGCGACTCTTGCATCAATCCGTGGTTCCACCTCAGCTGATAGAAGCCGTCACTGCCATAACCATAGGCATCGCAAAAAGTAACCACCTTGATGTTACCGCTTTTATTGTCGGATGTTTCACCAAAATAATATTTCGGCTCTGTTAGGAGCATCGGATGCGCTCCTGTCAGCAGGTCAACGAGCATGGATTTGCCGGAGGCATTGTCGCCGAATACGGCTGTCGGTTCTCCTTTGCGTATCTTTATGTTGAGAGGCTCTCTGAGCTGGTAAGCCGGCATCCTCGCAACGCCATTGGTAATCTCTATAATATTTTTATCGTTCATAACTTCTCACATGCCTGGTTTCAATCTCTCAGGATTGTTCTTGATAAAATCACTCCACGATGAACCATGCCTGGAAACGTGGATATGCGAACCCGCCATCGAAGAGCTGACGTACCGAACCTTGCTGGCGTAAAATTCCAAATAATGGCAATATGCAGCAGCCAGAGCGTCTGTAGAATCCAGATAGGGGAGTAGCGTCTTGTCGTCTATGCGCAGGTAGCGTTGCAACATGGCTTTTACCTGTTCCTTTGAGGCCTGCCCATTGCCGGTGATGGCCATTTTAATCTTTAGAGGGGCATATTCGTGTATCGGAACGTCGCGATTTATAGCCGCAGCTATGGCCACGCCCTGCGCTCTGCCAAGCTTCAGCATGCTCTGTGGATTCTTGCCGTAAAATTGCGACTCTATACTCATTTCGTCGGGCTTGAAACTTTCGAGTAGGGAATTTGTGCGTTCGTATATTCGCCCGAGCTTCAGGTATATGTCCTTCACTTTGCGCAGGTCGATGACTCCCATGGCAATCATTCTGACTTGCCTGCCGTTTACTCCCAGAACGCCATACCCCATGATGTTAGTGCCGGGGTCTATGCCTATTATTATTCTCTCGTTGGTTGTATTAACGCCATTCATAGTCATATTCCTCTAAGAGCTTCGAGCCATCATTGTCTGTCCCTCTAAGAATAATTCCTACAAGGACAGACTGAGGAAACGTGTATTAATAGGCAGAGGAGAATTCTTCCAAAAAGCGGACGTCGTTTTCAGAGAACAGGCGCAGGTCGTCTACTTTGTACTTCAAATTGGCAATTCTCTCGATGCCCATACCAAAGGCGTAGCCGGTATATTTGGAAGAATCTATGCCATTGGCATCGAGAACGGCAGGATCTACCATACCGCAGCCGAGTATTTCTACCCATCCCGTATGTTTGCAGAAAGAGCATCCCTTACCACCACAGATGTCACAATTTATGTCCATCTCGGCAGAAGGCTCTGTGAAGGGAAAGTAAGAGGGGCGGAGGCGTATCTTGGTGTCAGGACCGAACATCTCGCGCGAGAAAGTCAGCAATACTTGCTTCAAATCGGCGAAAGAGACTTTCTCGTCTACGTAGAGCCCTTCCACCTGATGGAAGAAACAGTGTGCGCGGGCAGAAATGGCTTCATTGCGATAAACTCTGCCCGGGCATATTACACGGATAGGAGGCTTGGACACTTCCATCACACGACTTTGTACAGAGCTTGTATGAGTGCGTAGCAGAATATTAGGATTCTCCACGAAGAAAGTGTCCTGCATGTCTCTGGCAGGGTGGTCAGCGGGAAAATTCATAGAGGAGAACACATGCCAGTCATCCTCTACTTCCGGACCGTCTGCCAGCACGAAGCCCATGCGGCCGAAGATATTTATGATCTGGTTTTTCACTAGGGATAACGGGTGTCTTGTGCCCAGCTTTACAGGGGAGGCCGTGCGCGTAAGGTCTATGTCAGCGTTAACGTCCTTAGAAGTAGATATACTGTTGCGAAGGGCATTGATTTTATCTGTAGCAGCTTTCTTCAACTCGTTCAACTTGATGCCGTACTCGCGTTTCTTATCAGCCTCTACATTTCTGAATTCGCTCATGAGCTTACTAATTTCACCCTTGCGACTCAGATATTTTATGCGAAGGTTCTCTATCTCCTTTTCATCATGCGCTTCGAGATGCTTGATGTCATTCAGTACGTTTTGTATATCTTTTATGTTCATCCCAGATTTCTGTTTGTTAGTTTCAAATGCAAAGTTACGACATTTCTTTGTAGCGAGAGCTGTGGTGATAATTAAATTCAGTAATTTTGTGCCCAGCACATTCATTGATATGAGGAATTTATACATTTTCTTATTTATTCTGAATCTCTTGTTGATATCTTGCAACAAGAGCAAGACTCCAGCTGTTGTAGAAAGCGAGGCGCAGGAAGACTCTATCAGAGCCAATGCGGATACTATAGGTATTGACTCTAATGAGGTTGCTCCTCCTAAAGCAGTGGACGAACTATTTGCTGATTTCATATTTTCTTATTCCACCAATAAAAGCTTTCAGTACCGCCGTACAGATTTCCCGCTTAAAGAATATCGAAACGGTAGACTTTTTAATAGAATAAACAGGATAGACTGGAAGTTTGATAAGATTTATTACACCCACAGCCTTCACATCATCATCCTAGATAGCGAGAAGACGCTTAACAATATTATTGGAGTTAAAACTGACACAGTGAAAGCTGACAGGCTTTTGTTTAAGCAGAAATCCTGCAAGCAATACGTCTTTGCCAAGGAGCAGGGCATCTGGCGTCTGGCTTATATCAACATCATGCGCCTTTCTGCTCACAGCGATGCAGGCTTCCTGAGCTTTTACCAGAAGTTTGCGACCGATACAGCTTTTCAAATGCGTCATTTGTCTGAAAGTATTGATTTCACTACTTATGATGCAGACAACCATTATAAGAAGCTTGATGGCATAATAGACAACAGCCAATGGGAGGCATTCCGCCCAGAATTGCCGGCGAACGATGTGTTTTGTCTGGACTATGGCTTGCCTTTGACCTCAAAGAATACTCGCATCGTATCGGTAAGAGGGAACTCAAACGGCATGTCCAGTATGTTCAAGTTTCGTCTGATCAAGGGAGCTTGGAAGCTTGTGAAATTTGAAAACTAGGCAGTATTTATGAAGAGCTTCGACAATTATTCGCTTTTGCGCCACAACACATTTGCCATAAATGTGAAGAGCAGGCATTATGTAGAATACGACAATATCAAAGATCTTCATGAATTGCTGCATGACCTTGCGCAGGAGCAAAAACTATTCATCGGCCGCGGCAGTAATCTTCTTTTTGAAGGAGACTTTGATGGATGCGTCGTACATTCTAATATTAATGACATAGCAGTAGAGAAGTCGGATGCTAATCATGTCTGGCTGAGGGCAGGCGCAGGCGTTCACTGGGACAGCTTTGTCGCTTATTGCGTAGACCATGGCTTCTACGGAGCAGAAAACCTTTCGCTTATTCCAGGTGAGGTCGGTGCCGCAGCCGCACAGAATATCGGCGCTTATGGCGCAGAAGCATCGCAGATAATCGAAGCAGTCGAGTGTGTTGATACCATGGATAATAGCGAGGACATGGTAGATGTTGCGCATTGCGACTATTCTTATCGCCACAGTCTTTTCCGCACTCATCCGGGACGCTATGCTATTCATCACGTAGTATTCCGGCTTTCCCGGACATTCTCGCCGAATCTTTCTTACAGTGCTCTTCGCTCACAGTTTGGAGACAAAAATGGATACACTGCCGCAGATATTCGCCGATATGTGATACAACTGCGGGAAAACAAGCTGCCTGATCCACGCCGGGTGGGCAATGCGGGGTCCTTCTTTATGAATCCTTTGGTGGGTGAAGCCGATGTACTGAGGGTGACTGGCATCACGCCGGGAATACCTTATTTCCCGGGAAAAGAGGAAGGGACGTACAAGCTCCCGGCTGCGGCATTGATAGAAAATTGCGGCTGGCGCGGCAAACGTATTGGCAATGTCGGTGTCTGGGACACGCAGCCGCTGGTGCTTGTAAACTACGGGGGAGCCACAGGGGCAGAAGTAGCGGATCTTGCAACGCGTGTCGCAAAAAGTGTGAGCGATAAATATGGCATTACGCTGACACCGGAAGTACAATATATCAAATAGAAGAGTGGTGTATGTCCTATCAGTCAATGGTTATCACTTTCCTCGGAACCGGCACTTCATGCGGCGTGCCGCAGCTGGGATGTGTTTGCTCTGTGTGCCGTTCTTCCGATCCGCGGGACAGACGGATGAGGAGCTCGGTGCTGGTAGAAACAAAAGGCAAACGCATACTGATAGACTGCGGTCCGGATTTTTATTTTCAGATGCTTCATCGTCCGTTCCAGAGCTTTGATGCCGTGTTACTAACGCATAGTCATTATGATCATACCGGAGGACTGGACGATCTTCGCCCTTTTTCCAAGCTTCAGACTGTTGACGTCTACGCCGATGCCGATACGGCGAAGAAAATACTGATGCGCGATGCTTACTGTTTCTCGGATACTATGAAATACAGGCTTCCACATCTGTCGATGAATGAGATAAAAGCTCACCAAACTTTCTTCATCGGTGACGTAAAGATTACTCCCATAGAGGTTATACACGGCAAAACTCCAATTCTCGGGTACAGGATAGATGATTTTGTCTATATAACGGACATGAAAACGGCTGCGGAGAGCGAGATAGATTATATAAAAGGCGCCAGACTACTTGTGCTGAATGCTCTGCGCTTTAAGCCGCATCCCACACACCAGTCCCTCGATGAGGCTATTGTCTTTGCCAATAAGACTGGCGTCAGTCCCGTTTACTTTACCCACATGAGCCACGAGATAGGCCTCCATGAAGAGACGTCCAAAGGATTACCGCCCGGAATGTTTCTGGCTTATGACGGACTTACCCTGAAGATTTGATATTTCCCCGCAGTTCAATTTGTCTTACCTTCCTTCTTAAACATGAAAACACAATATTTTATCCTTCCGAAGTTTCGCTTTCTAAATGAGACCCTGACTGCTGTATGCCTGAGCTTCCTGCTCCTAACTCCGTATCAGACATCTCTTGCCGACGATGTTTTAGTAAAAGATCCCGGGATAAAGAAGTGTACATGGGACGATTTTGTAGAGAATTACTTCAGCGATCTCAGTGATAATGACCAATCATCTGACTACTACGTAGAGAAACTTGAAGAGCTGCATGACATCTATAACGATCCTATCGACATCAATGCCGCCACGCGTGAGCAGCTTCTGGAATTGCCTTTTCTGACATCTGCCAATGCAGACTCGATAATAAGCTATATAAACAGGTATAAGCCGATAGTATCCTACGGTGAACTGGCGTTAATCCCAGGGCTGGACTATCAGACGCGTTATTACCTTACTGCTTTTATAAAATGTGCTTCTACTATCGAGACCAAGCCGACTCTCAGGCAGATGCTGACACAAGGTAAGAACAAGATTACGGCTGATTATAAAATCCCCTTCAACAAAGCTCTGGGCTATCACAAAGAGAAGTCTCTGCCTGACTCTAAACGATATCTTGGCGACAGGTTTCATGCAGGTCTGAAGTATGAATACAATTTCCATCATCAGCTTCGCTTCGGCTTGTCGGCAGAGAAGGATGCCGGCGAACCGTTTGCCAGCAAAGGCAATGACCTTCTGGATTCTTATTCCTTTTTCCTGAATTTTCAACCACAGAAACGCAATTTTTCCGTTATCCTCGGAGACTATCGCGTACATTTCGGCTACGGCCTGCTCGTTGGCAATACGTTCCTCAGGAGCAAGAAATTCTATCTGGAGGGTGTTGATGACAGGACACTTATTAAGCCGCATGCCTCCTATTCCGAGCGCGACTACTTCCGCGGTGCGGCAGGTCGCGTATACGCAGGCCGCTTTCTTCTTACCGGCTTCTGCTCTTATAAAAACGATGATGCCACAGTCAATGACAGTAATCGGGTTACGGCGATATACACCAATGGCTATCACCGCACGCCTTCGGAGATGCGCAGGCGCAGCAAACTTAAGGACTTTACTACAGGAGCGGACATTACCTACAATGGTGATAATTTCAATATTGGTATGGCCGGCTATTACCTCCATTACACGCGCCCGTTGGCTCCGCTTGCCCGGCTTTACAACCGCTATGCAATGCGTGGCAGTGATTTCGGCGGTGCAAGTCTCCACTATATGTTGTCAAAGGGCAAGTTCAACAGCAAGGGAGAGCTGGCCATGTCTGACAATAATGCCATAGCCTTTCTCAACACTGCACGATTTACTATTAGCAACATGCTAAGGCTGACCGGGATCGTCAGAAGCTATTCCAAAAAATATAACGCAATCTATGCTCAGAGTTTTCGCAGCAGTAGCAGGACAAACAACGAGCAGGGAGTCATGATCGGCGCAAACGGCGACTTTGGCTATCATGTGTCCTATTACTCCTACGTAGATCTGTATCGGCGTCCGTGGGCTACTTACAACTTTCCCGTGGCCTCAGATTTTGCAGAGCTTTACTTTTATGGCGAGCTGCACAATCAGGATCGCGACCGGCTCGTCTCTGCACAATTAAAGGTCACGCACAAGACGAGTGAGGAGAGCGTATTAAAAGACAGTCTGTCGCAGACGCGCAGTTCGCTTAAAATAAGAGGAGTATATACGTTTGGGAAAGTAACGTTGAATACTATTGCATCCTATTCTCTTTATGACAGGCACGACAAAACCACACGGGGATACAGCATAAGTCAGATCTTTGCTTACGCGGCGGCCGACCGGTTCAAGGCAAGGATTTCGTGCTCCTATTTTAATACCAACGACTACAACACCCGTATATACACTTACGACGGAGCCGCCAATAATATGTACGACAGCTATGTCTCGCTCTATGGAAAAGGTATTCGGACTTCTGCAGTCCTTTCCTGTACACCGGTGGGCAGATTTAAGCTATATGCCAAATATGGCCTGACTCACTATTTTGACAGAGACGAAGTAGGCACGGGGCCGCAGCTTATCAAGTCATCAACAGTCAGCAGTCTCACCTTGTCAGCCGCGATTGTATTTTAGTTCTTAAGGCGCTCAGAAATGCGTATGATGATTCTAATGCCCGGAGGCAGGTTCTATCCCGGAAAGCTGACAGACCGAGAGAGGAATCAGGTCTATTATATGTTATCCAAAAGACTGATATACAGTGTTTAATTACCTCCGGAAAAGCAGCGCATAGCAAACAACGGGGATTGCACGGGAGCTGATTTTGTTTTCATCTGCATGAGAATTTTTTGGTTCATCCGCATGAGAATTCTCTCTCATGTTTTGTAAAATTCCGTGCATGCAGAAAGCCTTTCCCGATGTGCAGAAACAGCATTCCTCGCGATGCGAGTTATTAATCTTCCAAACATTCTTGTGCGAGCATGAACTGGCCCGATGAAGAAATGATGTTGATTATTACTGTCAGGTAAACTTTTGGGGACGGGAAAAATTATCTCACAATTTGATTTACCCTCTGCATGGCATATCCTTACGTATATACACGCCTCCGGGAATGCCTTCTGGGCGTCAGAGGCAGCCCACGTAAACTATCTTTTACGCTAAAAGATGAATATTCCCTTCCCGGAACACTCTTTTCCATATACTCCATAAACCTTCCCGCTTATTCGAAAAATTACAAGGCACTTGAGAAAAACTACATTTGTGAAAGTTCTTCTCTTCTCAAATGTAATTTTGCTCATTTGCGGGGTGCTGTCTTTTAATTAGTTATACACATCTATAAATGGACCAGAGAATGTGGGCAGTATGTTTACCGGACAGTAATAAATGTTGAACGGTATTCTGAGAGGTGCAATCCGCCCGGCGTTTAGGATAATCTGGTTTTATTGGACAGCACATGACAAATTATCTGAGTCTTATCAGTAGACTTATTCTCGTATTAAGTCGTGATACGATGAGTTTATGAGACCGTATGTAAAATCGGAATATTTGTGCCGTTAATTTGAATGGAAAGATAGTAGCCAATCGGGAAATTGTAAGTAAATTTGCCAATAACTTAATAACACGCTATAAGCATCATGGACGGATCGGATAGTCTGGTAATAATACCTACATATAACGAGAAAGAAAATATAGACGCCGTGATTCACGCTGTCATGAACCTCGGACCGCATAAATTCGACATATTGGTTATTGACGACGGCTCTCCTGACGGGACGGCAGCGATAGTCAAGGATCTGATGAAAGATGAATTCAACGGCAGGCTTAATATTATTGAGCGAAGTGGAAAGTTAGGCCTCGGTACCGCATATATCGCCGGTTTCAAATGGGCGCTACAGCATAAATACGACTATATCTTCGAGATGGATGCCGATTTCAGCCATGCTCCCTCCGATTTGCCCCGTCTTTACGCCGCTTGTGCCGAGAGGGGCGCTGATGTGGCCGTCGGTTCCAGATATGTCAGCGGCGTAAACGTCGTGAACTGGCCCATGGGGCGCGTGTTGATGAGCTACTTTGCCTCAAAGTACGTCAGAGCTGTGACAGGCGTGAAGATACACGACACTACCGCGGGCTTTGTGTGCTGGACACGGCATACACTGGAGGCTATAGACCTGAATAATATCCGCTTCAAGGGCTACGCTTTTCAGATAGAGATGAAATACACGGCCTATCAGCTCGGTTTTAAGATAGAGGAGGTCCCTGTAGTATTTGTAAACAGGCGTCTGGGCGAAAGCAAGATGAATAGTTCTATCTTTGGCGAAGCTGTGTTCGGAGTCCTGCGGTTGCGTCTGGACAGAATGAGAGGCAAATTTAAGCACGCTTATAGAGGCAACAGGGGATGAGAACTATTCTCAAAGGCGGCACTATTGTAGACGGAGACAGTAAGGAAAAGGCCGATCTGGTAATCGAAGACTCCCGGATAGCAGGAATTGAGGAGTCTGCTTCCACCGCCGGAGCTGGAGTGGTTGATATCTCGGGCTGCTATGTCATGCCCGGCATAATAGACACCCATGTTCACTTCCGCGAGCCCGGCAATACTGCGGCGGCAGATATATATTCGGAGAGCAGGGCTGCGGCTTGCGGCGGCGTTACGTCGTTTTTTGACATGCCCAACAATAATCCTCCTGCCGTATCTGCCGATGCTCTTGACTTTAAGCGTTCCATTGCGGCGCGGGACAGCATGGTGAATTATAGCTTCTATCTCGGTGCTACAAACAGTAATATAGATGAGATAAATAACGCCGATGCGCACCGAGTGTGCGGCGTTAAAGTGTTTATGGGCTCATCAACGGGCGGCATGCTTGTGGACAAAGCTGCGGCGTTGCACAGCATATTTAGTAGCAGCAGAATCCCGATCGTGACCCATTGCGAAGATATGGACATTATTAATGCCAATGCCGCGGCTGCGAGGCAAAAATACGGCGATGACCCGGACGTACGGATGCATACGGTCATCCGCTCGGCAGAGGCCTGCTATGCTTCTAGCAGTATGGCTGTTAAAATGGCCGAAGATACCGGCGCCGACCTGCATGTGGCGCATATCTCAACTGCAAAGGAGCTGGATCTCTTCTCTTCGCAAAATAATAAGATAACGGCAGAGGTGTGCATTCCGCATCTTGTGTTCTGTGACGCAGATTACTCCTCAAAAGGGGCACTGATAAAATGCAATCCATCCGTCAAAAGCGCGGAGGATAGGGAGACTTTGAGGAAAAATCTCAGTCGCGAAGGCAAGATATATACAGTAAGCACAGACCATGCCCCCCACCTGCCGGAGAAGAAGCGGGGTGGTGCATTCCGGGCCGCAAGCGGTATGCCATCGGTACAGTTTTCGCTAATCAACACGCTCAAGCTCGTTGACGAAGGTTATATCGATCTGGAGGACGTGGCAAGACTTATGGCCAACAATCCCGCACGGCGCTTCAATGTCAGCAGAAGGGGCTTTATCCGTGACGGATACTATGCCGACCTTACGGTGTTCCGTCCTTGCGCGCAATATATGCTCTCAGCAAGAGACGTCGTAAGCAAATGCGGCTGGACTCCCTATGCCGGCATGAAATATGACTGGAGAGTAGAGCATACCTTTATAAATGGTGTGGAGGTTTATTCTTCCAAGCGCGGCCTTTCTCCAGAGTCCTGCGGACAGGAAATATTGTTTGACAGATGATAGAGTCATTGCGCTTCAGAACCTCAGAGATAGCGGAGTACATCAGCTGGAGCTATTTCTTTTACGC
>OMUV01000072.1 GCA_900314335.1 uncultured Prevotellaceae bacterium | reverse complement strand
CCTTCGTGCAATATCTTGCACGCGTCTCGTACTCCCAGTTATTTCCCGTGCATATGCATTCTCGCGCATTCCTTCGCGCACTCTGGCGGCGGCTGGCGACCGCTGAGTCAGTGGTCCTCCCAGCTATCGCGGAGAATTTCCCAGCTATCGCGGCGGAGACGAAAGAAGCGGGGCGCGCTGAGGAGCGCACCCCGCTTTGAGTCAGACCGGCCTGAGCCATTCAGCGGGCCCGGTCAGCGGCCGAGGGTCAATGGCCGCGTTGTTTTTCCTTGTATTTGGTGATCTGGCGCTGCAGCGAGTCGACGCACAGGTCCACAGCTTCCTCAAATGTGTCGCATACCTTTTCGACAAACAGTTCTCCGCCCGGTAGGGTGATGCGGATGCCTGCCTGCTTGTTGTTGGCAGTCTCGGGCTTCACCACCTTGAGACTCACTTCGGCCGTGCCGATCTGGTCGCTGGACTTTGTCAGCTTTGCTAATTTCTTGTCAATAAACTCGTGCAGCTTCTCGCTGGCTTCGAAATGAATTGATTTGATTTTGACTTCCATGATATGTGAATTTTATGCCCTTGGATGGGCGCGTTGATATTCTTTTTTCAGTTGTTCAAACGTGGTGTGCGTGTAGATCTCCGTGGTGGCGAGGCTCTCGTGGCCCAGCAGGCGGCGTACGGCCTCGATGTCGGCGCCGTGATTGAGCATGGCGGTGGCGAAGGAGTGGCGCAGGACATGGGGCGAGCGCTTCTTCATGGTGGTGACGAGCGAGAGCTCATCGTGGACTATTTCGCGCACTTCGGCGCCTGAGAGGCGTGTGCCGCGGCGGCTTACGAAGAGCGCTCCGTCGCTATCGCCGGTGACGGCCCCGCGCCGGCTGAGGTATTCCCGCATCTCGGCGAGCAGGCTCTCTGAGAGGGGAATGATGCGCTGCTTGTTGCGCTTGCCGGTGACCTTGACGAGCTCCGCGTGGAAGTCGATGTCGGCCACGTCGAGCCCCGTGAGCTCGGAGAGACGCATGCCCGTGTTGTAGAAGGTGTTGATGATAAGGTGATTGCGGTGCCCCTCGAATGTGTCGCGCACCTTGATGTCGTCCAGAAGGGTATCCATGTCGCCCTCGCGCATGAAGTAGGGCAGGGGCTTCTCCTTCTTGGGCGGCGTGATGCGGACGGTCGGGTCGACGGTGAGGCGGCCGGAGACGAGCATGAAGCGGAAGTAGCACTTCAGGGCACTGATGCGCCGGCATACAGAGCGTGAGGTGTTGCCCTTGTCGAGCATGGCGGCCATCCAGCGGCGTATCAGCCGCTCGCTGATGTCGGCGTCCGGCACATCGGCCCCGGGAGCCAGCCCGAGCACGCCGGAGGCGAACAAACGGAATGCCTCCAGGTCGCGGCGGTAACTGTCGACGGTGCGGTCGGAGTAGTTGCGCTCGTATTTCAGGTAGCTCACAAATTCCTCTGCATGCATATCTGTATATGCTGTGGTTTTTCAGCGAATATATGAATTTCCCCCGTTTAATGCAAATATGCAGGCGGAAATTATTTGATTTGTCGTAAAGGACAATAATAAATCCCGTTTTCCGTGGGGAAAACGGGTGATTCGTAAGGTGCGCTGTCGAGGGGGAAAGCCTTCGCGGGGAGCTACGGATGGGTCTCGCCCTCGATATAGTCCTCCACAAAGAGGTGCTCGCCGTCGAACGTGGCGTAGGTGAAGAGGCTGATCCATTCGCCCAGCAGGATGACGCGCGTGTGGTCGCTGATGTGCACATCGGCCTCGATGTGGCGGTGGCCGAAGATGAAGTAGTTGATGTCCGGATGGGTCTTGAGGTACTGGCGCGCGAAGATGATCTGCGGTTCCTTGTCCTCGCCCATGAACGGGGGCTCCTTGCCGTCCACGCGCTTGAGGCGCGAATGGCGCGCCCACTGGAGGCCGAACCAGATGGCCCAGCGCGGATGAAGGGCGGAGAAGAGTGTGCGGCAGACAGAGCTGTGAAACATGGCCCTGAGCATGCGGTAGCGCCGGTCGCGGTTGCCGTCGCCGTCCCCGTGGGAGAGGTAGAACAGTTTGCCGTAGATCTCTGTGGTAAGCGCCTCGCGGTGGACGATCATGCCGCATTCCTTCTCAAAATAGTCGGTGAGCCAGAGGTCGTGATTGCCCGTGAAATAGTGCACCTCCACGCCCCGGTCGGTCAGTTCGCTGATCTTGCCGAGAAAGCGCGTGTAGCCCTTGGGCACACAGTATTTGTATTCGTACCAGAAGTCGAACATGTCGCCCAGTAGGTAGAGCGCGGAGCAGTGGTCCTTGATCTCGTCGAGGAAACGCACCAGGCGCCGCTCCTGGGTGCGGTGATGACGCGTGGCGAGCGAACCGAGATGGGCGTCGGAGAGAAAATAGACGTTTTTCATCACATCATGCCCAGTTCGGTCTTGGCTTCGTCGCTCATCATGCTCTCGTCCCAGACGGGATCGAACACGAGATTGATGTTAGCCTGCTTTATCGTGTCTATTCCCTCGAGCTTCTGGCGCACGTCCTCCGTGATATAGTCCGCCATCGGGCAGCCGGGCGCTGTGAGCGTCATCTCTACGTCGAGCGTGCCGTCGTCCTTGAGGTCTATCTTGTAGACCAGGCCGAGGTCGTAGATGTTTACGGGTATTTCAGGGTCGTAGACGGTCTTGAGCACCTCGACGATCCTGTCTTCTGTCTTCAGTTTTTCGCTTTCGGTCATTAGTATGCTGTGTTTATGCTACAAAGATAGGAAAGCGAATTAAAACATGCAAATTAAGAGAGATTAAATTCTCCGCGCGCGTCGCATCTTGCGTCCCGTGATTCAGTGGAGAATGTCGAAAATGCGGTCGACATATTTCTCGACGTCTCTGGTCTCGACGATGTAGAAGTGGGTGTAGGCGGGGTGGAGCACGACGAGAAAGGTGCGGCAGATGTCGAGGCCGTAGTTGCGCTTGAGGATGCGCTTGTATACGGCCTGCTGCAGGGAGTAGTGGATGAAGGAGCAGTCGGGCAGGTCGGAGAATGTGCCGATGCCCGTGCGGCCCCAGCTGTTGAGGCTCGGCTCGGCGCAGATGCCGGGGGAGTGCTCCGGGTCGATGACCTTGGTGGAGCGCTTCCAGTCGAACATCATCAGGCGGCCGTCCTTCTGGGCGATGAGGTCGGGCGCGCCGGCGATGCGCGAGGCCGTGTCGTAGATGGGCCACTCTGTGCGGTAGGGAGTGAGCCCCGCGCGGCCGATGAAGTCGAGAAAGTAGGAGAACTCGCGCGTGACGTCCGCCCAGGAGTCGTAGGCGAACGAGGGAGACTTGTAGCGGAGGTGAAACGAACTGTTGGTGGGGCGCCCCAGCAGGTAGCTCTCGATCTGCGCGTGCAGGTGGGTGCCGCTCTCCGAGGCCTGCTTGGCGACAAACCTCCACCGGTCGATAAAGTCCTTCGGGTTGCCGCCCGGCCCGGCCTTGCGCTTGGCCGCAGCCTCGGCGTCGAAGGCGTGAAAGTACTCGGAGATCACCGTGGTGACCGACTTGAGCGCGTCGCAGCCCTTGTAGAGGTATGTGTGAGTCTCGGGAATGAAGCGGATGTCGTTGTCGCGGTCGAAGTGATGGGCGGCGTTGTATCCCTCGCCCTTCTCCGTCGGTGGAGTGTAGCGCTCTTTGTCGGCTATGCGGCCCGCCTCCTTCTCCTCCTCCGTCAGCGGCGCGGGGTCGGCGTAGGGCGCCATGTCTTCGGGCGTCAGACTGAGGCCGGCGAGGTACACCTCGCGCGCTCTCTCGGCGGCGGCGCGCTCGGCGCCGAGTCTGGACGGCCGGCGGTCGTGGGCAGGCCTCGTGTGGCCCGCTGTCGCGAAGCTTATGCCCGTCAGACCCATCTCGGCGAGCACGGCGAGGATAAACCGGCAGCATGTCGCCGTCTCGAGAGCCGCCTGCCGCTCGCTGAAGCGTATCACAGCCCAGCCGTGGCGGCGCAGCAGGTCATCGCGCATCGCGTCGCTGTTGTCCTCCAGGTAATGGCGCGGCGTGAGCGAGGCGGCGTGGTAGGGCTCGTCGGTCTCGATGTCCAGCGCAATGGCGCCGCCCTCGCCGCTCCCCGTGACGGCAATCTGGAGACGGTAGGTGACGCCGCCCTCGGCCATCTTGATGCAGCCGTCCGTGATCACCTCCGCACCCGTGCCCCTCAGCGCCTCCCTCAGCGCCGCGGCTATCGTGAGCGGGAGCGACGGCGCCCTCAGCGGGCAGCGACGCAGGGGATAGACGGGCGTGTGAGGCGAGGGGAAAAGGCAATAGGGGTATACCGTATCCGACTTGCTGCCGGACATGTTGTAGGCTGTAAACTCGGTCATGGCTGTATGATGGGCCTGCTCATTATCTTGTGAAACTGTTTCTTGTCCCCGGGTGGCGGAGGCGGATTTCTGATTTCTTGTTCCCGCTTGCGCGGAAATTATCTTGTCTTCTGTCGCGCTCCTGTATGCATATGTTATGAATGATCCGCTTCGCACGGAGCCGCATTCCGAACACCTGAAAAACCGTCCCGCATAAGCGGAAAACTACAAGGCACCTGAGGAAAATTACATTTGAGATGTTTTCCCTCGTCTCAAATGTAAGTTCGCCCTTCTGCGGAACATTGCAAATCACACACTTGAGAAGAATACTCCGGACC